>JBKBSV010000002.1:0-53040 GCA_046291115.1 Novosphingobium sp. | reverse complement strand
CGGCTGCGGGGAGAAATCAATGGACGCCATGCTGCTCGCGCGGGCCCAGTTTGCCTTTACCGTAAGCTTTCACTTCCTGTTTCCTGCTTTCTCGATCGGTCTGGCCAGCTACCTCATGGTGCTTGAAGGCCTTTGGCTGAAAACAGGGCGAGGCGTTTACGCCAACCTTTACCGCTACTGGCTCAAGATCTTTGCCGTCGTCTTCGCGATGGGTGTGGTTTCCGGCCTGGTGATGTCCTATCAGTTCGGAACGAACTGGTCAGTTTTCTCGGACAAGGCAGGTCCGGTGATCGGACCTCTGATGGCTTATGAAGTACTGACAGCCTTCTTCCTTGAAGCCGGCTTTCTTGGTGTCATGCTGTTCGGCATCAACAAGGTCGGGCGGCGGCTGCACTTCGTGGCCACCTGCGCCGTGGCCATCGGCACTTTCATCTCGGCGTTCTGGATTCTCGCCGTCAACAGCTGGATGCAGACCCCGGCCGGCTTTGAAATTGGCGCGAGCGGCCAGTTCCTGCCCGGACCCAGCTGGTGGGATATCGTGTTCAATCCCAGCTTTCCCTATCGCCTGGTCCACACGGTCTTGGCAGCCTATCTGACAACGGCCTTTGCGGTGGGCGCAGTCGGTGCATGGCATCTCCTGCGCGACCGGTCCAACCCCGGCGCGCGCAAGATGTTCTCGATGGCCATGTGGATGGCGGTCCTCGTTGCGCCATTGCAGGTGCTGGCCGGCGACATGCACGGCCTTAACACGCTGGAACACCAGCCAGCGAAAGTGATGGCCATGGAAGGCCACTATCAGAGCCATCCGAATGGCGCGCCGCTGATTCTGTTCGGCATTCCCGATAGCGAAGCCCGCACTGTGCGCCACGCCATTGCCATTCCGAAGGCATCGTCGCTGATTCTCAAGCACGACCCCGATGCGCCGCTGGCCGGGCTTGATACCATTCCGCAAGAGGATCAGCCGCCGGTCGGGATCGTATTCTGGGCTTTCCGGGTCATGGTTGGGCTTGGCCTGGCCATGGTCGGACTGGGCGTGTGGAGCCTGGTGCAGCGCCTGCGCGGCCGGCTTTACGACACGGTCTGGCTGCACCGCGCCGCAGTTGCCCTTGGGCCGGCCGGCTTTGTTGCCGTGCTTGCCGGATGGATCGTGACCGAAGTGGGTCGCCAGCCCTTCACGGTCTATGGCTTGCTGCGCACAGCGCATAGCGCCTCGCCACTGGACGCGCCTGCCGTTGCAGCATCCCTGACTGCCTTTGCGATAACCTATTTCGCCGTGTTCGGATCCGGGATCCTGTACCTGCTGCGCCTGATGAGCAAGGCGCCCGCAGCGCATGAAGCCGCGCCGCAGGACATGCCAACCCGGACGGCAGGAATCACCCCTGCCCCGGCCCTGCTTGATGGAGTGGTGCGATGATCGATCTGACCGTTATCTGGGCGGGCATCATCGGCTTTGCGATTGTCGCCTACGTCGTGCTTGACGGGTTCGATCTGGGCATCGGCATCCTGTTCCCGAGCCTCAAGGTCGGGTCGGAGCGGGATACGGCGATGAATTCGATCGCGCCGGTGTGGGACGGCAACGAAACCTGGCTGATCCTTGGCGGCGGGGGCCTGCTGGCGGCGTTCCCGCTTGCCTACGCAATTATCCTGCCAGCGCTTTACGCGCCGATCATCGCGATGCTGCTGGGCCTGGTTCTGCGTGGTGTGGCGTTCGAATTCCGGTGGCGCGATCCGACGCACCGGGCGGTATGGGACACCGCCTTCTTCCTCGGATCGCTGGTGGCGACCCTGGCGCAGGGGATTGCCCTGGGTGCCTTGCTGCAAGGGATCACAGTGGCCGATCGCGCTTATGCCGGGGGCTGGTGGGAATGGCTGTCACCGTTCAGCCTGCTGACCGGGGGCAGTCTCATCATCGGCTATGCACTGTTGGGTTCGTGCTGGCTGATCTGGAAAAGCGATGGCTCGCTGCAGGAACACGCCTACCGCCATGCCCCGCGACTGGCCTTCGCACTGCTGGCAGCGATCGGCGCTGTCAGCCTGATGACGCTGACGCTGGAGCCGCAATATGCCCAGCGCTGGCTGGCCTTTCCCGGCGTTCTCCTGACGGCCCAGGTGCCATTGGCCACTCTGGTGGTCAGCGTGCTGCTGTTCCGCGCCTTGAAAGCGAGGCGCGAGGCCTTGCCGTTTTTCCTGACCCTTGCCCTGTTCGCGCTGACCATTGCCGGCCTTGGCGTTTCGATCTGGCCCAATGCCATCCCCGCCCGCCTGTCGATCTGGGAGGCAGCCGCCCCCTATCGCAGCCAGGTCTTCATGCTGATCGGTGCCGCTATCACCGTGCCGGCGATCCTGGCCTATACCGGATGGGCCTATTGGGTATTCCGGGGCAAGACCGGGACGGACGGTTACCACTGATGAAGGCCCGGCTCACCCGGCTTGGCTGGTTTATCCTGATCTGGGCCACCAGTGTCGCCGCACTTGGTGCCGTTTCGCTGGTGCTGCGCTACTGGTTGAAATAGCAGCGCCCGATTTCGAAGCAGGACGGAGCCCGGATCAGCCGTAAGCCATGCGTTCCAGCGCGCCGAAGCAGGCCATGGCGCAGGGATCGCCAAAGGGTGACAGCTGGCTCATGAATACCCCGCCAAGGCCCTTGGCCGGATCGATCCAGTAATAGGAGTTGAAAATCCCGGCCCAGGCGAGGCTGCCGGGGCTGCGGCCGTTAGGGCCGGGTTCCGGGTTGATCAGGAAACCAAGGCCCCAACCGGTGTGCTGGTCCGGGAAGGTATCATAGGGCTGCGCCAGATTGGGCATGGCGCTGCCCATGTATCCGGCCCGCAAGGGCGCAACCTGGTTGCGGGCCATTTCGGCCACCGTGTCCGCCTTCAGCACACGGATGCCGTCAAGTTCGCCACCGCGCAGCATCGCGCGCACGAACCGGGCATAATCCGGCGCGGTGCTGATCAGGCCGCCGCCGGCATTGTGGTATTCGCCGCCGCCCAGGAACGTGGGCTGGACCCTGAATCCTCCCCCTTCATCGCGGACATGAACCTTGGCGGCGCCTTCAGGCAGGGCTTCGAAAAAGCCGGTGCCGGTCATGCCCAGGGGGGCAAAGACATGCTCGGCCATGTAATCGCCCAGCTTGCTGCCGGTCACCGCCTCTACCGCCAGTCCCGCCCAGTCGATCGCGACCGAGTATTCCCACCTGTCACCCGGATCGAACAGCAGCGGCGTGCGGATGCCGTCGAGCGAACCGGGCGGGGGCATCCCGACGGCAGAGAAATACCGCAGCAGTTCCGGATGGATGAAGAAATAACCGAACCCGGCGGTGTGAGTCAGCAGATGGCGCAAGGTAATGGGGCGAACCGCGCGCCGGGTCTGCGGCCTGCCATCGGCGTCGAACCCGGTCAGCACCTGGGCATCGGCCAGTTCGGGCAGGACATCGCCGATCGGCGCATCGAGCGCAAGCCGTCCGGCTTCAACCTGCTGCATGGCCGCCACCGTCGCCAGGGCCTTGGTCATCGAGGCGATCTGGAACGGGGTGTCAAGCGCGACCGGGACCTTGCTGTCGGTATCGGCCACGCCAAGAGCCTGGGCAAAGCGCACGCCGTCCCGGTCCACGATCATGCCCACGGCGCCGGGCAGGTTGGCGGAAGCGAAGACGGTTTCAAATTCGGTCAGGTTGGTCATGCTGGCAGGCTAGCCACTTGGCAGGACGGTGCAAAGCCCCCTTCGCGATTCGGAAGCATCAATGCCCCCGAATCAGGGGCAAATTAATCGGACACTTAAATGACCTTAAAATGACACTTATGTTCATGCTTTTAGTCCTATTGTTACAGTTTTAAAACTGCTTGTAACATGCATGACGCGTGATATCATTTTGTTGGGGTATTTTACGGTTCAGTTAAAACAAGAAGCCAAAGTCCGGATCGGCTGGGCCACCCCGCAAGACCAAGAACGGGAAAGGAACTGCCAACCATGTCCAACCTTCGCTTGCTCTGCCTGCCGCTGGCGATGGCCGTGGCCTCAACTGCGGCGATCGCGCAACCGCAAGAAATCACCGCCCTGGGCCGGACGGAACAGAAACACGATTGGCTGAGCCTGCACGTCCCCGACGGCGCCGGCAGCGTGACCGCCCGGATCGACACCTCGGACCTTGATCTCACCACCGCGACAGGCCGGGCCGCGCTCGATCGCCGGATCGCGCATGCGAAGGGCGAGATGTGCCGCGCCGCGCTCAACGATCCGGACCTGCCCGAAATCGGCCTGAGCGCACAGCGCGCGTGCCTGCGGGCCGCTCGGGTCCGGTTCGGAAGCGAAGAATCGAACCGCCAGGCCGCACGTTGAACCATCCGGGGCGGGAATAATCCGCTTCCCGCCCGATCCCCTTGGCGAACCGCCTGACGCGCCCTAGGAAGGCGCTATGGCCGATACGCTTTCGATCACGCTTGCCCAGCTCAACCAGTCGGTCGGCGATCTTGCCGGCAATGCCGCCGCGATGTTGGCCGCACGCGAGCGCGCCCGCCGCGCCGGAGCAGACCTGATCGTCTTTCCCGAGCTGCAGCTGATCGGCTATCCCCCGGAAGACCTGGTGCTGAAGCCCGCCCTGATCGAGCGGGCCGCGGCAGAGCTGGAAGTGATGGCCAAGGCTACCGCCAGCGGCGGTCCGGCGATGCTGGTCGGATCGGTCTTTGTGGTTGACGGCGCGCTGCACAATGGCGTGGCGCTGCTTGACGGGGGCAGGATCGCTGCCGTGCGCCTGAAGCACGAGCTGCCGAATTACGGCACGTTTGATGAGCGGCGGCTGTTCCAGCCTGGCCCCCTGCCCGAACCGGTGGTGTTCAAGGGCGTGAAGATCGGCCTGCCGATCTGCGAAGACATCTGGCACCCGGACGTTTGCCGCCATCTGGCCGATTCCGGCGCCGAGCTGCTGATCTGCATCAATGGCAGCCCTTACGAGATCGACAAGGACACCCTGCGGATCGACGGCGTGGCCAAGCGCCGCGCGGTCGATACCGGGCTTGCGCTGGCCTATCTCAACCGGGTCGGCGGACAGGACGAACTGGTGTTCGACGGTGCCAGCTTCGTGATCAACGGCGATGGTTCGCTGGCCGTGCAGATGAAGGACTGGGAAGAGCAGGAGGTCACCACTCGCTGGACCCGAACCGGCTCCAAAGGAACAGACGGCGGCTGGCGCTGCGACCAGGGAGAGATTGCCCCGCTGGCCGACCATCCGGAGGACATCTACTGCGCGATGGTCATGGCGCTGCGGGACTATGTTGACCGCAATCGCTTTCCCGGCGTGGTGCTGGGCCTGTCGGGCGGGATCGACAGCGCGATCTGCGCCGCAATCGCCGCCGATGCCCTGGGGCCAGAGCGGGTGTGGTGCGTGATGCTGCCCAGCCGCTTCACCAGCCAGTTGAGCCTTGATCTGGCCACCCAATGCGCGCGGATGATCGGCTGCCGGTATGATACCATTCCGATCGCCCCGGCGGTCGAGGCCTTCGACACGATGCTGGCGGACAGCTTTGCCGATGCAAAGGTCGACATCACCGAAGAGAACATCCAGTCGCGGATCCGCGGGGTAACGCTGATGGCCCTTTCCAACAAGTTCGGGCCGATGCTGCTGACCACCGGCAACAAGAGCGAGCTGAGCGTCGGCTATGCCACGATTTATGGCGACATGGCCGGCGGCTACAACCCGCTGAAAGACGCCTACAAGATGACCGTCTTCGCGATCAGCAGGTGGCGCAACCGCCACAAGCCGAAGATCGGCCTGGGGCCAGACGGCCCGGTCATGCCCGCAGGGATCATCACTCGCCCGCCCTCGGCAGAACTGCGCCCGGACCAGAAGGATGAGGATTCGCTGCCGCCCTATCCGGTGCTTGACGGTATCCTGCTGGGGCTGGTCGAGCACGAGAAGAGCGTCGATCAGCTGGTGGCAGAAGGGTTCGAGCGCGATGTGGTGGTGCGGATCGAACGTCTGCTCAACATCGCCGAATACAAGCGCCGCCAGGCCCCTCCCGGCGTCAAGCTGGGCAGCCGCCACTTCGGGCGCGACCGGCGCTATCCGATCACCAACGCCTTCCGCAGCGCCTGATGCGCGGCGCTGTGGTCCTCGCTCTGGCGGCCCTGCTGGCGGGAGCCTGCAAACAAGAGCGCCCTGCTTTACCGCCAGCGCCTGCCGGCACGCCCGCACCGCCGGCCACGCCGCGCGGCGATGCCCCCGCCACGCTGGTCGGGGAATGGCGGGTGGCCGGGATCGACGGCCAGCCGGTTGATGCCCCCATCGGCATTGCCCTGACGATTGGCGGGCAGGAAATCGGCTTTGATCCGCGCTGTGCCGGTTTTACCTGGGGTTACACCTATTCGGCCGGGGTGCTGGCAACCAAGCGGCGCCGTCAAGCCGCGATCTGCGCGATCGGCTATGATCCGGTGCTGGACCGGCTGGCCGGCGCGCTGGACCGGGTGACCATCGTCCGGCGGACGGCAGCGAATGGAATCGAACTGAGCGGCGGCGGCCGCTCGGTCACGCTGTTTTCGCAATAGCGGGGCGGCAAGCAGGGCAGCAATATGTCACCCTGCACTGCAACAAATGCATTGCGATTGCGCCAAGCCATGGTTAGAGGCGCCGGCCATGTCCAAGGGCCTGAGCATTAGCATTACCACCAAACCGACCGCCTGCGCGGGACGGGATGTGGCGGTGCTTGGCTAAGGCACCGGCGGACAACCCGCCCCGCACCGAGCAGGCGGGGCTTCCTTTCCAGGACTTCGATCGACCCCGGCCCTGCTCTCCGAAATTGGAAGGAGAAGCATCATGGTTCATCGTTTCGCAACTGGCCGGCAACTGAATGTCGGCATCGTCGGCGCCACCGGAGTGGTCGGATCGGCGATGCTGGCGATCCTGAAGCAACGCAATTTCCCGATCGGCCAATTGCGGCTGTTCGCCTCTGCCCGGTCGGCCGGGCGCGTGGTCGATGGGGTGACGATCGAGGATGCGGCGAGGGCCGACTTTGCCGGTCTCGATATCGTCCTGTTCAGCGCGGGCGGGGCCACGTCCAGGGCGCTGGCCCCCAAGGCGGCGGCGGCCGGTGCGATCGTGATCGATAACAGCTCGGCCTGGCGTTCCGATCCGGAGGTGCCGCTGGTGGTGGCCGAAGTGAATGCCCACGCCATGGCGGATCTGCCGAGGGGCATCATCGCCAACCCCAATTGCACCACCATGGCCGCCATGCCGGTGCTGAAGCCGCTGCACGACGAGGCCGGTCTCAAGCGGCTGGTCGTTTCTACCTATCAGGCGGTATCGGGCGGCGGCCAGCAGGGGATCGACGTGCTGACCCGCCAGCTGGCCCACGTTGGCGACCAGGCCCACCTGCTGGCGGCAGGCGGGCACCGGGACCTGCTGCCCAAGGCAGAAAAGTGGGCCGTGCCGATCGCCCACAATGTCGTGCCGCTCAACTATGTGCTGGGGGAGGACGGCTACACCGAGGAAGAACTGAAGCTGCGCGATGAAAGCCGCAAGATCCTGGAAATCCCCGGCCTGCCGGTTTCGGGCACCTGCGTGCGGGTGCCGGTCTTCACCGGCCATTCGCTGTCGATCAATGCCGAGTTCGAACGCCCGATCAGTGCGGCCCGCGCGCTCGAGCTGCTGAGCCAGGCTCCGGGCGTGGTCGTGGCAGACGTACCCAATCCGCTGGCAGCGACCGGCCAGGATCCGGTCTTCGTCGGGCGGGTGCGGCCCGACACCTCGGCAGACAATGGCCTCGCGCTGTTCGTGGTGGGGGACAACCTGCGCAAGGGCGCCGCGCTGAATGCGGTGCAGATTGCCGAAGCCCTGATCGGCTAGAGGCTCCGTCTTACGAAATCAATGATTGCCCGGGCGGGCATGGCGCCGCTCTGCCGCGCCACTTCCCGCCCACCGGCGAACAGGATCATTGTCGGGATCGACTGGATACCATAGCGCCGGGCCAGGTCCGGCACCCGGTCAGTCTCAACCTTGAGCAGCCGCACCTGCGGCTCCAGCGCCCGCGCCGCTTCGGCAAAGGCCGGGGCCATCGCCTTGCACGGCCCGCACCATTCGGCCCAGAAATCGACCAGAACAGGCAAGCTGCCTTTGAACACATGCCGGTCAAATTGTACGGCATTCACGTTGAGCGGCTTTCCGGCAAACAGCGCCGACTTGCATTTGCCGCAGGTCGGCCCCTGCCCCAGCCTGGCCGCCGGTACCCGATTGAGCGCAGCGCAATTCGGACAGGACACCAGGACGGGATCGAGCAATTCGGTCACGGCAATCTCCAGAACTCAATAGCCAAAGCCACCATGGGCTTGACCGGGATCAACGACCTCCGATCATTTGCATTAGATAGACCTGACATTCGAATCGATCGCCACTTTTGCAAGGGGGGCCAATAATGAACAGGTTGATGTGGATTCTGCATGCGGTGATTTCCACCACGCTGATGGGCATCGGAGTAACCGGCGTACTGGCGGCCAACCTGGCAGGCTGGAAGCCGATCGTGATTGCCGCAGCGATCGGCTTCATCGTGGCGCTGCCGGTGTCCTGGCTGGTCGCCAACAAGATCCAGCACCTGGCGCGCTGAGCGAAGCAACGGTCATGCACAAGGACTGGCCCGCCATGGCGGCAGAGCTTTCTGCTGCAATCAAACAAGTGCGCCTCGGCAGCCCTGAAGTCATGAAGAGCTTCTCGGCCATGGCGGCTGCGGCCACTGCCGGGGGCGCCCTCGATACCAAGACCAAGGAACTGCTGGCCTTGGCAATCGCGGTGGCAATCCGCTGCGACGGCTGCATTGCCTTTCACACCAAGGCCGCGCTGCACCACGGCGCGAGCCGCGATGAGATCATGGAGACCATGGGCCTTGCCATCTACATGGGTGCGGGGCCCAGCCTGATGTATGCTGCCCAGGCGGTCGAGGCATTCGATCAGTTTGCCGAACAGGCAACCGGCTAGGCCTACCAGAAGAAAGTCCGAGCCAGCCCGACCAGGGCGGCCCGCCACACCACGATCACATCCCGCTGCAACGCCCCGGCCCGCCGTTGCGGCGGGTTCAGGCCGCCGCCACCTCGATGGTCTGCTCGTCGGCTGCTTCCAGCAGCTTCTTTTCAAGCGCGCGCAGCCGCTGGACCGACTCGACCTTCTCGCCCAGCAGGTCGGTGACATAGAAGGTATCGACCGCGCGTTCGCCATAGGTGGCGATATGGGCGGAATGGACCATCAGCTTGGCTTCGAACAGGGCGCGGGCCAGCCGGTTGAGCAGGGCAGGACGATCGCGGGCGTTGACCTCGATCACGGTAAAGCGGTTGGAAGCCGCGTTGTCGAATTCCACCCTTGGCCGCACTTCAAAGGCATCGGCACGCGGACGGGCCAGCGGACGGGCAGCGAGCTGCGGCACCAGCTTGATCCTGCCGCCCAGGGCATCGGCAATCATCGTCTCGATCCGGGCGAGCTGGTTCTCCTCGAAGAACGGCCGGCCCAGCGGATCCTGCACCAGGAAGTTGTCAACCGCCATGCCGCCGCGCGAAGTGTGAATGCGCGCGTCGATGATATTCCCCCCGGCCAGATGGATGCCGCCGGCAATCCGGTAGAACAGACCGGGATGGTCGGCCGCGATCACCGTCACCAACGTTGCCCCGCGCGCCGCGTAGTATTCCGTGCGGACATCGAGCGCCTTGCCCTTGGCCTCGTCGAGCTGGACCAGATTGGCAGCAATCACATCGTCCGGTTCGGCAATCCAGTAGGCATCGTTGAACTGCCGGGCGTAGTTTTCGACCAGCTGGCCGCGCGCGCCCAGCCGCTCGGCCACGGCCAGCTGCTTGGCCTTGATCCGCTGTTCGCGCCCGTGCTCGACATGGCCCAGCCGCAGCCGCTCCTCGGCCGCCTCGTAAAGCTCATGGATCAGCTGGCGTTTCCAGCCGTTCCACACCCCCGGCCCGACCGCGCGAATATCGACGATGGTCAGCATCGTCAGCAGGCGCAGCCGCTCGACCGACTGCACCGTGGCGACGAAATCAGTGATGGTTTTCCAGTCCGCCAGATCGCGCTTGAAGGCGGTGGCGCTCATCAGCAGGTGGTGGCGCACCAGCCAGCTGACATGGCCGGTTTCCTCTTCGCTCAGGCCCAATCGCGGCCCCAGCTTCAGCGCCACTTCCGCACCCAGCACCGAATGGTCGCCGCGCCGACCCTTGGCGATGTCATGCAGCAGGATCGCCACATAAAGCGCGCGGCGGTTGACCACCTTGTGAATGATCGCGCTGGCCAGCGGATGCTCGGCCTTCATCTCGCCCTGCTCGATCCGGGCCATCAGCCCGATCGCGCGGATGGTGTGCTCGTCGACAGTGTAGTGGTGGTACATGTCGAACTGCATCTGCGCGTTGACCCGGCCGAAATCGGGCATGAACCGGCCGAACACCCCGGCTTCGTTGAACCAGCGCAGCGCGGTTTCGGGATCGTTGCGGCTGGTCAGCAGATCCACGAACAGGGCATTGGCGCGCGGATCATTGCGGACGGAATCGACCAACCGGGCATCACGCACCGCCAGTCGCATCGCATCGGGATGCAGTTCCAGCCCCTGGGCATCGGCCAGCACGAAGATCTCGATCAGGCGGACCGGATCCTCGGCAAACCAGCTGTCCGACGGCACGCCCACCCGCCCGCCGAACACCGGATAGCCCTTTACCATCCGCCGCCGCGCGCGGAAGCCCGCCAGCAGCCCGCGCGGCTGCTTCTTGGCAAACTGGTCATCGAGCTGGGCCAGGAACAGGCCGGTCAGATGGCCGACCCGTTTGGCCTGCAGGAAGAAGTACTGCATGAACCGTTCGACCGCGCTCTTGCCGGGGCGGTCGGCAAATTGCATCCGTGCCGCCACCTCGCGTTGCAGATCGAAGGTCAGGCGGTCCTCGGCGCGGCGGGTGATGGTGTGGAGGTGGCAGCGCACCGCCCAGAAAAAGTCCTCGGCGCGGCGAAACGCGCGGTATTCGGCCGGGCTGAGCAGGCCGACCCGGACCAGTTCCGAGGCATCGCGGACGTGGTGGATATATTTGCCGATCCAGTAGAGCGTGTGCAGGTCGCGCAGGCCGCCCTTGCCCTCCTTGACATTGGGTTCGACCACATAACGGCTGTCGCCCAGCTTCTTGTGCCGTTCGTTGCGTTCGGCCAGCTTTTCGGAAACGAATTGCCGCTCGGTCCCGGCGACGACCTCGGCCCAGAACCGGCCCTGGGCCTCGTCGAACAGCATCTGATCGCCCCAGACGTAACGCCCTTCCAGCATGGCGGTGCGGATCGTCAGGTCACCGCGCGCCATCCGCACCATCTCGTCCAGCGAGCGGCTGGAATGACCGACCCTGAGGCCAAGGTCCCACAGGAAATAGAGCATGGCCTCGATCACCTGCTCGCACCACGGCGTCTGCTTGATCGGGGTGATGAAAGCGATGTCGACATCCGAATGAGGCGCCATCTCGCCCCGGCCATAGCCGCCGACCGCCATGATCGTCAGCCGCTCGCCCGAAGAGCGGTTGGCCGAGGGATAGACTTCACCGACCACGTGATCGTGGATCACGCGGACCAGCTGATCGACCAGGAAGGCCTGCGCCTCGGCGCAAAGGTGCCCGGCCGAAGGCTTTTCCAGCAGCCGCCGGGCAATCTCCTCGCGTCCGGAGGCGAGGGCTGCGCGCAGCAGTTCCACCACCCGGGGCCGCGCCTTGAGCGCGCCCGTTTCGGCAACCGCATCGGCAATTGCGCCCATCAGCGCGCGGCGATCAATCACCGCGCGCTGGTTGGCAATCCGCGCGCCGCTCACCCGTTCGATTTCTGCCTCTCTTGCCACACCGGCAGGTAACGGGCTTTCAGCAGGTGCTTGTCAACCTTTTCGGTCAATCGGCGGCTGCCTTTTCCCGCAGCTTCTGCCCCGCTCCGTCCAGCATCGCCCGCCTGGTGGCATCATGCACCGCGCTGGCCTTGGCGCCGCGATCCAGCTTGTAGAACGCGGACAAATAGGCCCAGTCAAACTCGGTCAGGCCATCGGGGGGAACCGCACCGGGTGTGAACAGCATCAGGATCGAAGGAACGGCATCCGGGGCGACTTGCGCGAAATCCTGCACCGGGGCGAGCGCGCGGAATGTGGCATAGTCGGCCAGCTGCTGCACCGTCTTGCCGTTTGCCTGGTCCCGATCGAACACCAGGATCGTCGCGTTGATATCGTTGCGGATCGGCGAGGCAAGACGGGTGCCGCTGTATTGGGGATTATAGGCTGTCTCGATCTTTCTTCCGGCAACCTCAAGTTCGATGATCGGAATGGGCCGACCGTCAACGCTTCGTATTTCCGAAGCATGCCAAACCTGAACCGCATCGCTGCCTTTGAAGATTCTCTTGATGTCCAATCGGTCCAATGTTGCGAAAAAAGCCGGATCCTTCTTACGCAGCTGCTGAACCTGCTTTTTGCTATCCCGGAAAAAGCCGATCCACAGGTTTGGCTCACAGCCGGGCTTGGCAACAGCAAGCCCCAAAGCCTTCGCGTTCCCGCCGATGCGCTCCGCAACGAGATTGCCAAAGGCGGGGGCTATACCGAAGACTTTCACGCAGATTGGCCCATACCTTCGCGGCAACGGGTAATCGACGCCCGGACGCATGGTGATGGCAAGGGCCTGGTCGGCAGCAAGGCCGGCTTGCTCTGCGCGATCGCCAAGGACGACGATGCTTTCACTCTCGCTTGGTGTCGCTCCGGCCAAGGCCAAACTGGAGACTCCGCCAAGGATGATAGCCATCGCAATGCTCGCCAGCCTCACCGCCATTCAGGCACCCTCCTCTCGACCAAACCAGAGCTCAACATTGCGGCGGCATGATCATTGGCACGCTGCGACCATGCCGCCACAGGGCTGCTCAAGAGTTCTCGCTGACCTCATCCGGGCAAGCGACCTGCACCAGGACGGGATAACCCACGTTTGGAGCTGGCGCGTTTGAACCCGGCGCGCCAATATCGATATAGCATTTGTCCCCGATCCGCACATACCCGGTCGCATTGGCGACATTTGGCATGGCCGTTCCGGCGGCAAGCATTGCCCCAAGTATTGCAAGCAACAATTTCCTGTTCATACGCGCACTCCTTCAAATGCGCGCACTCCTTCAAATGCGCGCACTCCTTCAAATGCGCGCACTCCTTCAAATGCGCGCACTCCTTCAGACAATGAAGCCAGTTGCATTGGCCGCTTGAAGCTATATCAGACTGGGATGGAGTCAATATACTATTGAATAAAGGGCATTTCAAAGACCGGGGCAGCCATGCTCAACCGCGCGATTGCCGTTCTGCCTCCCACACCAGCAGGTAACGAGCTTTCAGCGCGCGTTTGTCAACCTTTTCGGTCAATCGGCGGCTGCCTTTTCCCGCAGCTTCTGACCGGTCCCGTCCAGCATGGCCCGCCTCGTCGCATCATGCACCGCGCTAGCCCCTGCTCCCCGATCGAGCTTGTAATAGGCGGCAAGATACGCCCAATCGAATTCGGTCAGCCCGTCCGGCGGCATCGCGCCCGGCGTAAAGAGCTGGAGAATGGAGGGAAGAGCGTTTGGTTCGACTTGAGCAAAGTCCTGAACCGGGGCAAGAATTCGGAAGGTGGCATAGTCGGCCAATTGCTGGATCGTCAGGCCATTTGCGCGGCCACGATCAAAAACCACGATCGTTCCATTGATATCGTTGCGAATGGGCGAGACCAGGCGGCCAGCGCGATATTGGGCATTGTAGCCAGTCTCGATATCCCGCCCGCTCAGGCTATCGCCAATCTGGACCCTGACGACCGGAATTGGCCTGCCATCAAGGCTGCGTGTTTCGGTTGCGTGCCAGACCTGCACAGCCCCGCTCCCTGCAAAGATGCGCTTGAATTCATGCGGTGCGAGCGAGGCGAACATTGCCGGCTCCCGCTTGCGTAACCGCTCAACCTCGGCCTTGCTGTTGCTGAAGAAGCCGATCCAGACGTTTGGCTGGCAATTTTCCTTGCCGACCGGCAATCCTAGCCAACGGATGTTATTGCGAATGCGGTCGGCGATCGGTTCACCATAGGCAGGATCAATCCCGAACAGCCTGAGACAAATCGGCTGATAATGGCGCGACAGGGGCGTATCGATTGCTGGACGAAGGGTAATCGCCTTGGCCTGGCTTCCGGCAATGCCGGCCTGTTCGCCGCGATTACCCAAGACCGTGATGACTTCTGAGCCATTCGGTTGTTCTGAAATGGTTGCCGAACTTAATCGGCCCGAAAACATGAGCGGCACCAGAAAAAAAGCCGCCAGACCAATCAACTTCTGCCAATTCATCTGTAGAAAACCCGTTCGAGCCTTGTCCGATTATGGGAAGCCATGACTTTGGAACCTAAATCCGACTCGCAAGATCGCTAAAGTTGTGAGGTGGATGCTGCCGTGCAGCAGCATCCACACGGATCTTACGGATTCTCACTCACCTCGTCGGGGCAAGGGATCTGGATCAGGACCGGATAACTTCCACCGGCGTTGAAGAAACATTCATCGCCGATGCGGATATATCCAGTCGCGTTCGCAATCCCCGCCGAAGCCGCAAAGCCTGCGGCCGCGAGAGAAATTGCAAGGACCTTTCCAAATTTTGCTCCAAATTTTGCCATGTGCGCACTCCTTTGATCGTGCGCACTCCTTTGATCAACGATGCCAGTTGCATTGGCATTTCGAATTTATCAGAGCAAAGACAAGGGTCAAGTAGAAATATAATGCGTAATTTTGACTTGACCTATATCCTATCATTACTGACAATTATCTACGTTCATGCAGTGTTCTCTGCTTCCCACACCGGCAGGTAGCGGGCTTTCAGCGCCCGCTTGTCAACCTTTTCAGTGCCAAGACGGGGCAGGGTTTCCGTTTCCTGCCACAGCCGCACCGGCACCTTGAAGGGGGCGATGTGCTGCAGCAGGAAAGCCTTCAGGTCTTCCTCTGACAGGGTCCGGCCTTCCTCGACCAGATAGACCCCGGTCGGCTGCTCACCGAACTTTTCGTCCGGCATGCCGAACACGCTGGCCTCGGCCACATCGGGGTGGGCGTAGATCGCTTCTTCCACCTCGATGCAGCTGATATTCTCGCCGCCGCGGATGATGATATCCTTCTTGCGGTCAACGATGAACAGGTAGTCGTCCTCATCGAGATAGCCAAGATCGCCGGTGCGGAACCAGCCATCGGCAGTGATCGCGGCAGCAGTGGCTTCGGGGTTTTCCCAGTAGCCGCCGAAATTGCAGATCGAGCGGAAGGCCACTTCACCGGTCGTCTTGGCCGGCAGCAGGTTGCCGGCATCGTCGAGGATGCCGATTTCGACCAGCGGTTTGGTCGCCGTGCCGGTCGAACCGGGTTTGGCGAGGTAATTTTCGTTGAGATTCCCGCAGCCCACCGCGTTGGTTTCGGTCAGGCCATAGCCGAGCAGCGGGAAGGCATGGGGCAGCGCGTCCTTGATCCGGCGGACGTGATCGACCGGGCGCGGAGCGCCCCCGGCGGCAAAGGACACGCAGCTGGAAAGATCGTACTTGTCGCGGTTGGGGTGCGTCGCGATTTCGAAGCTCATCAGCGGCACGCCGACAAAATAGGTGACCTTTTCCTTCTCGATCAGCCGCATCGCCTCTTCCGCATCCCACTTGGGCATCAGCACCAGCTTGCGGCCGATAACAAAGGACTGCAGGAACAGCGGGACTTCGCCGGTCACGTGGAACAGCGGCACGTTGACCAGGCTGCACGGCTGCGAGCTAGGCGCTTCACCCTTGTCGGTCATCATGGTGAGGATGGTCAGCGTCTGGGCAACGTAACTGAACACCGCCTGCGTGACGCTGCGATGGTCGCTCCACGCCCCCTTTGACAGGCCCGTGGACCCGGACGTGTAAAGGATCGTGGCCAGATCATCGCTGGTCAGCGCCGGCAGCGGGGTATCGGCATCGCCGCCCTTGGCGAGCAGCGCGGCCAGGCCTTGCTCGGCCGGGCAATCATGCTCGAACAGCACCACCGCGGTGTCCACATCAAGCTCGGCAATGCGGGCGGCGCGCTGCTTGTCGGCCAGCACGATCTTGCAGCCGGTCAGCTCGATCCCGGCGGCCATTTCCTCACCGCTCCACCAGCCGTTCAATAGACAGGCGCAGCCGCCGGCCATCAGCACGGCCATATAGGCGATGATCCAGTTGCTGGAATTGCGCGCGGCAATCCCGATCCGGTCACCCTTCTGCACGCCATGCCCGGCCACCAGCCCGCCGGCCACCTTGCGGGCCGCGGCCCAGGTCTGGGCAAAGGTCAGGCGGATATCACCATCGACCAGGAATTCGGCATCGCCGTGCTGGGCGCAGAACATTTCGAACAGCACCGGCAGGGTTGGCGGCGCGTTCTTCAGCATCGGCAGCTGGCGGCCATACCTTTCAAAGGGGATGGTTTCCAGCATCGCGCCGGGGGCAGTCAGACGGGCAACAACATCATCCAGCGCGGTATCGAGTTCGCTGCGCATGCGGCATCCTTCTTGTCAGTTGCGAGCGAGCCGCGCCCCTTCCGCGCTCCCCCTGGGTTTCTCTCCAAAACGGTACGCCGGGTTTGTCTCCCGGACTGCTCTGTGCCACAAGCGGCGCCGAAGCGCCCATCGGGCCGGATATTCATCTAAGGGGTTCGACACTTGCTGTCACTATCGCTTGCAACGCTGGCTGCCGGCGGAGCCGCTGCACCGATCCACTTTGAAGACCTGGGCCTCAGCCCCAATGTGTTCACCATCGGCGGCTTTGCGCTGCGCTGGTATTCCCTGGCCTATCTGGTCGGCATCCTGTTTGCCTATTGGCACACCACCAAGGCCGCCAGGGCCCCCGGCGCGCCGATGGCCCAGCGCCATATCGACGACCTGTTCTTTTACTGCACGCTGGGCGTGATCCTGGGCGGGCGGCTGGGTTATGCCACCTTCTACACCGGCGGCGATACCGGCATCCCCAGCCTGTGGGCGCATCCCGGCGAGCTGGTCCAGCTGTGGCATGGGGGCATGAGCTTTCACGGCGGGCTGATCGGCGTGGCCCTGGCGATGATCTGGGTCAGCTGGCGGGGTCAATTGCAGGTGCTGCGCGTGGCCGACTATATTGCTGTTTCGGTGCCGGTCGGCATGCTGCTCGGCCGCCTCGCCAACTTCGTCAATGGCGAACTGTGGGGCCGCGTCGCCGGGCCGGACGTGCCTTGGGCGATCGTGTTCGGCAGCGCAGGTGATCTGCCGCGCCATCCCAGCCAGCTTTATCAGGCCGGGCTGGAAGGACTGCTGCCGCTGCTGATCCTGATGCCACTGTTCTGGTATACCCGCGCGCGCTGGCGACCGGGCCTGCTGATGGGCCTGTTCACCGTGATCCTGGGCATTGGCCGGTTCGTGGCTGAATACTTCCGCGAACCCGATGCCCAGCTGGCCGAACTGGCCCGCACCACCGGCCTGTCGATGGGCCAGTGGCTGACCATTCCGGTGATCCTGTTCGGCCTGATCTTCGTGGTCCGCGCATTGATGCGGCCGGAACTGAACAGCGCGGCCCCCGCCCCCAAAGGAGCGGGAAGCCTGCCCAGCCGGACACGCTGGCGGCGATGTTCCGGCGGCTGATCGCCAGCACCGGTCCGATCAGCCTGATGCATTACATGGGCGAAGCGAACGCCCGCTATTACGGATCGAAGGACCCGCTGGGTAGCGCCGGGGATTTCATCACCGCGCCGGAAATCAGCCAGATGTTCGGCGAACTGATCGGGCTGTGGCTGGCCGACATGTGGATCAACGCGGGGCGTGAGGAGCCGGTCCATTATGTCGAGCTGGGTCCAGGGCGCGGCACACTGGCAGTCGATGCCTTGCGCGCCGCCAAGCGCTACGGGTTGGAGCCGCAGGTCCACCTGGTCGAGACCTCACCGCAACTGCAGGACGTGCAACTGGCCGCGCTGCCGCAGGCGCAGTGGCACCATGACCTCTCCACCATCCCGCCCTATGGCCCGATCCTGCTGGTTGCCAACGAGTTCCTTGATGCCCTGCCGGTGCGGCAACTGGTCAAAACGCCCGAAGGCTGGCGCGAGCGGATGGTGGTGCCGGAAGGCGAACGCTTCGTCTGCGTCGCCGGCAGCCAGCCGATGGACGCCGCCGTGCCGGAAGCGCGCCGGAGCGCCGAGGTCGGCACGATCATCGAGACCTGCCCCGGCGCTGCCGCCACGGTCTATGAAGTGGCCGGGCGGCTGGTCGAACAGGGCGGCGCGGCGCTGTTCATCGATTACGGGCATGACCAGATCCGCGATGGTTCCACCCTGCAGGCGGTGCGCGATCACCTGAAAGTCGATCCCTTCGTCAATCCCGGCGAGGCGGACCTGACCGCCCATGTCGATTTCGCCACGCTGGCCCCCATTGCCCTCTCGCGCGGGTGCAGGTGGCTCGGCACGGTCCCGCAGGGCCGCTGGCTGCGCAACCTCGGCATCGAGGCCCGCGCCCAGGCCCTGAGCGAACGCGCCCCCGAACACGCCGCCGCCATCGCCAGCGCCCGCGATCGCCTGATTGGCGAAGGCCAGATGGGGCTGCTGTTCAAGGTGATGGGGCTGGCCAGTCCGAACTGGCCCGGCGGGGCGGGGTTTTAGGGGGGCATCTAGGGGAGCCGCTGGCTTGTTGCCATCTTGATCATCTTGCCGCTGGCGTCAGTGATTACCCGCGAAGACCTGGCAACACGGCGCTTCTGATCCACGTTCCAGTCCTTTTGATTGGCCCATGTTATGCCGGCGGCGCATTTCTGCCAATCTTGCGCTACCGCGAGTGGCGGAGGACGGAGCACGCCGCAGCACTCTCTTCGTTCGAGCGGGTATTTACAGGCCTTTCCCTCTTGGTACTTGGCGTTGCCACTTCAGCCTATCTCGGCAGATGGGCCTGCGAATTTGCAGCCTTTGCAGGCACCAATGGGACTATCAGACTTGCCCAAGCCAAGTTGATGGGCACGACGGCGGGGCAAGATCGCAAGAAGGCATGGAGGGCATGGCTGTGAGCGGCGGACGGCGCGTGACGCTCTGGATCAGCCCTGCCCTGCGCAACGAATTAGTCGCGATCCGTCCACCCTTGTGGCGGATGGACTTTGCGGAAGCCCCGTTTTGCGTGACCCTGCCGATCAAGGCAGGGCGTTAGGGCACGTTGCGCGCCCATCTACCCACCAGATCGGAAGTTTGGGCCAGCGGTTATCATAAGTGCCGGAGCACGCATTGATTTCGATGCGCGATCGTCGGCGATAAACTGCGCTACCCCGGCATCGCGCGCTGGATAATCCCGGCGCAGTCCACCTGCGCATCAAACGCGCCATAGGCCATGCCGCGCTCTCCCAGCCGCAGGGTGCAGAAGGCATCGGCCAGGGGGCTGTCCCATTCCAGCAGGACTGCCGCTTGCGCAGCCAGCGCCGCGCGTTCCACCATCAGGCGGGCGGTGGCTTCGTTGGCCTTGGCAAGGTCGATACCGGCAACCCAGGCATCGTAAAGCGCGTTGCGGCCCCGCTGGGCCAGCAGCCAGTGCTGCACCGCCTCAACCGAATCCGCCTCTCGGCCCAGCGCGCGCAGCACATCCAGCGCGATGACGTTGCCGGAACCTTCCCAGATCGCGTTGAGCGGCGACTGGCGGAACAGGCGCGGCATCGGTCCGGCTTCGACATAGCCGGCCCCGCCGTGGGCCTCCATCGCTTCATAAACCATGCCCGGCGCGCGCTTGCAGACCCAGTACTTGGCCAGCGGGGTGAGCAGCCGGGCGAGCGGATCGCCCGCATCGATCGCGGCGGCAAGGCGCAGGCCAAGCAGGGTCGCTGCCTCGCTTTCCAGCGCCAGGTCGGCCAGCACCGCGCTCATCGCGGGCTGGTCGATCAGCCGCTTCTGAAAGGCGGTGCGGTGGGCGGTGTGCCACAGCGCCTGAGCCAGGGCCGCACGCATCTGCCCGGCGGAACCCATCACGCAATCGAGCCGGGTCAGCTGGACCATGCGGATGATCGTTGCCACCCCGCGTCCTTCATCCCCGACACGCTGGGCCAGCGCACCGTGGTATTCAATTTCGGACGAGGCGTTGGACTTGTCGCCCAGCTTGTCCTTCAGCCGCATTACCCGAAAACCCGCGTTGCGCTCCCCGTCCGGCAACCAGCGCGGCACCAGGAAACAGGTCAGGCCGCCCTCGGCATAGGCCAGCGTCAGGAATGCATCGCACATCGGGGCCGAGCAGAACCACTTGTGGCCTGTCAGCGCGTACCAACCATCGAGGCCAGTCGGCACCGCGCGGGTGGTGTTGGCGCGCACATCGGATCCGCCCTGCTTTTCGGTCATGGCCATGCCGATGGTCACGCCGGCTTTTTCGGCCGCCGGACGGAAGGCGGGATCGTAACGGGCAGAGCGGATCCGCGGGACCCATTCATCGGCCACAGCCGCTTGCGCCATCAGCGCGGGCACGGCGGCATAGGTCATGGTCATCGGACAGGAGGTCCCGGCATCGGCCTGGGTCATCAGATAGAGGATTGCGGCATGCGCCGCATGCCCCGCCGGCTCGCCATTCCAGGCGACCGCGGCAAAACCGCTGCCCAGCCCCAGGTCCATCAGCCGGTGATAGGCCGGGTGAAACTTCACTTCATCGACCCGGTGGCCATAACGGTCAAAACTGTCAAGCACCGGCAGGACCCGGTTGGCTTCCACCCCCCAGTCCTGCACTTCGGCGCTGCCGACCCTTGCGCCCAGCGCGGTCAGCCGTTCGGTGTGGCTTTGCGCGCCGGCAGCGCGGATACCGAGGCCCAGCGCGCGATCGCCGGCATAAAGGTTGATGTCCAGCAGCGGCGGGGGCTGGTTGAACACCTCGTGCGTGTCGAGCCGGGTCAGCGGGCGGGCGTGCGTCATGGGCGGGTCCTTTCCTTGCTTGGCAGCCTAGAACGGCAGCGCGGCTTTGCGAAGTTGCTTTCGCCTGTAACTTCTTTGCGCGGGCCGCGCTGCTTGCTATGCGCTGGATCAAGAGAGGACCTTGCTGATGCGCGCGACCCCCGATTTCGATTTTGACCTGCCCGAAAGCGCCCGGATGATCCGCGAGGCAGCGGGCCGGTTTGCCGATGAACAGATCGCCCCGCTGGCGGCAAAAATCGATGCAGAAGACTGGTTCCCCCGCGCCGAGCTGTGGCAGGCGATGGGCGCGCTGGGCCTGCACGGGATCACCGTGGAAGAGGAATGGGGCGGGCTGGGCCTGGGCTATCTTGACCATGTGATCGCGGTGGAGGAAGTCAGCCGCGCCTCGGCCTCGCTCGGCCTCAGTTACGGCGCGCATTCGAACCTCTGCGTCAACCAGATCCGCCGCTGGGGCAATGACGAGCAGAAGGCCAAGTATCTGCCGAAGCTGATTTCGGGCGAGCATGTCGGCTCGCTCGCCATGTCGGAGGCCGGGGCCGGTTCGGACGTCGTCTCGATGAAGCTGAGGGCCGATGCCGTGTCGGGCGGCTTTGTCCTCAACGGCACGAAGTTCTGGATCACCAACGCGAGCCATGCCGACACGCTGGTCGTCTATGCCAAGACCGCGCCCGAGGCCGGATCGCGCGGCATCACCGCCTTCCTGATCGAAAAGGACGACGAGGGTTTTTCGATCGGCCAGAAGATCAACAAGATGGGCATGCGCGGCAGCCCCACCGCCGAGCTGGTGTTCAGCGACTGCTTCATTCCCGAAGACCGGATCATGGGCCCGCTGCATGGCGGCGTGGGCGTGCTGATGAGCGGGCTGGATTACGAGCGCGTGGTGCTGGCGGGTCTTCAGCTGGGCATCATGCAGGCCTGCCTCGATACGGTCATCCCCTACCTGCGCGAGCGCAAGCAGTTCGGCAAACCGATCGGCACGTTCCAGCTGATGCAGGCCAAAGTGGCGGACATGTATGTCGCGCTGCAATCGGCCCGTGCCTATACCTATGCTGTGGGCAAGAGCTGCGATGCGGGTCAGACCACCCGTTTTGATGCCGCCGGCGCGATCCTGCTGGCCAGCGAGAACGCCTTCCGGGTGGCCGGTGAAGCAGTCCAGGCGCTGGGCGGCGCGGGCTATACCAGGGACTGGCCGGTAGAACGCTATCTGCGCGATGCCAAGCTGCTCGATATCGGTGCGGGGACCAACGAAATCCGCCGGATGCTGATCGGGCGCGAACTTATCGGGGCGAATTGATGAGCGCCCCCGTCCTTCCCACCAGCCTCAACCCTGAGGACCCGCAAGCCCGGGCCCGCGCGGCGCATAACCGGGCGCTGGCGCAGGAACTGCGCGCGCGCGTGGCCCAGGCCGCGCTGGGCGGGGATGAACGCGCCCGCGAACGGCACACCAGCCGCGGCAAGCTGCTGCCGCGCGAACGGGTGGAACGGCTGCTCGATCCCGGCTCGCCGCTGCTGGAATTGGGCCAGCTGGCGGCGGACGGCGTCTATGGCGAGGATATTCCCGGCGCCGGGATCATCACGGCGATCGGGCGGGTTGCCGGGCGCCAGTGCATGATCGTCGCCAACGATGCCACGGTGAAAGGCGGGACCTATTACCCGCTGACGGTCAAGAAGCACCTGCGCGCGCAGGAGATTGCCGAGACGAACCACCTGCCCTGCATCTATCTGGTCGACAGCGGCGGGGCCAACCTGCCGCACCAGGCCGAGGTCTTTCCGGACCGTGACCATTTCGGGCGGATCTTCTTCAACCAGGCGAACATGAGCGCCAAAGGCATCCCGCAGATCGCATGCGTGATGGGCAGCTGCACCGCCGGCGGGGCCTATGTGCCCGCGATGTCGGACGAAACGGTGATCGTGCGCGAACAGGGCACGATCTTCCTCGCCGGCCCGCCCCTGGTGAAGGCCGCGACGGGTGAGGAAATCAGTGCCGAGGATCTGGGCGGCGGCGACCTGCATGCCCGCAAGAGCGGCGTGGTCGATCACCTGGCCGAGAATGACGAGCACGCGCTGACCATCGTGCG
This sequence comes from Novosphingobium sp., assembly GCA_046291115.1. GTDB lineage: Bacteria > Pseudomonadota > Alphaproteobacteria > Sphingomonadales > Sphingomonadaceae > Novosphingobium. The sequence goes on along the minus strand of JBKBSV010000002.1, from coordinate 30,090 downwards.
CGATATCGTGTCCCACCTTGGTCCCCGCCACGATCACCGCCTGCCACTGACAGAGCCGCGCAACCCGAGGTACGATGCGGAGGACCTCTACGCCATTATCCCTGACGATGTCCGCGCGCCCTACGACGTTCACGAAGTCATCGCCCGGCTGGTCGATGGCAGCGAGTTTCACGAGTTCAAGGCGCATTACGGCAGCACCCTGGTCTGCGGCTTTGCCCATATCTGGGGCATGCCGGTGGCGATTCTGGCCAATAACGGGGTGCTGTTTTCCGAAAGCGCCGTCAAAGGGGCTCACTTCATCGAACTGGCCTGCCAGCGCAAGGTGCCGCTGCTGTTCCTGCAGAACATCAGTGGCTTCATGGTCGGCGGCAAGTACGAAGCCGAAGGGATCGCCAAGCATGGGGCCAAATTGGTCACCGCAGTCGCCACCGCCACCGTGCCCAAGATCACCATCCTGATCGGCGGCAGCTTTGGCGCGGGCAATTACGGGATGTGCGGAAGGGCCTATTCCCCGCGCTTCCTGTTCACCTGGCCCAATGCCCGCATTTCGGTGATGGGCGGGGAACAGGCCGCGTCGGTGCTGGCGACCGTCCACCGCGATGCCGCGAAATGGACGGCGGCAGAGACCGAGGCGTTCAAGGACCCGATCCGCCAGAAATACGAAGACGAGGGCAACCCCTATTACGCCACTGCACGGCTGTGGGACGACGGGGTGATCGACCCGGCCCAGACCCGTGATGTGCTGGGCTTGGCGCTGGCTGCCAGCCTTGAAGCGCCCATTCCCGAACGACCAGCTTTCGGCGTATTCCGGATGTAATAAACGTGGACAAGCGGCAGCGTCAGCAGGCGCGCCCACAGGGGGAGACGAACAAGACATGCAGATCACCGGCCACAGCTCCGGACGGCCACCATCGCTTTCCTCGCGCCTTGTGCGCGCACTGATCATGAAGATCTATCGCTGGAAGGGCTGGAAACTGGAAGGCGTGTTACCGGAGACGAAGAAGTTCGTCATCGCCGGAGCGCCGCATACCTCCAACTGGGATTTCGTGTTCTTCACCGGGGGAACTGCCGAAATGGGTATCCGGCCCAATTTCATGGGCAAGCACACCCTGTTCAAATGGCCTTTGAAGCGGTTCATGGAAGACATGGGCGGTATCGCGGTCGATCGGCGCAGCCGCGCCAACTACGTCGATCAGATCGCCGCCGAGTTTTCCCGCCGCGATGAACTGGCGCTGGTGATCGCGGTGGAAGGCACACGGTCAAGCGACGGGACCTGGAAATCGGGCTTCTATCATATCGCGCAGGCGGCCGGTGTGCCGTTCGTTCCGGCCTGGGTCTGCAACACGACGATGCGGCTGGGCTTCAGTCCGGCCATGTGGCCCAGCGGCAACTATGCCCAGGACCTGGCCCGGGTTGCCGCGTTCATGCGCAGCAAGCTGCCCGATGAACCCCGCTTCAAGGTTCTGGAAGCCCAGGCCATGCGGCTGCTTAAGGGAGAAACCTCATGATCGAGGCCTTGGCCATCAATGCCGCGATCCTGATCGCCACCGTGCTGCTGCTTTGGTTAATCTCGATCAGGATCAACGATGTGTCGTTTATCGATTCCTTCTGGGGGGCCGGGATGGGATTGATGGCCGTGCTCAGCTGGTTGCAGGTGCGGCCCGCCCCCGGCAAGTTGGCAACCCTGATCATGGTGATGACCGCCGCCTGGGGCTTTCGCCTCGGCATCTACCTGCTCCGCCGCTGGCGGCGCGAGGGCGAGGATCAGCGCTATGTCCGGATCCTCAGGAAGGACCGCGAGGCCGGGCGTTTCGCCTCGGCGGCGCTGACCAAGATCTGGCTTGGCCAGGCCTTCCTGCTGTTTCTGGTATCAAGCCCAGCGCAGGTGGCGATCCTTGCAAGCCCGGAACCGGCCGCCATCCCGCCCATCGCCTGGCTGGGTCTTGCCATCTACCTTGTCGGGATCTTCTTCGAATGGGTCGGCGATTGGCAGCTGGCGCGGTTCAAGGCCAATCCGGCCAACGAAGGGCAGATCCTCGACACCGGCCTGTGGCGCTATACCCGCCACCCCAACTACTTCGGCGATTGCGCGGCCTGGTGGGGCATCTGGCTCTGTGCCGCCGGGGCCGGCTGGCACTATGCGCTGCTGACCTTGCCGGGGCCGCTGTTCCTGACCTTCACGCTGACCAGATGGTCGGGCGCCGCCCTGCTGGAAGCGGGCATGAAGAAAAAACGGGGCGAAAGGTACACCGACTACATCGCCCGCACGTCCGGCTTCATCCCCTGGCCGCCGAAGCAGCGTTAGGGCTCCAGGCCCAAGACGCGCTCCTCGGTCGGCACGGCGCGCGGCTCCTTGCCTTGCAGCCAGGCTTCCAGTGCGTCGAGATCGGGCATGCCGACCTGCGCCACTTTCTGCGCCGTCAGGACGGTGAAACCGTCGCCGCCCTGGGCCAGGAACGAATTGGTGGTGACGCGGTAGGTGCCGTTCGGATCGATCGGCTGCCCATTGAGACGCAATGCCACGATCCGCTGCCCGACCGGGCGCGAGCGGTCGACAGTATAAGTAAATCCGTGCGAGGGGATCAGCGCCTGTTCCGGCCCGATCCCGTCAAAACCCATTTCCAGCAGGGCCTTGAGGTCGGCGCCGGACAGGCTTTGGGTCACCAGCGTGTTGTTGAACGGCTGGACAGCATAAAGATCACCATAGGTCAGCGCCCCGCCTGCACCCGGCACCAGCGCGGCGCGCACGCCGAACGGGTTCATGAAGGCGATCTGCGCGCCGGCATTGGCGGTTGCGGCCAGCTGCGCGTCGGCAATCAGCATCGCCAGCGTCCGGCCGGAAGCCGGTCCCGCAAGCCGTCCGGCCGGGCGCTGCGAAAACGCCCTCGCGGCATCGGTATAGGTGGTGACATAGGCTGCCACATCGGCGCGCGGGGCGAACCGGGGCACCAGATCGGTATTGGCCACGGTGCCGCGCGGGCTGGTATAAGGCACGGACTGGACAATCAGGTTCTTCGCCCGCTTGTCCACGACCCTGCCCGCCACCGGATCGATCGATAGCGTGATGTCGGTCAGCTGCGTGCCATAGTTGCCGGCGCTGGTCAGCAGGATCGGCTTCTCAGGATTGTAATCCCCGTAATTGCAGACGTAAGACCGGTGGGTGTGCCCCGATACCACCACATCGACCCGCGGATCGAGGCGGTCGAGGATCGGGCGGATCTCCCCGGTCAGGCCGACGCAGGTGTTGGGATTGCTGCTGCCGTCCTGCGTTCCGCCCTGGTGAATCAGCAGAATGATGGCATCCGCGCCCTGGCGCTTCAGGGTTGGGACGAGCGCATTGACCGTGTCAGCCTCGTCCATAAAGCGCAGCCCCTTGATGCCGCCGGGGGAGACCAGGCTGGGCGTATCCTTGAGGGTCAAGCCGATCACCGCCACTTTCACCGCTCTATCGCCCTTGCCAAAGCTGCGGATCGCATAGGGCGCAAACAGCGGTCGGCCGCTTTCCGTTATTGTGCTCGCGGCAAGGAACTTGAAACCGGCGCCTTTGAACGGCTCCACCGCGCAGGGCTGGCGCGGGGTATGCTGCGCGCAACCGCCGTTCTGCATCCGCAGCAACTCGGCCCGGCCACGATCAAATTCGTGATTGCCCACCGCATTGAAATCAAGCCCGATACGGTTGGCGACGCCGATGGTCGGCTCGTCGAGATAGATCGAGGATGACAGCTGCGACGCGCTGATCAGATCTCCGGCAGATACCGTCAGGCTGAAGGCATAGCCGCTGCGCACCTTATCGACCGCACTGGCCAGCCAGGCCGCGCCGCCGGCCGGAACCGGCACCATTGCGCCCAAGCCATCTGGGGTCGGCACCGAAAGCCTTGGCGGTTCAAGACTGCCGTGGAAATCGTTGATCGCGATGATCCCGACCGTGACCAGGCGATTGTCCGGCGCGGGGGTACGAACACTGCCCGGCTCGGCACAGGCCGTCACGATGGGCAGCAACAGAGCCGGCAGCAGGCGGACGAATCGGGCGGAGGTGGCGACGAACTGGGTCATGCCGACAGCATAGCGCAAGCCACCGGCATCTGACCATGTGTATTAAATATGCAATACAGTTTCTTGAAAAGGCGCCGCGATCATTTATATCTGCAGCTCAGGACCGCCGGGGAGAGACATCGCGATGGCCAGGCCGCAGACCGACCTTGATGCAGGGCGCCAGGACCTGGTCCACCTGACCATCGAACTGATCAAGGAGCGCGGCTCCAGCGCGATCACCGTGAACGAGATCGCCGCCCGGGCCGGCATGTCCCCCGCCAGCCTGTATCGCTATTTCGACAGCAAAGAGGCGCTGATCGAAGCGGTGGCCGAACACTGGTTTGCCCCCAAGGTCGCGATCATGGAGGCGATCGTTTCATCCGACCTGCCGCCGCGCCGCAAGATGTTCGAATTCTTTGCCCGGCGCTTTGCCCTGCTGAAAGCGGAATGGGATGCCGATCCGGTAGCCTTCGCCACCTATGTCGAGATCGGGCAGGAGAACTTCGAGCAGATCCGCTCCTACATCGACCTGGGTGATCACTATCTGGCCGAAATCATCGGCGAGGCGATGGACGAAGGCCATTTCGCCGGACTCTCGGTCGACGAGACACTCAGTCTGGTGAACCAGATGGTCCACGTCTACGTCAACATCGGGGCCATGGCGCAAGTGATGCAGCGCTTGAGCGAGGACAAGCTGGCGCGGATCATCGATGCGGTATTCGATGGCCTTTCCGCGACTGATCGGGGCGCGAAGCCGCTGACCGGCCTGCGCGCTGCCTGAGCGGGCGACCAGCACGGTTTTTTTGTTCAATCGCTGACCAGATATCCATGGCATTCAGGCTGGAGCAAAGCTTGAAGCGTGACAGGGTTGGCGGCATAATCGCCAACGGTTGGACAGTCCGGCGATACCGGCGCCGGGTTGATTTCGGGAGAATACCATGATCGTGCGGGGCAAATACCGGCTGGGCTGGGGACTGGGCCTTGGACTGGGGCTGTCTTCGGCTGTCGCCCTGGCAGCATCGCAGCCGGAAAACATCTTGCCGCGCCCTTCGCCGACCCCCAGCACCCCGGCCACGCCCGCTGCGGCGCCGAGCGCCGCGCCCACCATTGCCGCACAGTTGCCGGTCGACGAACCGACCGTGACCTGGTCGGTCGAACAGGCCCGGTCCCTGCTTGGCGTGATCGAGGGGATCGAGGCCGAAGGCCTGATCCCGGCCGATTACCAGCCCGGCGCGCTGAAGGCCGCGATTGCCGCCGGGCCGGGAGCCGCGCTCGATGCCCAGGCCAGCAAGTCCTTCGCCTGGCTGGTCGAGGACATGCGCGATGGCCGCACCCGGATGGATTCGCGGATCCAGTGGTTCGTGGTCGATACCGATGTGGAAACCAGCCCGACCTCGGCGGTGATGGCCAGAGCGCTGGCCGATAACGATATTCCCGGCGCCATTGCGGCGCTCGCTCCGACCGCGCCGGACTATGCCGCGCTGAAGGGCGCTCTGGCCGTCGCTCCCAAGGCCGATACGGCGCGCCGCAACCTTATCCGGGTCAACATGGACCGCTGGCGCTGGCTGCCGCGCGATCTGGGCAAGTTCTACCTGCTCACCAATGTGCCTGAATTCCAGCTCAGGCTGACGGTCGACAACACGATCATCCGGTCCTACCGGACCATTGTCGGCAAGCCGGGCCGCACCGCCACGCCGCAATTGGCCGAAGTGGTCAAAGGCGTGATCTTCAACCCGACCTGGACCGTGCCGCAATCGATCGTCAAAGGCGAAGGACTGGGCGCGCGCCTGGCGGCCAACCCCGCCCAGGCCGCGCGGCAAGGCTACAAGGTGACCAAGGGCAAGGACGGCACGATCACCGTGGTTCAGCAGCCCGGCCCGAACAATGCCCTTGGCTTCATGAAGCTCGACATGCCCAACGAGCACGCGATCTTCATCCATGACACGCCTTCGCGCGGGCTGTTCAACCAGACCTTCCGCGCGCTCAGCCACGGCTGCGTCCGCACCGAGCGGGCGATGGAACTGGGCATGACCATGGGCATTCTTGGCGCGGGCAAAAGCACCGACGAAATGGTCGCGATCGCCAAGTCCGGCCAGTACACCCGCGTGCCGATGACCAAGACTTTCCCGATCTACATCATGTATTTTACCATGGCGACGGACATCAACGGCAAGCTGGGGACGTTCAAGGACATCTATGCCCGCGACGGCGCCGTGCTTGCCGCGTTTGCCGCCCCGCGCAAGCCCTGGGATGGCAAGCGCAAGTCGAGCGAGAAGGTCATCAAGCTGGACAACCCGCTTTAGGGTCCAAACCTGATCAGAGCGCTTTCAAGGCGTCCGGCTGGCGAAGATATCGGGCGAAACCGCCCGCCGCGCCGCCTGGCTGCCTTTGCCAGGGCCGGTTTGCCTGAGATCGAAGCGATCTGAACGCCCCGAAGGGGTTTGGCCAGAATGGCCCGGTGCTGCGTCGGCAAGCCTCGAAATAGCGCCATGTTCCTGCGCCCTGCCTTCGGGCGCCAAGCCATTCTGCCTCAAACCTGGCATGCGCCCTGATCGGGTTTGGACCCCAGGCGCAGGTCAGGCGGCACAGCCCTCAAGCTGCGCCCGCTCTCCGGCCGAAAGGTCAGCGCCATCAGGCATCCACGCCCTGAGGCGCGAACCTTGCCCGCGCGGTTCAAGCCGCACCACCAGACCCCGGGTCCTGTCGGCGAAATGGTTCGGACTGATGATGCTGAGCGAAAGGCCGCTAGTCGGCCGCTTGACCAGGCAGGCCAGCACCGCACTGAGCGGCCGGGGCGAGGCGACGTCGAACACCTTGGTCTTGCCGTCAAGCTCTGTCGATATGGTCCAGACCTGCCACAGCAAGGGCGAAGCCAGCAGCAACAGGCCAAGCAGGACCAACCCGATCAGGGTGCGGCGGGATTGGCGCTGGTCCAAGTCAGGCGTCGCCGATCCGGTCGGCAAACAGCAAACGCCCGCCAGAGAGGTTCCACAGCGCCTCGTTGAAGTGTTCCGGGCCCATGGCAAAGCAGCCCTCGCTTCGTCCCAGCTTGCCGAAACGTTGCAGGTGCGCGGTTGAGGCATAATTGGCCGGGTGCATCACGATGGCCCGCTCAAGCGCCGTGGCATTGTCCGGATCGAGACCCAGCAGACGGATCGAGGTGCCGTATTTGCCCTTGTACCATTCGGCAGTGAGATAGGCTCCGCGCGAAGTGGCTTCAGAGCCGGGAACACTGGAAAACTGCTGAAGGAATCCGGAATGCGCCGGATCCGATCCGCGCCCGTGGGTGACGTGAAAAGAGCGGATCGTGCCGCTTTCAAGGTTCACGAAATGAAACCGCGGCAAAGTTGAGGCGCGGGCGAAATCGGCGATCCCGACAATGTCGCGCCGCCACACCTGCGCTCCGGCGCGTTCCAGTTCGCGCTTGGCGATACTGACCAGCCGGGCATCATAGGCCGGGTCGGCCGGCGCAACCATCGGCAGCGCAGGCTCGGCCGGAGCAGCTGCTGGCACAATGGTTTCAAGCTGGAACGTCTTGTCGAAATCGGTCACGAGCGAACCGTCCCGCGCAGCCTGCGCCAAGGCCCGCACCGGCCAGGACAGAGCGGCACCCGCGGCCAGACCGCCAAGGATCAGGTTACGACGATTCGTCACCCCAGTCATAATATGGAACGTCTAACCGCTCGCGCGGCGATTCGCGAAGGCAATTTCGGCGGATCAGCGCGCAGCTGCGCCGAGCCGAGCCAGTTCGGCGCCATCGACCCGCATGACGGTCCACTCGTCCAGCAACCGGGCGCCAAGCTTGCGGTAAAACCCGATGGCCGGCTTGTTCCAATCGAGCACCGACCATTCCAGACGGGCACAGTCCCGCTCGATCGCCAGAGCCGCCAGGTGCGCCAGCAGGGCCTTGCCCAGCCCCGCGCCGCGCGCGGCAGGGCGGACGAACAGGTCCTCCAGGTAAACCCCCGGCCGCCCTTCAAAGGTCGAGAAGTTGTGAAAGAACAGCGCAAAGCCTTGCGGCGTTCCATCCAGCTCGCCGATCACCACTTCGGCATAGGGCCGCGGCCCGAACAGCTTGGCCTGCAAGATCGCTTCGTCAAAACGCACTTCGTGGGCCAGCTGCTCGTACTCGGCCAGGTCGCGGATCAGCTGGGCGATCAGCGGCAGGTCGCTGGGGGTGGCGGGTCGGATGGTCAGGGTCATGGATCGCCCCTATCCGATGGCGACCGGCAAGCAAGGGTCAGCGGGCGCGGATCACCATCTTGTCGCCCTGCAGCTCGACCGAACCCAGCCGCCGCAACAGTGATTGGCCCAGCAGGTTGGTGCCGAGATCCTTGACCACGACCGCCTCCACATCGCTGAAGGTGTGCCCGACCACTTCCACTTCGGACAAGACCACCGGCGCACCATAGCCGAAACCGGATGCGGTTTGCAGGACCGGCTGGAAGGCATCCTCGTCCGGCATGACGCCCAGGGCATCGGCATCAGCTTCGGTCAGGGCAACCAGATCGGCTCCGGTATCGACCAGGAAGGTCATGTCGCTGCCATTGACCAGGGCAGGCAGGGTGAACTGGCCGGAACCGTTCCGGGTCAGGACCAAGACGCTGGGATCACTCGCCGTCTTGCCTGCAGCGGGTACCGCGGCCACTGGCTCGTCTGGCACGCCGGGGCCCAGAAATGCCGCCAGCATGCTCATGAGGCCGATGGCAGCCAGCGCGATGACGTAAAGACGGTTCATGACGCCGGGCAGTTTAGCGCCAAGGGGTTTCCGAGAGGTTTAGGCCGCCTTGCCGTGCAGGCTGTCCATGCTGACCGAGGTGCCCGCCTCGATCTCGGCCGCCTTGGCTTCGACCAGTTCAACGATGTGGGCGATCATCGCATCGTCCTTTACATGGTGATCGGTCACGCCCGACAGGTAGACCATGTGCTTGCCGTTGCCCCCGCCGGTTATGCCGATGTCGGTCTCGCGCGCTTCGCCGGGACCGTTGACCACGCAGCCCAGCACCGACACGCTCATCGGGGTCTTGATGTGGCTTAGCGCCTGTTCCAGCCGCTCGACCGTGCGGATCACGTCGAAACCCTGCCGCGCGCAGCTGGGGCAGGATACGATCCGCACCCCGCGAGTGCGAAGACCCAGGCTTTTCAGGATTTCATAGCCGACCCGCACTTCTTCCTCCGGCTCGGCCGAAAGGCTGACGCGGATCGTATCGCCGATCCCGGCCCACAGCAGGTTGCCGATCCCGATCGCGCTCTTGACCGTCCCGCCGATCAGTCCGCCCGCCTCGGTAATGCCCAGGTGCAGCGGGCAATCGACTGCATCGGCCAGCTGGGCATAGGCGGCCACGGCCAGAAACACGTCACTGGCCTTCACTGCCACCTTGTATTCGTGGAAATCGTGATCCTGCAGCAGCTTGATGTGATCGAGCGCGCTTTCGACCAGCGCATCGGGGCAAGGCTCTCCATACTTTTCCAGCAGGTCTTTTTCCAGGCTGCCAGCGTTGACCCCGATCCGGATCGCACAGCCATTGGCCTTGGCCGCACGGACCACTTCGGCCACCCGCTCGCTCGATCCGATATTGCCGGGATTGATCCGCAGGCAGGCCGCGCCGGCATCGGCGGCTTCCAGCGCACGTTTGTAGTGGAAATGGATGTCGGCCACCAGCGGCACCCGGGCCGCCCTGACGATCTTGGCAAAGGCCGCGGTGCTCTCTTCGTCCGGACAGGATACGCGGATGATGTCGGCCCCGGCCTCCTCGCAGCGGCGGATCTGGTCGATCGTCGCCACGGCATCGCTCGTGAGCGTGTTGGTCATGGTCTGGACCGTGATCGGCGCATCGCCGCCAACCGGGACCGAGCCCACCATGATCTGCCGGGAGGTGCGCCGCGCGATATCGCGCCAGGGTCTGATCGAGGACATGGGCGGCATATAGGTGATGGGGCGGGCGGAGCAAACCCCGCCCGCCCCAAAGGGCATCAGAAATCGAGGCCCACCCGCACGAACAGGCTGCGCCCCGGCGCGGGGAGCTTTTGCCCCACCGCCACATCGGACAGCAGCACCCGGTTGCGCCCGGCCAGGTGATCGGCATAGCGCCGGTCGAACAGGTTCTCGACCCCGCCGCTGAGCGTGATTGACCCGCCCGGATTGAGGCCGAACCACAAGTTGGCGGCAACCCAGCCCGGGCTGGTCGCCTCGCCATTGGTGGCAGAGACCTTGTCCTGCCGGGCCGCGCCGATCATTTCGCCGCTGATCGACCAGGTGCCGGTATCCCAGGTCAGCGCGAGCCGCCCGTTCAGCGGTGCAATCCGGTAGAGGTTGTCGGCAATGTCGCGGCGCTTGCCCCGGACATAGCTGACCGTCCCGTCCACCCGCAGTTGCGGTGCGATCTGCCAGGTCAGATCGGCATCCAAACCATAAAGTTCGGCATCAACGTTGGTGGCGATCAGCGGCGTGGGGTCGCCGTTCATGGTGGAGATCGCGATCTGGACCGGCATGGTCACAGGAACCGGGGTGCCCTGCACGTAATCGTCGATCCGGCGATAGAACAGCGAAGGCCTGACAGTGACTGGTCCCGTGACCACATCGACCCCCGCCTCGGCCGACCAGCTGACTTCGGGCTTCAGGCTCTGGCGGCCGATATAGATGTTGCCATCGGCCAGCCCCCCGCTGGCCTCGGTCGGCAGCCAGCTGAAGCGTTCGACCGCATTCGGCACCCGGGTCTTGCGGACCAGGACCAGGCGCGGGCGCACCACGCCGTCCTCGCGCCAGATCCGCAGCACCGCATCCCAGGTGGTATCGCGGCGCGGGGCATTGCCGGTGGCCGTGGCGACGGCCAGGTTGGCGATCATCGCCGGAACGGCCGCACCAACCAGGGGATTGGCCATCTGCCCTTCGTGCCAGTCAATCCGCGCGCCGAAGTCGGCCTGCCAGCCGCCCAGATCGAACCGCGTTTCGGCAAAGCCCCCGATGCGCCACTGCCGGACATTTTCCAGCGTTCCGATGACGAAGGCCGGATTGTTCGGATTGGTGATGTTGACCAGGCGGTCGATTATCATGCCATCGGCCCCGATCCGCACCGGCCCGATCCCCAGCCGCGCCATGCCGGTGAAGGTCTGCGCCTCGGCATAGGAATAGCGGTATTGGGCCGGGCTGGGCGGAGCGGGACGCTGCGAGAAGTTGTCCATCCCGTGGCGCACATCGGTGAAGCCCAACGCCAGATCGAACGGCAGGGTCCCGATCTTGCCATCGAACCCGGCCCGGACGAAATCGGTGTGGAAATAGTCGATATCCATCGCATACGGCGGATTGCCGCTCGGCCCGGTCTGCTGCCGGCGATAGTCCAGCGACAGACGATTGTCGCCGGTGCGGAAACCGGCCGACAACCCGTAAGTCGCCCGTTCATAGCCGGTATCGCGCGCCCGGCCGCCGGGAATGCGATAGTCCCCGCCTTCTTCCCACGAGGCGATCAGATTAATCCGGACGCGCTCGCTGGCCAGACCGACCACGCCGCCAACGGCAAAGCCATCCTCGGCGCTGCGATAACTGGTGGCAAGACTGGCCACTGGCGCAAGATCGGGGCCGGTGCCGAAATCAACCGTCTTCAGCCGGGCATCGACCATGGCGCCCATTCCCGGACCTTCGCTGACCGGGGCAGCGCCGCGGCTGACGCTGATCGATTCGAGCAGGATCGCCGGGGCATAGTGCAGCGGGGGGTCCATCGCGTTGGGGCCACCGGTCTGGAACGATTGCCCGCCGACGCGGATCGACAACCGATCGGAAAACAGCCCGCGATACTGGACCTGCCCAGAGATCGCCCCGTTGTTGATCAGGGCCGCGCCGGGCAGCCGGGCGGCCAGCGCGGCCGCATCGGGTGCGCTGGCATGGCCGGAGACCGGATCGGTCCGGCCTTCGAGCGGCATGGAGAGGCGCTGGCCGGTGACAACGATGGTGTCGGTCAGCGGTGCGGCAGGTTCGGCTTCTTCGGCCAGCGCGGCAGGCGCAGCCAGCAGGAACGGCAGCGCGGCGGCACTGCCCAGCAGACGGTAAGACATGATGATGCTCTCGCTTGAATTGCGTTGGATAACGAACGGTAATCAGGCGAAAGCGGGCGGTCCTCTGGTGGGCGGACGCAGGGTGCGGGCGGCGCCCAGCCGCGCCGGAACGAGGCCGGGCCAGACCGGATCGGCATGAACGGGAGCCTCTGCCAGCACCGGCAGCTGCGGCACATTCAGCGCCGCGCCCATCGCCAGTCCATAGGGGCAAGGATCACGGGGCTGGTCCTGCCCGGAAGTGCCCGGGTCCAGCTCCACCCACGTCGTGCCCACGCCGGTACAAATCTGTACCCGGATGCCGTGTTCATCCGCGACCGGCATGTAACCGGCCGGAATCGCCAGGCGCAGCCCCAGCGTTGCCAGCAGCAGCAGCATGACAAAGACCGGGTTCAGGCGGCGCAGGACGCTCATCGGAAGGTGCCGTTAGGCCCAGTGAGCTGGGCGGTAAACCACATAGATCAAATTACTGAATCTTTTTTGTCAGAGCATCCGGGCGAACAGGAATTCGGGATCGATGTGATCGCCGACCCGGAAGGTGATGTCGGCCACCTTCCCGAACCCGTAACGGGCATAGAAACGATGCGCGCCGTGATTTTCGGCATAGACCGAAATCTGCACCTCGTCCGCCCCGCGCACCGCGAACTGGCCCATCGCCCAGTCCATCAATGCCGCGCCGATCCCCTGCCCGGTCGCATCCGGCGCGGTATAGAGCTGTTTCAGTTCCATCACCTTCTGCCCCCGGGCGTGAGCGGGAAAGCCGCAGGTCAGGCCGATCTTGCAATAGCCGAGCAGACCGTCCGGCCCTTCGGCCAGCTGATAGACCCGCGCCGGATTGAACAGCTCTGCCGCAATCGCCGGCTCGGACAGACTCTCAGCCAGAAACGCGGCAAGATCCTCCGGCTGGTAGAGGTGCCCGAACTTGGCGACAAAGGCTCTGGTTGCAAGGCGCGAAATGGCCGGAATATCGGCTTGGGAAGCGGCACGCAGCATTGCGGCAGGATCGGTCTGGGCAGGCATCGCAATCCTCTGCTATGGCTTGGGGCATGGTTGCAAGCTCTCTTCGGCGCCTCGCCCTCGGACTGTCAGCGTCCGCGCTGACATTGTTGGCCCTGCCCGCCGCAGCGCAGGAAGCCCCGTCAACGGAGACCCCGGCCGAGCCTGGACGCTGGTCCATCGCCATCCACGGCGGCGCCGGGACGATGAGCCGCGATGTCATGACACCGGAAAAGGAAGCCGACTACCGCGCCGCGCTGGACCGGGGTCTTGCCGCCGGGATCGCGGTGCTGGAACGCGGCGGCACGGCGCTGGACGCGGTGGTGGCCGTGGTCACGACGCTGGAGGACGATCCGCGCTTCAACGCCGGGCGCGGGGCGGTGTTCACCTGGGACGGGACCAACTCGCTCGACGCTGCGATCATGGACGGGCGCACCCGCAAGGCCGGGGCAGTGGCCGGATTGACCCGCACCAGGAACCCGGTGCTCGCCGCGCGGGCCGTGATGGAAAAGGGGCCGCACGTGTTCCTGACCGGCGAAGGAGCAGAACAATTCGCCCGTGAGGCGGGAATAGAGCCGGTCGATCCTGCCTACTTCTATACGCAGGAGCGCTGGGATCAGTTGCAGAAGCTGAAAGGTCAGCAGCTGACCGCCTTTGACGTGGAAGGCAAGTTCGGCACGGTTGGCGCGGTGGCACTGGACCATAACGGGCATGTCGCTGCCGCCACCTCGACCGGGGGGCTTACCGGCAAGCGCTGGGGCCGGATTGGCGATGCACCGGTGATCGGTGCGGGGACCTATGCCGACGACCGGGCCTGTGCGGTCTCTGCCACCGGCACGGGCGAATACTTCATCCGCCTTGGCGTGGCGCACGAGATCTGCATGCGGCTGCGCTTTACCGGGGAAAGCGCGCAGGTGGCGGCCGATACGGTGCTGAGCGAGCTTGGCGAGATCGGCGGCGATGGCGGGGTGATCTTGGTCACGCCCGATGGTCAGGCGGTCTATTCGTTCAATACGCCTGGCATGTACCGCGGCCGGGCCAACAGCGAGGGCCTGCGCGAAGTGGCGATCTTCCGCGAGGATGGGCCCGGCGGCATCGCCCCGCCCAAGGTGGAACAGCCCGCCTCGACCGACCCCGCGCCGACCGAAACCGAGGCTGCGCCCAAGATCGAGCCGGTGTTCTAGCCCGAAAACTTGTCAGCCTTGCGCTTGCCCAGCCGCATCCAGGATTCGAGCCGGGCGCGCAGCTGGGTGTAATAGGCCTCAAGGAAGGCCCGCTCATCGCCCCCGCCAGGGTTCCAGCCGATCTTGCGGCAGATCGCCTCCTGCACGGCGGCCAAGGCCTCGGGCCGGTCATCGCGCAAGACCCGCTCCAGCGTTTGCAGCTCGTACTCACCGTAAATCGCCAGTTCCTCCTCGCCAAAGCGATAGGACACGCCGGTTGTCTGGCTGGTGCCGGTTGTTGCCGCTTGTCCAATCGAAAGCGCCGCAGCGAGGCTGCTCCGCGGCGCTTCCAGCACCCAGGTCCCGGCGATCAGGTCTCCGGCCCGCAGGCGGTCCTGGTTGAACAGCGGGAACAGGGCGAAGACCAGCAGCCAGAGCGCCATCGTCCAGCTGACCACTCCGCCGGCAAAGCTTGCCGCCGTTATGGCGGCGATCGGCAGGAACAGCTCGATATCGCGCAGCAGGTTGCGCGCCAGCACCATCTCGGTCGTCAGCCGCTTGCCGTCGCGCGCGGCGATGCGAAGACCGGTCAGCCGCTTGCCGGGCGTTGCTCCCCGCGGACCTAGCTCGAACATCAGGAAATAGCCGTGGCGCAGCGCGAACATCGCCAGGATGGCCACGATCTCGAGGAATTGACCGGCCGGGCTGCTGGCTGCTTCGTCCGAGACGCCCATCGCGGCGTCAGCGCCCTGCTTGGCAAATGCCAGCACCACGAACAGCACAATCAGGGCAGAGGTGATGATCATGAGATCGATCATCAGCGCCCCAAGCCGGCTGCCGCGGCTGGCAAGGGTGACCGGCATGGCAATGCCTTCGGGCGTCACCAGCACCCGGCGGCTGGAATCCGCAGCGCGGGCAAGGCGGCTCATGCGGCTTCGCTCCCTGAGGGCACGCGGCGGAACAGGAAGAAATAGACAAGCCAGAACAGCAACATGCCGCCACCCACCGCCATGCGCGCACCAGTCGTATCGATCAGTTGGCGGCCAAACCCTTCCAGCAATCCGGCGATCAGCAGCATCAGGATCACCCCGGCCATGACGACGGCGGCGCGTTGGCCGGCGGCGGCGGCGGCATCGAGGATCGAGCGGTCGCCGGGGAAGGCCATCGAGCGGCCGATGTGCAGGCCCGCCGCGCCGGACAGGAGGATCGCGAACAGTTCGGTCGTACCGTGGATCGCCAGCCAGCCGGTGATTTCCCAAGTCAGATCAACACCATGATACAGCCACAGTATCGCCCCCAGCATGGTCGTGTTCTGCACCAGCAGCAGCAGCGGCGGCACGCCATAGGCAAAGCCGAGCGCGAAACAGAGGATCGCAACCCCGCTGTTATGACTGAACAGAAAGGCAGCGAACACCGACAAGCCGCTATCACCAGTGTTGCCAAACAGGCCCTCCAGCAGCACTTCACGGGTGGCACCGGGCACCCGCTCGCCGGCCAGCTCAGCGGGCACGAAGGAAAAGTACCAATCCGGGTCCTGCGCGCAGAGCAGCCAGCCGACCACGGTCCCCGCCACCATCAGCAGCAGGGCGACCAGCATCTCCGGCGCGATCGCCCGCACCGCCCGGCTCCACTCCCCGCTGAAGAACCGCAGCGCCCACGACCACAGCGTGGTGCGCGGGCCATAGACCAGGAACCAGGCGCGCTGGACCAGCGCCTCCAGATAGGCCAGCGTCGCCGCATCGAGCGAGGTCTCGCGCGCGACTGACAGGCTGGAGGCAACCGTGCGGTACAGCACCGGCAGATCCAGCAGATCGGCATCGGACAGGCGCGAGAGGCGGCCCTTCTCCATCCGGGAGACGATTTCTTCCAGTCGCACCCAATCGCCCTCGCGCTCGAGCCGGAACCGGTCGGAGCGCAGCGCCGCTGCCTCGATGGCGGTCTGGCCCGCACCGCGACTGGCCGCAGCGCCGCTTGCCGGAACGGATGCCATCAGCGCCTCCTCATCCAATCGCGCCCTTGCGCTTGATCGCCAGATAGCGGTCGATCAGCCGGGTCCCGATCCGGTCCCACGGCGCCTCGATCACATCGACCCCGGCCTGGCGCAGCTTGCCCAGCACCAGCGCGCGCTGGCGCAGCAGGCCATCGGCGCTGACTGCCATGGCCAGGTGCTGCAGATCGTCCGGCGCGGCCGTGGCGATCCCGGTCAGTTCCGCGTCGGTCATGGTGACGAACAGCACCAGATGCCGCCCGGTCAACCGCGCGATGCTTTCCACCATCAGTTCGGCGCTGGTCGGATCGGTGAAATCGGAAAACACCACCACCATGCTGCGGCGCTGCAAGCGCCCTGCCAGCGTGGCCAGAGCGAGAGTGAAATTGGGTTCCTGCGGTTGATAGTCCAGCCCGGCCGCCGCCCGGTGCAGCCGCGGAAAATCCCGCGCATCGGTGACAAAGGGCGTGAACGGCCCCGGCCTTGCGGCAAAGCCGTAAAGCGCCACCCGGTCCCCGCCCTTGAGCGCGACATAGGCCGTGGCCAGAGCCGCCGAAACCGCCCGGTCGATCCGGGGAATCCCATCATCCCGGCCGCCCACCGGCTCGCACATCGCCGCCCCGCAATCGAAGGCGAAGACGATCTGGTTGTTGCGCTCGGCCTCATATTCCTTGGCATAGAGGTGCATATGCCGCGCGCTCGATTTCCAGTCGATCCGGCGCTTGTCCATGCCGGGTTCAAACTCAGCCAGGGCCTCGAACATGGTGCCTTCGCCGCGCATCCGCCGCGCGATCAGGCCGAACTGGGCGTCTTTCAGGAAGGCCTGCAAGCCGGGGGACCGAACCAGCGCAAGGTTGGGCCAGACCCGGACCGGCTGACCGACCGTGCGCCGCACCTGCCGCCCGCCCAGGCCGAGCGGCCCGGTCCAGCGCAGCCATGCCGCCTCAATCTCACCAGTGCCGCGCCGGGTCGGGCTGAACCGGATCGCCGCCTGCCAGCACCCGTCCGTATCCCGCGTCAAGGTGGCTTCACGCCTGCCACCCGGCAGCAGGCGCGGATCGGCGGCCAGCGCCGCTGCGGCCCGGCCGGACATGCCCCCGGCAAGGCGCGCTTCAATCTGGATCACCCCTTCGCCACCCACTTCGATATCGGGATCGCTGGTCACGGCAAGGCTTTCCAGCCGTCCGGCCAGCATGGCATCGAGCACGACCAGCGCCAGCACTGCCGTGCCCAGCGCCGGCGCGGTGCTCCACGCCGCCGGGGCCAGCACGGCCAGCAGCAAAGCCAGCGGGGCCGTGGCCGCCAGCAGCAGCGCGGCCCGGCCGGTCGGGATCAAGGCGGCGCGATTGCCCATCCGGCCTAGCGCGGCGCCTCGGTGGCTTCGACCAGTTCGGCCACCAGCGCCTCGACCTGCTTGCCTTCGATCTCGGCCGCGGGGGACAGCAGCAGGCGGTGACGCAGCACCGGGGCGGCCAACGCCTTCACATCATCGGGCAGCACATAGTCGCGCGCTTCCAGCGCGGCCCGCGCCCGCGCCGCATTGGCCAGCACCACGGCCGCGCGGGGGCTGGCCCCGGATGCCAGATCGGCACTGTCGCGCGTTGCCCGGACCAGCCGCACGACATAGTCAATCACGCTGTCAGACAGGGTAATCCCCTTCACCGCCCGGGCCGCGGCGCGGATGCTGGCGCCATCGGCAACCTGCGAAACGCCCATGTCGGCGGGTCGCGGCGGACCGGCATGGCGGCCGAAGGTGGCAACGATCTGCGCCTCTTCGGCCGCGCTGGGATAGGGCACCAGCAGCTTGAACAGGAACCGGTCCAGCTGCGCTTCGGGCAAGGGGTAAACCCCCTGGCTCTCGATCGGGTTTTGCGTTGCCACCACCAGGAAATTGTCCGGCAGCGGGTGCGGCTTGCCGTCCAGCGTGACCCGGCGTTCCTGCATCGCTTCCAGCAGCGCGGCCTGGGTCTTGGGCGGGGTGCGGTTGATTTCATCCGCCAGCAGCAGCTCGGTAAAGATCGGCCCGCGCGTCAGCGTGAACTGGCTGGTCTGGAAATTGAACAGGTTGGATCCCAGGATATCGCCCGGCATCAGATCGGGGGTGAACTGGATCCGGGCGAAATCCAGCCCCAGGCTGGCGGCAAAGCTCTGCGCCAGAAACGTCTTGGCCGTGCCCGGCGGGCCTTCCAGCAGGACATGCCCCTGGGCCAGCAGGGCAACCAGCAGGGCATCGACCGTTTCGGCCTGGCCGACAATCGCCTTGCCCACCTGCCCCCGGATCTGCGCAGCGAGGTGGCTCACTTCGGCCAGGGTCATTTCGGGTTCGCTCATCGCGTCAGGGTCCTTTCAATGGCGTAGAGCTGGCGCGCGGCGCGCAGCAGATCGGCCGGTTTGCGGGCCGCGCGCAGGGCCGCGGCGGTTTCGGAAAAAAGCGGGGCATCCGGCCTGCGGGCGGCCAGCGCCCGGTCGATCGCGGCTTCGGCCTGGTCCGGCCCAAGCCGGGCCGGCAGCGCCAGCGCGCGCACCAGCCGCTCGCGCGCGGCATCGGCATAGGGCGGCCCCAGCAGGTGCAGCCGCCGCGCGCGCTGGACCAGCCCGGCGGCGCTGGCCACCAGCGCCCGCTTGCCATGGGCAATCGCCGGACCGTCCAGCACCGGCGGGCCAAACCGGCGATACGTGCGCCACAGCACCCCTGCCCCGGCCAGGACCAAGCACAGCGTGGCGGCGAGGAACGGCGGCGTGAAGGCCAGGGTCAGCAGGCTCTGGCCGCGGCCATGCCCGGCCAGCGTCATGTCGAAGATCACCGTCTTTTCCCCGCCATTGCGCGCCGCGTTGATCAGCTTTTCCGCCAGCGCGGCGTTTTCCGGACGGGCCAGGCCGTAATTGTTGAACAGGTCGGCGTCGAACACCATGATCAGCGGATAATCGCCGGTCGGCTCGTCCACCAGATCGGCCTCGTCATAACCGGCGGTGATTTCGCGCAGACGCGGATAGAGCCCCCCGTCCGAGATATAGCCAGCCAGGACCTGTTCGGTGCCCGATCCCATGACCAGCGGGATCACATCTTCCCCTTCGCCCGAAAACACGAACCGCGGTTCCGGCATGCGCCCGGAAAGGCCCGCCGCATCCCAGCCGCCGTATTGCCGCCCGGTCTCCAGCGCACCGCCTTTCAGGAAAACATCGTCATAAAACCCCTCCCATTGCGGGGCGAGCGGGTGGACCAATTTGACAAAGCCGTCCTTGGCCGCCTTGTCCCGTCCCGGCTGCAGCGGCGCGGTCAGCCACTTGGGCAGGATCAGGATCGTCGGGCCCAGCCGGCGATGGGTATCGACCGCGGCCTGCAATGCCTTCGGATCGGCGGAATGCAGCGGGGTCAGCACCAGCACGCCGCGGCGCTGCAGCGCCCCTGGCGTGCGCGCCGTGAACACCGCAAAGCCGCGCCGCTCAAGATAGGAATAAAGCGCGGCATAACCGGTCAGGCCCTTGCCCTGGGCATGGCTGCCGCTGGCGCGCGGTTCGCCCTCCTCCATCCCGCTGCCGATCATCCACAGCAGCGCAAGGAAGGCCAGCACGGCAAAGATCACCAGCCCCAGCATGGCGCGGGGCGAAAACGGGCTGGCGCGCCGCGCGGTCATGGCGCGATCCTTTCCAGCGCGAAGCTGGCATAGGCGGCGCGGGCGGCCTGCCAGTCATCCGCACCAAGGGCGCGCAGGGCAAACAGGCTGCGTTCCACCCGCGCCGCGATCAGCGCAAAGGCGCTGCGGGCCTGGGCGGACAGCCCCGGCAGGGCGGCAATTTCCCGCGCGGTGCTGGCACGCGGCACCCAGTCCGGCCGGACCGCGGCGATATGCTGGACTGAACGGACCAGCAGCAGGTGGGTCGCCTCGTCGAACCGGCCCTCCCCCGCCAGCCGGTCGGCATCTTCCAGCAGGGCCAGTGCCTCTGCCTGTTGCGGCACCCAGTCAGGTTCATCCGTTTCCGATGCAGCCTGCCGGGCGCGGCCGGGCAGGCGGGATTCGACGATGCGGTAAACGAAATAAAACACCAGCGCCGCGCCCAGCGCCAGCAGCACCCATTGCAGCACCGGCCACGACAGGCCCAGCGCGCGGCCGATCGGTTCCAGCAGGGCTTGCAGGATCCCGGCCAGGGCGGACGGTTCGGCCGGCGGGGGCGGCGCGGGCACGGGCGCGAACTGGATCGACGGATCGGCATGAACCGCCTGCCAGGCCCGCTGGGCGTCCTGCGCGGCGGTTGCTCCTTCGATGACCGGTGCCGGTGTTGTCACTTGCACGGTGTTTGCACGGCGCAAGCGGCGGAGCAAGCGCTAGAAATACTACCCCCGCGCCAATTCCTGCGGGTAGGTGCCCAGCACGCGCAGTTCCTTGCAGTGGAAGGCCAGTTCTTCCAGCGCGCGGTCGACCCGCGGATCGCCCGGCGCGCCGATGATGTCGGCATAGAACATCGTCGCGGCAAAGCTGGCGCCCTTCTGGTAGCTTTCCAGCTTGGTCATGTTGACCCCGTTGGTGGCAAAGCCGCCCAGCGCCTTGTACAGCGCGGCCGGGATGTTCTTCACTTCGAACACGAAGGTGGTGATCGTGGGGCGCCCTGCCAGGGTGGCCGGATCGAGCGGATTGCGCGCCAGCACCACGAACCGGGTCATGTTGTCGGCCGCATCCTCGACATTGTCGTCGATCACGTTGAGGCCGTAAAGCTCCGCCGCGATGCGCGGGGCAATCGCGCACAGCTGCGGATCGCCCAGCGCGGCAACATGGGCGGCGGCGCCAGCGGTATCGGAATAGGCCATCGGCACGATGCCGCGCGTCCGCAGGTAAAACCGCGACTGGCCGAGCGCCTGCGGGTGCGAATAGGCCGCGGTGAATGGCCCGGTGCCCAGCGCCAGCAGCGCGTGGTGAATCGGCATGAAATGCTCGCCCACGATATGCAGGCTGCTTTCGGGCAGCAGAAAGTGGATGTCGGCCACCCGGCCGTGCTGCGAATTCTCGATCGGGATGATCGCGCGGTCGGCGCGGCCGTCCTTCACTGCATCGAGCGCGTCCTCGAAGCTGAAGCAAGGCAGCGGCAGGCAGAGCGGATCCCATTCCAGCGCGGCGCGATGCCCGTTGCAGCCCGGCGCGCCCTGAAAGGCGACCGCGCGGGCCGGATCGGCGGCGGCGGCCCTGGTCATTTCCTCGACACGGGCGAGCGCGGGAGCGGGATAGCTGTGCATGATGGCGCCCCTAGGCAAAGGCGGCGCGCGGCGCAATGAGTCCTTTTCCGCCTGACGGCAGTGCGGAAAGACCATCCGGCCGTTCCTTGCAACACCGGCGCAACACCGGCCGATCGCGGCTGCGAGCGGCGCAGCTACAGGTCCGATGGCTTCATCGCGAAGATCGGGGTGTGCGGCTCGTGCGCGGCCATCCGGGTCAGCAGCAGATCCAGTTCGCTCTCGGCGATCATGATCCACTGGTGGGCCGGGCGGATGAAGCCGACCTCGGCCATGTGCCGGTTGAAGGCCAGCAGGTGATCGTAAAAACCGAAAGCGTTGAGCACGCCGACTGGCTTGCTGTGATAGCCGAGCTGCGCCCAGCTGACCGCCTCCCACAATTCGTCCATCGTCCCGACTCCACCGGGGATGGTCAGGAACCCGTCGGACAGGTTGGTGAAGGCCAGCTTGCGCTCGTGCATGCCGGAGACGGTGATCAGCTCGGTGCAATCGTGGTTGGCAACCTCGGCCTTGGCAAGGGCTTCGGGAATCACCCCGATCACTTCGCCGCCGGCTTCCAGCGCACCGCTGGCCACCGCGCCCATCAGGCCCAGCCGCCCGCCGCCATAGACCACACCGATCCCGCGCTGCGCCAGCGTCCGGCCGACTTCGTCGGCCAGCGCCATGAAGCGCGGATCGGCCGGGGTCGCGGACCCGCAATAGACGGCAAGGCGTTTCACTTGGCATTCTCCAGCATCAGGGCGGCGGCTCCCTTAGCACTGGCCAGCACCGCTGCAACCCCTGCTCCGGGGTGTGTCCCGGCACCGACAAGGAACAGATTGGCCAGCTTGCCATCGCGCTGGTCCGGGCGCAGCGGGCCGGACTGGGCGGGGATCGCCTCAAGGCTCCAGGCGGCACCGGCCCAGGCGTTGAAATCGAGGGCCAGATCGCGCGGCGTGGTGTGGAACGCGGTGACAATCCGGTCCGCGATATCGGGCACCAGCCGCCGTCCGATCTCGGCCAGGATGCGCTGCTGCAGCAACGGGCCGACCACTTCCCAGTCGATCGGCAGCCTGGCGAGGTTGGCGACCGGCACGGTGGCCGAAAACACGCTCTTGCCCGGCGGGGCCAGCCCCGGATCGGTCAGGCTGGGGTGGGCCAGCAGGATCAACTGGTCCTGCGGCAGCACCCCGTGGGTGAACACGTCATCGAGCAGGCCGGCATAGCGCGGTCCGAACAGGACCGAGCGGTGCGGGATGCCCGGCCAGGTCCCTTCCAGCGCGAAATGGACCGTAAAGGCCGAGGGCGAAAAGCGCCGGTCCATCAGCCTGCGCGCCCGATCGGCACCAAAACCGGCCCCGCCCAGCAGATCGCGCCAGGTGTGGACCACGTCGGCATTGCTGGCGACCTGCATCACCGCGCTGCGCCAGCCACTGGCGCATTCCACCGCGGTGGCGCGGTTGCCGACCGTCTCGATCCGCACCACCGGATCGTGCAGCCTGAGTTCCCCGCCCAGGGCAATGAAGCGCTGCACCAGAGCATCAATCAGCGCGCCCATCCCGCCGAGCGGCCACCACCCCGGGCCCAGCGCGGGAGGCAACTGGCCCAGCAATCCCAGGGCAGGCGTGCCATAGGGGTTGGCCCCGGCGCCCAGCAGCGGCACAGTCAACGCCTGGCGCAGCTTGTCCGCGCGAACCAGCGATGCGGCAAGGCCGGCAGCGCTGCGCCAGCCCTTGTGCCGCAGCACAGCGGGCAAGGATTGCAGCGCGGTAACAAGATCGCCACCCGCGCTTTCGGCCAGCCGCTGCCAGCCATCGCCGCGAGCCGCCGCGCACCATTCCAGAAACGCCTCGTACCCGGCCAGATCATCCGGCGCGATCCGGGCCAGCTGGGCGGGATCGGCGGGAAGATCGAGCACGGAACCATCGGGCCACAAGCAGCGCCAGGCCGGGGCCACTTCGACCAGCGTCAGCCGGTCCGCCAGATCCTCTCCGGTCAGGCTCCACAGCTCGCGCAAGGGAGCCGGATCGGCAATCGCGGCCGGTCCGGCGTGAAAGGTGAAGCCGTCCCGCCGCCAGGTGCGGATCAGGCCGCCCGGTTCGGCCCGCGCTTCGACCAGCACGGTCGGCACGCCCGCCGCCTGCAGCCGGATCGCCAGGGCCAGCCCGCCCAGCCCGGCGCCGATCACGCAGGCACGCGGCGGATCGGACGGTGCGGTGCCCTGGGCCTTGGACGGGACTTTTTGCTTGCGCGGAGCCATGATGACGCGCCTTTTAGACGGTGCCGGGGCTTGCGCCTAGCGCCATTGCAGGGACAGTCTAGGGCGAATACCCTAATTTCCGGCTTGCCCTTGATCCGTGTCAATGCTCCCATTGCGTAGCGAGTCGAAACTGACTCCAATGGCGGCACAACAATGGCGGCACAAAGCCAACCAAAGGGCCGACCACGGGACCGACCACGGGATGGAGGATTGAAATGGCAACCGCAGCGACTGAACAACAAGCCGCAGCAACCCATGTCGATGTGCTGATTGTCGGGGCCGGCATTTCCGGGATCGGATCGGCCTATCACCTGCAGGAACAGTGCCCGGGCAAAAGCTATGCAATCCTGGAAATGAAGGACACGTTTGGCGGCACCTGGGAAACCCACAAGTATCCCGGTGTCCGCTCGGACTCCGATCTTTACACCTTCGGCTACCGCTTCAAGCCGTGGGTCGGCACGCCGATTGCCTCGGCCCAGGCGATTCTCGACTATCTGGGCGAAGTGATCGCGGAAAACGGGATCGACCAGCACATCCACTATGGCCACCGCATTACCAAGGCAGCCTGGGACAGCACGACCAACCTCTGGACGATCGAGGCGACCCGCAAAGCGGACGGCGCAAAGGTGGTCTTCACGGCCAATTTCCTGTGGATGTGCCAAGGCTATTACGATCATGAAAAGCCCTACATGCCCGACTGGCCGGGCATGGACCGATACAAAGGGCTGCTGATCCACGCCCAGCTGTGGGATCCCAAGATCGACTACAAGGGCAAGAAGGTGCTGGTGATCGGTTCGGGCGCCACGGCAGCCACGGTGATCCCCGAATTCGCCAAGGATGCGGCCCATGTCACCATGTTGCAGCGCTCGCCAACCTATTTCTTCTGTTCGGAAAACCGCAACGAGCTGGCCGACAAGTTGCGCGCCGGCGGGATCGACGAACCGACCATCCACCGCGTGGTCCGCGCCCAGATCATGCACGATCAGGCCGTGCTGACCCAGCGCTGCATCGACGAGCCCGACGTGGTGTTCGAGGAGCTGAAGGCCCTGGTCCGCGCCTTCACCGGCAAGGAAGACTTCGAGTTCGAGCCGCATTTCACGCCCAAATATCGCCCCTGGCAGCAGCGCCTGGCCTTCTGTCCGGAAGGCGACATTTTCAAGGCTGCGGTCGAAGGCAAGCTGACCGTGGTGACCGACGAGCTTGAGACTTTCACCGAAACCGGCGTGCGGACCAAGAACGGGACCGAAATCGAAGCCGACATCATCGTCGCTGCCACCGGCTTCAACCTGCTGATGATGGGCGGCATCCCGTTCTTCGTCGATGGCAAGCCGGTCGATTGGCATGAGACGATCAACTACCGCGGCATGATGTTCACCGGCGTGCCCAACCTGGTCTGGGTGATGGGTTACTTCCGCGCCAGCTGGACGCTGCGGGTGGACATGCTGGGCGATTTTGTCTGCAAGCTGCTCAACCACATGGACCAGAAGGGCGTAAAGCGGGTCGAGGTGGCGCTGCGCGACGAAGACCGCGACATGCCCCTGGATGACTGGATCGAAAGCGACAATTTCAATCCCGGCTACCTGATGCGTGGGTTGCAGCAATTGCCCAGGCGCGGCGACAAGCCGGAATGGCGCCACAACCAGGATTACTGGGCCGAACGGGAACAGATCCCGGCGATCGATCTGGAAGGCAGCGAATTCCTCTATGACGGGGTTCGCGCCGGGACCAGGGTGACCGAAGCGGCCTGATCAACTTCACCGGATCGCGCGGGCGAAGACGGCGGCACCGGCATCCTGCCCGCAGGATTGCCAGCACCGCCGGTTTCGCTCTATGCCAGTTGCAATGAGCAACCAAATGATCTGGTGGGGCGGCACGCGCCCCGATCTTGCCGCCATGACCCGCGGCGGTGACGGTTCGATGAACGGCTGGCTGGGGATCGAGTTCATCGCTT
Source organism: Novosphingobium sp. (assembly GCA_046291115.1). Taxonomy (GTDB): domain Bacteria; phylum Pseudomonadota; class Alphaproteobacteria; order Sphingomonadales; family Sphingomonadaceae; genus Novosphingobium. The sequence goes on along the minus strand of JBKBSV010000002.1, from coordinate 4,452 downwards.
GCGGGGATGATTGGATCAAGGCCCGAATGCCGGTGAACGAGCGCACCAGGCAGCCGTTCGGGCGGCTGCACGGCGGGGCCTCGGTCGCGCTGGCGGAAACCGTCGGCTCGGTTGCAGCCGGCTGGTGCGTCGATCGGACAAGGTTCGTCGGCGTCGGCATGGAAATCAACGCCAACCACGTCCGCCCGGCCTATGACGGGTTTGTCTATGCCACTGCCCGGCCGGAATCGCTGGGCCGCACCACCCAGGTCTGGACCATCCGGATCGAGGACGGGGACGGCCGGCTGGTCTGCATTTCCCGCTTTACCGTCGCGGTGATCCCGCTGGAACGCAAGTGAGCGCGCCGCTGCCATTGCCGCGGCCAAGGCGGGCCGGCGCGCCATGGCCCAACCGCCCGCGTGCGCGCCATGGCCGCGGGGCAGCGATGTGGCCGATCTGGTGATCGAGGCTGGAATCGCTCCCGCATGGGTCCGCTGGCGGGTGAGCGAGCAGATCAGCGCCGACGCGCTGGCCGCCCGGCCCAAGCTGCTGATGCCGCCACAGGCGGTGACCGATGCCTATTGGGCGCTTTGCAGCCAGCCGAAGGCGGCCTTGACCTTCAAGCCGGAAAGCCGCCCTGACGGGGAGCAATGGTGATGACGCAGATCGAGTTCATCTACGATTTCGGCGGGCCGAATGCGTGGTTCGTGCAGCGGGCAATTCCCGCCATCGAGGCGCAGGGCAAGATCCGTTTCCGCCATGTTCCGGTGCTGCTGGGCGGGCTGTTCAAGGCCACCGGCAACAAGCCGCCGATGATGACCTATGGCCACGTCGCGGCGAAGGTTGCCTATGACCGGCTGGAAATGGACCGCTTCATGGCCCGCCACGGGATCAGCGGCTTCCGGCTCAACCCGCATTTCCCGGTCAACACCCTGCTGGCGATGCGCGGCGCGATTGCCGCCGAGCGGCTGGGCTGCGGCGCGCCCTACCGCGAGGCGATGTTCAAGGGCCTGTGGGAAGAGGCCCTGAAACTTGATGATCCGGCGGTCTGGGCCGAAGCGGTCAGCGCCGCCGGCCTCGATGCCGCTACGCTCGGCGCGCTGGTGCAGGACGAAACGGTCAAGGCCGAGCTGGCTGCCAACACCGAGGCCGCCGTGGCGCGCGGGGCCTTTGGCGTGCCGACCTTTTTCCTGGGCGGAGAGATGTGGTTCGGCAAGGACCGCCTGCGCGACGTGGTCGAGGCCGCAGGCGGCTGACCCTTGCCAAGCCCCCCGCAGCCATGCATCGTGCAATTTAACCGCGCGATTGAATTGACGCCCCCAGCGGAGAGGCCTGATGAGCGAATACCCCTTGCCCTACAATTCCACCGACCTGTCCGGCCGCGTGGCGCTGGTTACCGGCGCTTCGTCCGGCCTTGGCGCGCGCTTTGCCGAAGTATTGGCGAGCCAGGGCGCCGCGGTGATCCTGGCGGCCCGGCGGCTTGACCGGCTGGAAGCGCTGGCGGACAAGATTACGGCGGCCGGCGGGAAGGCTCTGGCGGTGCAGATGGACGCGACCGACGCGGACAGCCTGATCGCCGCCGTCGCCTCTGGCGAGGCTGCCTTCGGCACGGTCGATATCCTGGTCAACAACGCCGGGATGCCAGATGCGCAGCGCGCCCACAAGATGAGCATCGAGCTGGTCGACCAGGTGCTGGGCGTGAACCTGCGCGGCCCCTGGATCCTCGCCTGCGAAGTGGCGCGGCGGCTTATCGCGGCCGGAAAGCCGGGCCGGATCGTCAATATCAGCTCGGTCGCGCACTTCCGCTACGATGGCGGCGGGGCCGCGCTTTATGCCGTGACCAAGACCGCGATCGCGCGGATGACCGAGGCGCTCGCGGTCGAATGGGCGCATTACAACATCAACGTCAACGCGATCGCGCCGGGCATGTTCGTTTCGGAAATGACCGACGGCATGTTCGCAAGGATGGGCGGCAATCCGGCCCAGCACCTGCCGCGCAAGCGCATTCCGGTGCCAGAGCAGATGGATTCGACCCTGCTGTATCTGGTTGCCCCCAGCAGCGAATGCGTCACCGGGGCAACGATCCGTATCGATGACGGGCAAAGCGCCCGTATCCGGATGTAGGGGAGCGGCAATCATGCTGGTAACGATCGAACGCGACGGCCCGGTTGCCGTTGTCACCATGAACCGGCCCGAGGCCATGAACGCGCTGTCGTCTGCCCTGCGCGAGGCGCTGGCGCGGGCGATGGTTGAAGTGAACGCCGATGACGCGATCCGCGCTGTGGTCCTGACCGGGGCCGGCACCCGCGCGTTCACCGCCGGGCTCGATCTGAAGGAACTGGGCACCCAGGGCCTTGGCGCGGCCAATGCCAAGGCGCCCGCCGCCAATCCGGTGAAAGCGATCGAGCAGTGCCGCAAGCCCGTGATCGGCGCGATCAACGGCGTGGCGATCACCGGCGGGTTCGAGGTCGCGCTGGCCTGCGACATCCTGATCGCGTCCGAGAACGCCCGCTTTGCCGATACCCATGCGCGGGTCGGGATCATGCCGGGTTGGGGGCTGTCGCAGAAGCTGTCGCGCCTGATCGGCATATCGCGGGCCAAGGAACTGTCGCTGAGCGGCAATTTCCTCGACGCCGAGACCGCCTGCGCCTGGGGTCTGGTCAACCGGGTGGTCCCGGCCGACGAACTGCTCCCCGCCGCCAAGCAGCTGGCCGCCGATATCGCCACGGCCGATCCGGCCATGGTTGGGGCTTACAAGGTGCTGATCGACGATGGCTTTGCCCTGCCCTTTGGCGAGGCCATGGCGCTTGAACATCGCGTTTCATCAGCCCGCAACGCGCAGGTCAGCGGCGAGGAAGTGGAACAACGCCGCCGCGCGGTGATCGAACGCGGGCGCAGCCAGGCCGGTTAACGATCGTTCCAGTTGGGCGGCCGCTTTTCGAAGAAGGCGGCCTTGGCCTCGGCGAAATCGCCGGCCTGGCCCAGCATCACCTGCTGGCGGTCTTCCAGCGCGAAGGCATGCTCCATGCTGGCGGCGTCGATGTTGAGGTTGAGCGCGTCCTTGGTCAGCCGCAGGCCCATCGGGCTGGTCAGCAGCATTTCCCCGGCCAGCGCCAGCGCCTTGTCGAGCAGCTCCTCGTGCGGAACGATCTCGCTGACCAGACCGCAGGCCAGCGCCTTTTCCGCACTCATGAACTTGCCGGTCAGCAGGTATTCGCTGGCCACCGAGCTGCCGACCAGCCGCGGCAGGAAATAGCTTGCCCCCATATCGCAGCCGCCAAGGCCGATCCGAATGTAGGCCGCGTTCATCCGCAGGTCCGGCGCGCCATAGCGCACGTCAGAGGACAGCAGCAGCGAGAACCCGCCACCGCAGGCCGGCCCCTGCGCCAGCGCGATGATCGGCTGCGGGCACTTGCGCATGGCCTGCATCACGGCCGCGATCATCCGCTGCGTGCGCCATGACTGGCTGATCGCGCTGGCATCGGGATCGGGTATCCACCCGGCGAGGTCCAGCCCGGCACAGAACGCCCGGCCCTCTGCCCGCAGCACGACCACCCGCACCTGGGTTCGCTCCTGCAGAGCGGTAAAATAGTCGAGCAGCGCCTGGATCAGCGGCTCGTTCATGGTGTTGAGCTTGTCCGGCCGGTTCAGGCTGACCACTTCCACCGCGCCGCGATTTTCGATCGTGATGACTTGCTCGCTCATGCCCTCGTCCCCGCTGTTTCGATTTGCCTCCAGTTGGCCGCCATTCTTCGCCGTGGCAAGGCCCTGTGCGCCCCGGACCGGTGCAGCGCAATGGTAGCGCAGGAAAGCCCAGCGGCGTTTCATCAGCTGCGCTCCTGTCCGTTGGCATCGGCACCCTTCACCGTTCATGATCGGCGGCAAGCTCGACTGGAGCACCAGCTTGATCGGGGGATTAGCGATGAAGTGCTGCCCGCCCCCGTAACCGGGCCGGCCAGACGCAGCGGAAGGGCAACTTCGCGTTCCGCAACCGGCTAGTCTCGTTTCGCCTCTCAAGCTAAGCCGGGGCATCTGAAGCAAACCCGCACAAAACTGCCACGGATGCGGCTGCGAATGGCGCAGCCCTGCCGCCGACGACACAGGACAGAGCGCCCCCGCCGGCTCCATCATCGCCAGTCCTTGATCAGCCGGAACCGCCAGCTTCGCGGCTGGTCTGGCCCGAACCTGTTCCTGTCTCAGGCTGCTCCAAACGGCCAGCCGGACGACCCTTTGGCCCGGTATTCTTCACGCAAGGGCAAGGCTCTGCCACCAGCCTGCGGATCTGCTGCAGGTCAGCCGCGATGTTGAGGCGCCCTGGCCTGCAAGGGCGCGAATTGCCGATCCCCGGCGCCAGCGCCTGTCAACTTTAGTTCTGATTTTCCTGGTGGAAGTGGTGGTGCCGCTTACGTGACTCGAACACGTGACCCCATCATTACGAATGATGTGCTCTACCAACTGAGCTAAAGCGGCGAA
>JBKBSV010000093.1:1349-7995 GCA_046291115.1 Novosphingobium sp. | reverse complement strand
GACCAACCTGACCTGGGACGATGCGACCCTGGATGCCTATCTGACCAATCCGATGAAGATGGTGCCCGGCACCAAGATGACCTTCGCCGGCCTGCCTGATGCGGCCAAGCGCAAGGAAATCATCGAATACCTGAAGACCTTGAAATAACTCGAAGGCGTAAGCCAAACTGACCTTCGGGTCGCGCCGGGGGCCGGAAGCGCAAGCTTTCGGCCCCTTTGCCCATTTCCGGTTTACTTGGGTCCAGTTGACTTGGGTCCAGTTGACTTGGGTCCGGTTAACTTGGGTCCGGTTTACCTGGGTCCGGTGTGACCGTATCCGGTTTGCCCGCACCCGGATCGGCAGATGCAAAAGGGCGGCCCGTTGCTGGGCCGCCCTTTCACTTGGCTCGCGAAACGCGAAGCGAAGCTTACTTGACTTCGACCTTGCCGCCAGCGGCTTCGATCTTGGTCTTGATCTCTTCGGCTTCGGCCTTCGAAACGCCTTCCTTGATCGCCTTGGGAGCGGCTTCGACCAGCGCCTTGGCTTCGGTCAGGCCCAGGTTGGTGATCGCGCGGACTTCCTTGATGACGGCGATCTTGTTGCCGCCGTCGCCGGTCAGGATGACGTCGAATTCGGTCTTTTCTTCAGTGGCTTCCGCAGCAGCGCCGCCAGCGGCGGGGGCAGCAACGGCAACAGCGGCAGCGGCGCTCACGCCCCAGGCTTCTTCAAGGGCCTTGGCGAGGTCGGCGGCTTCCAGGACGGTCAGCTTCGAAAGTTCTTCAACAAGCTTGGCGATATCGGCCATGATGTTTCACTCCTGATTGATGGACCCGGGGGTCTGCCCCGGGGAATTCGTTGAACGGTCTTATGCGGCTTGCTTGGCATAGGCACCGAAGACGCGGGCCAGCTTGGCCGCCGGAGCGGTCGACAGCTGGGCAATCTTGGTGGCCGGAGCCTGGACCAGCCCGATGAGCTTGGCGCGCAGTTCGTCCAGCGAAGGCATCGAGGCGAGCGCCTTGACACCTTCCGGGGTGAGAACCTGCGTGCCCATCGATCCGCCGACGATTTCGATCTTGTCGGTCGTCTTGGCGAACTCCACGACCGCCTTGGCAGCGGCAACCGGATCGACCGAAGCGGCGATCGCGGTGGGGCCGGTAAGGAATTCACCGAGGCCCTCGTAGGACGTGTCCTTGATGGCAAGCTTGGCAAGACGGTTCTTCGCAACCTTGTAGGTCGCACCCACTTCGCGGATCTTGTTGCGCAGGTCGGTGGACTGGGCCACCGTCATGCCGAGATTGCGGGTGACAATCACCACGCCGACCTCGTTGAAGACCGCGTTGAGCGAAGCGACCGATTCGGCTTTCTGCGAACGATCCATGCCTTACTCCTTCACAAATGACCGAACGGGATCATCCCGGACGGCCGGCTAGGTTTGTCCACGATGCCGGGGCACCATGGGCGAGTCCGTGATGGGGAAGGAGGGCGCGGGAAACGCCAGGCCGGGCCCGGGCAGATGCGCGGGCCGGAATTTGCTCTGTCCCCGTCTAGGCTGCAAATTAAGAGGGAAACCCTCAGCAACTGTCTCGGACGGATGATCGGCCCCGAAGGACCGGTCAAGGCGGGCCTTTAGCCGGATCGGCACCAGAGTCAAGAACGGACGCTCGGTTCGGCCCGCCGCTCAGGTTGATGAAACACATCCGCGCCGCACTGTGCAGCGGCTTTTTCGCCGAGCCTTGGCCGAGCCTTGAAGGCGAAAGGGGCGCTGGCGGCCCGCACCATCCCAACCAATTCTTAACCACGTTCTGCGATCTCTTGCGGCCATGACTGACACCGCAGCAGCGCAGCGTCCTTCGGGATGGCTCACCCCGGCCCGGCTTGACCGGATCGAACAGGCGGCAATCCTGCTGCTTTGGCTGTTCCTGGTCGAGCGCGTCTGGGTGTCGGGCAATCCGCTTGCCCCGCTGTTGCTGATTGCCGAGACGACGGTGATGTTCTTCGTGCTGATCCGCCGCCCGACCAAAGCGATCTCGGTCCGGCCGGGTGACTGGATGCTGGCGATCACCGCCACGGCCGCGCCGATGCTGGTGCTGCCGGGGCCCAGCCCCTGGCCGGCCCTGGTACCGCTGGGCATCGCGCTCGTGCTGCTGGGCAATCTGTTCCAGGTCTGGGCCAAGCTTTCACTGCGCCGCAGTTTCGGCGTTGCCCCGGCCAATCGCGGGATCAAGGTGGAAGGCCCCTACCGGATCGTCCGCCACCCGATGTACGCCGGCTACTTCATCACCCACGTCGGGATCATGGTGCTGATGCCCTCGTGGTTCAACCTGGCAGTCTACATCGTCTCGTGGTGGAGCCAGGTGCTGCGGCTGCTGGCGGAAGAGCGCCTGCTTGGCCAGGATCCCGCCTATCAGGCGTTCTCGCAAAAAACCCGCTGGCGGATGCTGCCGGGCGTGTTCTGACACACTGCATCGCTGGGGTGCAACGCAAAGGGCCGCGCTTTCGGGGGGAAAGCGCGGCCCTTCTTGTTCAGCCGGAAGGCGCAGGGACTGGTCAGTCTTCCGGCTGGTAGCCGAGCAGGTCGCCTGGCTGGCATTCCAGCACCTGGCAGATCGCCTCAAGCGTGGAAAAACGCATCGCCTTGGCCTTGCCGGTCTTGAGGATCGAAAGGTTGGCGAGCGTGATGTCCACCTTTTCGGCCAGTTCGGTCAGGGTCATCCGCCGGGCGTGGAGCAGCTCGTCAAGCTTCACGGTAATCGGCATCACACGGTTCCCTCCAGTTCCTCGCGCATTTCCGCGCCGCGCCGATAGACCCGGGCAAGGATGAACAGCACCAGCGCCAGCAGGAACCCGCCCAGCGACAGGCCGAAGTCCGTGGTCGCTTCCTTGACCACCGATTCCAGCCAGTCGCCGATGCGGCCCACCAGGATCGCCAGCAGCTGAATCGCCACGGTCAGCCAGCCCATCCGGGTCAGCCGGTCAGCGTTGACCGGAGCGAACGGATCACCTTCCGAAACGCTGGCGATCAGGCGCTGAAGCTGCTTGAGCCAATCGTGAGCGCAAGCGATGGCCGCGACCACGAAGCCCAGGATCAGCTCAATCGCAGTGAGGACCTGCCAGGGCGGCGCACCGACCTTTTCAGCCGCCAGTTGCTGCATCACATCGACCTGCTTGAACAGGATGGCAACCATTACAACCACGAGGATCGAGCCGATCGTGATGAGCATGATCCGGAAGATCGAGACCAGCACGCTGGCCGTGGTGAGCAGCGCATCGCCGCCCCTGGCTTGAACAGTTTCCGTCATGGTTTGCCCCTTGTGAGAATTGCGGCCGGTCAGGCCAGTTCGGCCAGGCTGACCGCCGTGGCGGGAACCTGGGCGGCGGCCGGAACCGACAGGGTCGGCCGCCAGAGAGTGACGAAGGCGAGAGCCGACAGCGTCACGGCGAGGAGGTTGCGGTAGTGGTTCATTTGTCGAACTCCGATATGCTTGATATCGACATTCAATAAATCGAGCCGGCCTTATTGTCAAACAATAATATTGATAAACAATATGCCGCTTATCGTTTCCCGAGAATGCACGATTGTCGCGGGTTTGCGACCGGTGCCCGGTTTGACAGCCCCTCGCCCGGCGCTTATAAGCCCGGTTCAGCTCGATGCTTCGAGCAAGCTTGGCCCATGCGCAGGGGCCCGGCCCGGAAGGAAGCAGCGAGTGATCCATCTGACGCGAAGGCTGCGGGCCGCTCCTGCTTCAAGGGGGCATTGGCCATGCGGCCTTTTTGTCGTCCGGTGGCGGCCACAGGCTGCGCGTGGCAAGATTCATCGCCGGATTTCCGGCACAAAGCGAAGAGGCAAGACCCCTCCATGGCGAGCAAGGCTCTCACTCCGGCAACCGGCATCCGCGCCGGTTCCAAGAAGCGTATCCGCAAGATCTTCGGCGACATTCACGAAGTGGTGAAAATGCCGAACCTGATCGAGGTTCAGCGCGAATCGTACGAACAGTTCCTGCGCTCGGATCCGGCCACCGGCTATGTGTCCGGGCTGGAGAAGACCCTGCGCTCGGTCTTCCCGATCCGCGACTTTGCCGGCACCAGCGAACTGGACTTCGTTCATTACGAGCTGGAAGACCCCAAGTATGACACCACCGAGTGCCGCCAACGCGGGATCACCTATGCCGCGCCGATGAAAGTCACGCTGCGCCTGATCGTGTTCGAGGTCGATACCGAAACCGAAACCCGTTCGGTCCTCGATATCAAGGAGCAGGACGTCTACATGGGCGATATGCCGCTCATGACCGAGAACGGCACTTTCATCATCAACGGGACCGAACGTGTCATCGTTTCGCAGATGCACCGTTCACCGGGCGTGCTGTTCGACCATGACCGCGGCAAGACCCACTCATCGGGCAAGTACCTGTTTGCCGCCCGCGTGATCCCCTATCGCGGGTCCTGGCTGGATTTCGAATTCGACGCCAAGGACATCGTCAACGTCCGCATCGACCGCAAGCGCAAGCTGCCGGTCACCGCGCTGCTGCACGCGCTGGGCCTCGATGACGAAGGCATCCTGGGCTATTTCTACCAGACCGTCACCTGGAAGCGCGGAGAAGGCGGCTGGCGCTTGCCCTATGTGGCCGAACAGTGGCGCGGCCAGAAGCCGGCCTTCGACATCGTCGATGCCAAGTCGGGCGAAGTGATCTTTGCCGCCGGCACCAAGATCAGCCCGCGCGCCGCCAACAAGGCGGAAAAGGACGGCCTCGCCGAACTGCTGATCCCGACCGAGGAAGTGTTCGGTCGCTATTCGGCCCGCGACCTGATCGACGAGAGCACCGGCCGCATTTACATTGAAGCGGGCGACGAGGTTTCGCCCGAAAACCTCGACGCGCTCGACAAGGCCGGGATCGACCAGCTCGACCTGCTCGACATCGATGAAATCAACACCGGCCCCTGGATCCGCAACACCCTGAAGGCCGACAAGGCCCCGGACCGCGACCACGCCCTGGCTGACATCTACCGCGTGATGCGCCCCGGCGAACCGCCAACGCGCGAAACCGCCGAAGCCCTGTTCGAAGGCCTGTTCTTCGATCCCGACCGCTACGACCTGTCGGCCGTTGGCCGGGTCAAGCTCAACATGCGCCTCGGCCTTGATGCCGAAGACACCATCACCACCCTGCGGACCGAGGATATCCTGGCCGTGGTCAAGGAACTGGTGAACCTCAAGGACGGCAAGGGCGAAGTCGACGACATCGACAACCTCGGCAACCGCCGGGTGCGCTCGGTCGGCGAGCTGCTGGAAAACCAGTACCGGGTCGGCCTGCTGCGCATGGAACGCGCGGTCAAGGAACGCATGAGCAGCGTCGATGTCTCGACCGTCATGCCGAACGATCTGATCAACGCCAAGCCGGCCGTGGCCGCAGTGCGCGAATTCTTCGGCTCCTCGCAGCTCTCGCAGTTCATGGACCAGACCAACCCGCTGTCGGAAGTGACCCACAAGCGCCGCGTCTCGGCGCTGGGGCCGGGCGGTCTGACCCGCGAGCGCGCCGGTTTCGAAGTCCGCGACGTTCACCCGACCCATTATGGCCGCATCTGCCCGATCGAAACGCCGGAAGGCCCGAACATCGGTCTGATCAACTCGCTTTCGACCTTCGCCCGCGTCAACAAGTACGGGTTCATCGAAACCCCCTACCGCAAGGTGGTGAACGGCAAGGTGACCGGCGAAGTGGTCTACCTTTCGGCGATGGAGGAGCAGAAGCACACGGTGGCGCAGGCTTCGGCCGAAACCAATGCTGACGGCTCGTTCGTGGAAGAACTGGTCTCGGCCCGCCAGAACGGCGAATTCGTGATGGCCCCGCGCGAAAACATCACGCTGATGGACGTCAGCCCCAAGCAGCTCGTTTCGGTTGCCGCCTCGCTGATTCCGTTCCTGGAAAACGACGACGCCAACCGCGCGTTGATGGGCTCGAACATGCAGCGCCAGGCCGTGCCGCTGGTGCGCGCCGAAGCGCCGTTCGTCGGCACCGGGATGGAAGAGACCGTGGCCCGCGATTCGGGCGCGGCGATTGCCGCGCTGCGCGCCGGGATCGTCGACCAGGTCGACGCGACCCGAATCGTGATCCGCGCCATGGGCGATATCGAACCCGGCCAGTCGGGCGTCGACATCTACCGCCTGCAGAAGTTTGAACGCTCCAACCAGTCAACCTGCATCAACCAGCGTCCGCTGGTGAAGGTGGGCGACCTGGTCGAAGCAGGCGATATCATCGCTGACGGCCCCTCGACCGAACTGGGCGAGCTGGCGCTGGGGCGCAATGTGCTGGTCGCGTTCATGCCCTGGAACGGCTACAACTATGAAGACTCGATCCTGATCTCGGAACGGATCGTCAAGGAAGACGTCTTCACTTCGATTCACATCGAGGAGTTCGAAGTCATGGCCCGCGACACCAAGCTGGGGCCGGAAGACATCACCCGCGACATCCCGAATGTCGGCGAGGAAGCGCTGCGCAACCTCGACGAGGCGGGAATCGTCTACATTGGCGCGGAAGTACATCCGGGCGATATTCTGGTCGGCAAGATCACGCCCAAGGGCGAATCGCCGATGACCCCGGAAGAAAAGCTGCTGCGCGCGATCTTCGGCGAAAAGGCCAGCGACGTGCGCGATACTTCGCTTCGTCTGCCGCCGGG
>JBKBSV010000093.1:0-1339 GCA_046291115.1 Novosphingobium sp. | reverse complement strand
GCACGATCGTCGACGTGCGGGTCTTCAACCGGCACGGCATCGAGATCGACGACCGCACCCGCGCGATCCAGAACGAGGAAATCGAGCGTCTCGCCAAGGACCGCGAGGACGAGCGCGCGATTCTCAACCGCGCCACCTATAACCGCCTGCGCGACATGCTGATCGGCCAGGTCGCCGCAGCCGCGCCGAAGGGCTTCAAGAAGGGCGATACCATCACCGCGGAAAACCTGGGTGAAGTGGAACGTCACGAATGGTGGAAGTTTGCCGTGGCCGACGACAAGGTCCAGGGTCAGCTCGAAGCCGTGAAGGCCCAGTATGACGCAACCGTCAAGGCGATCCAGGACAAGTTCGAGGACCGCAAGGAAAAGCTCGAACGCGGCGACGAACTTGCCCCCGGCGTGCTCAAGATGGTCAAGGTCTTCGTTGCGGTGAAGCGCAAGCTTCAGCCGGGCGACAAGATGGCCGGCCGCCACGGCAACAAGGGCATCATCAGCCGCATCCTGCCGCAGGAGGACATGCCGTTCCTGGAAGACGGCACTCCGGTCGACTTCGTGCTCAACCCGCTGGGCGTGCCCTCGCGCATGAACGTCGGACAGATCTTCGAAACCCATCTTGGCTGGGCCGCGCGTGGCCTGGGCCAGCGGATCGGCGAAGCGCTGGATGCCTGGCGCGAGGCCAATCCGAACCCCGTAGCCGGCCAGCCGCCTGAAGCGGTCCGCAGCCTGCTGCGGGACATCTATGGTGAGAACTACGCGGCCGAAATCGACGCGCGCAGCGACGATGAGGTAGTGGCCTTCGCTGAGGCGATCCGGGCAGGCGTGCCGATGGGTTCGCCGGTTTTCGACGGCGCGGTCGAAGCGGACGTGACCGCCATGCTGCGGCTCGCCGGGCTTGATGAATCGGGCCAGGTCACGCTGTATGATGGCCGGACCGGCGAAGCCTTCGACCGCAAGGTCACCGTGGGCATGAAGTATGTGCTGAAGCTGCACCACCTGGTCGACGACAAGATCCACGCCCGTTCGATCGGCCCTTACAGCCTGGTTACCCAGCAGCCGCTGGGCGGCAAGGCCCAGTTCGGCGGCCAGCGGTTCGGGGAAATGGAGGTCTGGGCGCTCCAGGCCTATGGCGCGGCCTACACGCTTCAGGAAATGCTGACGGTGAAGTCGGACGACGTGGTCGGCCGCACCAAGGTCTACGAAGCGATCGTCAAGGGCGACGACACCTTCGAGGCCGGCATTCCCGAAAGCTTCAACGTGCTCGTCAAGGAAATGCGTTCGCTGGGTCTCAACGTGGAGCTTTCGAGCCTCGCCGACGACAGCGACGACGATTATGCGGAGGC
>JBKBSV010000092.1:0-8138 GCA_046291115.1 Novosphingobium sp. | reverse complement strand
AGATGAAGAAGGCGGCGATCCCGCCCAGCGCCACCGGCAGGACCATGCGGGCGAAGATCACCGCTACGCCCAGTTCCTTGCGGCGGATCCCGGCCTGGGCCAGTTTCTGCTGGATCACTTCGAGCTGACTTTGCTGAAGCACCTTCAGCGAGTTCAGCGTGTCCTTCATCTTGTCGGTGGCTTCGCTCTTGCGAACCAGGCTCGCGCGCTTCTTCGCGTTGTGCGTCACGATCCCGGCCTTAAGCTGCTCGCGCCGCTCGTTCAGCGCCTTGACGCGCTTCTGCATGGGATCGCGGATCGTCACCGCGGCATAGATCGCGAACATCACGGCCATTGCCGCCAGACCGGCCATGATCGAGCCGATCAGCAGGACATCGAAACCAAGCAGAGTGGGTCCGGACGAGGTGTTCATGCTGGTGGTCCCTATCCCTCGTTCAGATTTCGAAGCTGACCATCTTGGCCATGATGAAGGCGCCGATGCCCATCCACACCAGACCGCCAAGGCCCGTCACGATCAGCCGGTCATCGGTGAAGAAGCCGCCAAGGTAGTTCGGGTTGATCCAGTAGATCATGGTGAAGACGATGAACGGCAGGGCGCCGACAATATAGGCCGAGGCCTTGGATTCAGAGCTCATGGCCCGGATCTTGAGCTTCATCTGGGCCCGTTTGCGCAGCACGTCGGCCAGGTTCGACAGCGTTTCCGCCAGGTTGCCCCCGGTTTCGCGCTGGATCGCAAGGGTGATGCAGAAGAAGCTGAATTCGGGGGTGTTGAGCCGGTCGGCGGTTTCCTGGAGCGAATCCTCCATGGTCCGGCCGATCTTGATGCGTTCGGTCACCAGCTTGAACTCCTCACCCACCGGGCCCGGCACTTCGCTGGCGACAACACCGAGCGTTTCGGTGACCGGCAGACCGGAGCGCAGACCGCGCACCAGCAGTTCGATGGCATCCGGGAACTTGGCGGTGAATTCGTTGGTGCGCTTGTTGATGAAGTAGCCGACAACCATGTGCGGCAGACCGGCGCCGACCAGCAGGCCGACACCCAATGACAGCGGCGCGCTGCCGGTCTTGAGGAATACCAGCACCGCTACCACGACTGCCAGCCCGCCCGAGGCATAGAAATACTGTGCCAGGGTCCACGGCTTGCCGGTGCGGTGCAGACGCAGCGCAAGTGCAGCGATGCGGGATTCGGAACCGGCGATCTGGTGCATCTTGGGCTTGCGCGCCGCGACCGCCTTTTTCAGCTGCGCCTCGACCTTGTCGGTCGTGCTTTCCGAATGGCGATAGCGCACCGATTGCAACCGGCGCGCGCTTTCCTTGGCGGGCGAGGGGCCGGCAAAGGCCATATAGCCCAGCACCATGAAGGCCATCAGACCCATGGCAATCAGCAGAAGCTGAGGAGTGCTCATCGCTGCCTTACACCTTCCATCCGGTCCGGGCCGGCCTGGCCGACACCGGACCACGCGTTTCATCAAGCCTTGGCGGTCGCCGGGGCCTTTTCGGCATCCTTGGGCTTCTTGCCGAGCATGCCCTTGAGATCGAACTTGCCAAGCAGCGAGGACTTGGCCTTGAGCTTCTCCTCGATCACCTCGCCGTCGCCCACGCCCATCACGGTCTTGGCGATGTCGCGGATCGCAACCCCGGCCTTGGCAAAACGGTTGGCATCGGCGAAGGTCTGGCCCAGCTTGGCGGCATTGGCCGCGGCCTTGGCATCGAACGGGATGGTGAAGGCGATCTTGCGCTCGATCGAGGCTTCGAAATCGGCCTTGCTGATTTCCGACACCCCGGCCTGGACCTTGTTGGCGATCACGATCGGCTGAACGTGCGCGGCATTGGCCTTGAGCCACGAGAGGATGCGGATCGTGTCACGGGCCGAGGCGAGCGTCATCTCGCACACGATCAGCGCAACATTCACGTCGGCCAGCAAGTGCGGGAAGTTGATCAGCATGTTGCGCGGCAGATCGATCACGGTCATTTCGAACGCCTGGCGGAATTCCTCCTCCAGCTGCACGAAAGCCGCGCCATCGGTCATCAGCGGCTGGTTTATCGGCGCTTCGGCTGAAAGGATCGCCAGGTTGTCGTTGGCGCGGATCATGGCGCGTTCGATGAACAGCCCGTCGATCCGGCCAGGGTTCTCGATCGCGTCGGTCAGCCCGCGGCCCGGCTCAAGGTCGAGCGCCAGGGCACCGGTGCCGAAGTGGACATCGAGGTCGAGCAGCGCCGTCGGCATCTTCTCGTCCGCGCTGAACAGCCAGGCCAGTGAAGTGGCCAGGGTCGAAGCCCCGACACCGCCGCGCGTGCCGATCACGGCGGTCGAGATGTGACGCTTGGCCACCGCGGGATCGTGCTGCTTGGGCGCAGTGAAGACGGCCTGGGCGCCCACCAGCGCGTCACGGACCTGGCCGGGCGAAAGCGGTTTCAGCAGATAATCGTGAATGCCGCTGGCAAGCAGATCGCGGTAAAGCCGGACATCGTTGACCTGGCCGATCGCGATGACCACCGTGCCGGGTTCGCAAACCTCGGCCAGGGCGTTGATGTCGCTCAGCGGATCGCCGCTTTCCGAAAGGTCGACCATCAGGATGTTCGGGCTGGCCGTGATCGAAAGCGATTGCACCGCGTTGCGCAGGCCGCCCTTGTTGCACTTTTCGGGTGCCCAGCCCATTTCGATGACCACCGGGCGCAGCACATCGAGCGCGGCATCGTCGCAGATGAAGGCGTTGAAGGGATCACGGCCACCGGCCGCACCGGGTTTCCAGGGAGCGTTCATGGCCTTAGTTGCCTCCCTTCTGGGTCGAGTTCTTGGACAGTCCCTGCTCGCCGGTCGGCGGGGCCTCGCGGTAGGCGTCGATTGCCTTGGTGCCGCTCATCACGGTCGTGCTGCCCTTGGACGATGCCCCGCGCAGCAGATGCTCGGGATCGGCAACCATGGCCGCCATGTTGGCATTGGTGGCGCAGCCATAGTTCGAGCTGGTGGCGTTGTTCAGATTGGTTTCGCTTTTGGCTGACCAGTCCGGGCAGCCCGGAACCGAGGCGGATGAGCGGGTCACCACCACCCGGACCGTTCCGGGGTTGACGGCGCCGGGCGTGACCGGAGCCTCGTCGCTCAGCAGGATACCGTAACGGCCGGCCAGAGCCTCGACCGCGCCGCGCGAAGCGCTTGAGCGCATCGGATCGTCGATCGCGATGCGATCGCCGTACCGCAGATCAAGCGCTTCGAACCAGCCCGCCAGACGGCGCTGTTCGGGGATCGAGATCCCGCCCGGTCCGGCCGAAATGTCGAGCGTATAATTGGTGCGGGCAACCACCGGCTGATGGATGCTTTCCAGCTGACGGTTTCCGGGCATGCCGCCGCAGCCGCCCAGCACCAGGACCAGCGAGGCCGAGAGGGCCGAGGCAACCGCCTTTTTCGATACGAAGTTACGCATGGGTCTATCCCTCTCTGGCAATTACAGGTCGAAACCCGGCGTGGCCGCGCCGGCATCGGCGCTGCGGGTGCGGCGCTTGCCCTTGGCGGGATCCTTGCCGCTGCCGGGGCGCGGGTTCTGGATCGGCGCGGGCATGTCGAGATCGCCCACCCGCGGCGGCGGAGCCCCCTGATCGGGGGTAGCCGACGGCATCGGCCGCTGCTGGCCCGATTTGCCGGCGTTTTCCTGGCCACCAAGGAACTGCTGGGCCACGTTCGGGTTCTGATACCCGTCGGTCGGCAGCTTGATCTCGTTGGCGTTGACCGGCTGGACCAGATAGGGGGTCACGACGATCACCAGTTCGGTCTCGCCCCTGCGGAAGCTGGTCGATTTGAACAGCGCGCCCACGATCGGCAGATCGCCGGCGCCCGGCAGCTTCTTGACCGTGTTCTGGGCGTTGTTGCTCATCAGGCCGGCGATCATCATCGACTGGCCCGAACCGAGTTCGACCGTGGTTTCCGTGCGCCGCACGGTCAGGGCCGGAACCTGGAAGCCGTTGACGGTGATCGCCCCCTGGCTCGACAGTTCCGACACTTCCGGACGGACCCGCATCGAGATGCGGCCGTTGGCCAGCACGGTCGGGGTATAGCTGAGGCTGACCCCGAAGCGCTTGTATTCGATCGAGGTGGTGCCCAGACCCTGGCTGATCGGGATCGGATACTCCCCGCCGGCCAGGAAGTCCGCCGTCTCGCCCGAAAGGGCGGTCAGGTTCGGTTCCGACAGAGTGGTGACCAGGCCCATCGACTCGCCGAGGTCCAGTGCGCCCAGCAGGTTCAGACCGGCAATGTTGCCCATGCCCGCCAGCGTGCTGCCGTTGGGAATTGGAGTGACCAAGGTTGCCCCGGCGCTGCCGACAGTGGCGGTGGCCAAGGCGGTGCCGCCCGGCACATATTGCGGCGAGAAGGCGCGGCCCTGGCCGAAAGTAAAGCGGAAGCCGCTTGAAGTATCAGCGCTCTGCCAGTTCATCCCGATATCGCGCACCAGGGTGCGGCTGACTTCGGCGAACTTGACGTGCAGGTTGACCTGCAGCGGGGTTGCCATTTTCAGACGGGTGATGACATTGGCGTCCTTGCCGACGAAGGCCTGAACCAGGCGCTGGGCTTCGGCTGCATCTTCTGGCGCAGCGACCGTGCCGGTCAGCAGGAAGGTGTTGGTGCCCATGGTCGAGATCGAAATCTTGGCATCGGGCATCGCCACTTTCAGCATCTGGTCAACGCTGTCGATGTTCGAGCCGACCCGGATGTTGGCCGACCAGATCACGTTGCCGGCTGCATCGCTGGCATAGACCGTGGTCTCCCCCCCGGCCTTGCCAAAGACATAGAGCTGGTTGCGTGACTTGACCTGGACATCGGCAATCTTTTCGTCGGCCACGAAGACATCGGCCATGCTGCCGCCGACGGTGACCAGCTGGCCGCGTCCGATCGACAGGACAATGTCGTTGGCCGGACGGCTGACCGACTGGGCCTGGGCCTGATCGGGCTGCATCAGGCCAAGCGGGGCTACCGTGCAGGCGGCTCCAAGCAGGGTAATGGCAAGGCGGTTCATGGAGTTGCCTTTCTTGTCGGCGGGCGTTGCGGTGCGAAGTGCAAGGGTCATGTCAATTGCCTCCCACCGGTTCTTCGGTCGTGTTCTTGCCGCGGGTCACGCGCACCATGGGGGCCGGATTGCTCGGCGCCGAGAAACGCGGTCCGCCGGGCGCGGCCTGCGGGGCCGGGACGGGGTTGTAGTTGCCGGCCACCGGCGCGCGGTTGGCGCGTTCCGGGTTGGGCGCGCTGCGACGCTGGAAGCGCGAGACATCGCCGCCGGTCACGAAGGTCGAGCCGCTGTCGATCGGACGGTTCATGGCATCGGCCAGGAACTTTTCCTCCTGCGCCTTGCTGGCCCCGGTCGGCACCTTGACCGTGCCGTCGGCAATCGCCTTGTCGAGATCGTTCTGGTTGTCGGCCAGGCTGCGCAGCGACAGGCTGAGCGTGCCGATGGTCTGGGCCACCGCGATCTTTTCGGCAATCTTGGGCGTCACTTCAAGGGTGACGGTGCGGAACGCGCGGACCACAGTCTTGCCATCCTCCACGGTGGTTTCGGTCGACTGGTCGGTGGCGAGCACGCGGACATTGCGCAGGATGGTTTCGGTGGCCTTGAGCGGGTTGCCGCCCTCCCTGTCCTGCACCGTCTGGGTCAGCATCAGATCAACATGGTCACCGGGGAAGACAAAGCCGCCGACACCGGTCTTGGCCGAAACGGGAATGGTCACGGCGCGCATGCCGGGGCCAAGCGCCGCCGCCAGGAAGCCGCGATCGCCCGGCGCAACCAGCGCGCCCTGGGTGACTGGCTGGCCAGCCGTGATCGGATAGCGCACCACGGTGCCCATCAGCTTGTTCATGTCGGCTTCGCCGTCGATGAAATAGGCATCCTGGACCATTTCCTTGGGCCAGAGCTGGAAGGCGACAGAATCCGCCGTGATGATCGTGCCGACCGGCAGAGCGCGCTGGGCAACCAGCACCTTTGGCCCCTTTGGCACTTCCTGGGCGGCTTCGGCCTTCGGCGCCGAACCGCCTGCCAGCAGGTTCCGGGCCGCCATGGCGGTACCCACCGCAATGATCAGCGCGCCAATCAGCAGCAACAGCTTCTTCTTGTCCATGGCTATGCAAGCCCCCTAGAAAAGTCCCGAAATCGTCCGTGGTTAATCGGGCAAACTGGTTAAAATCCGGTCAACCGATCCCGGATGCGCCAGCGGCCCCCAGGGAAAGCGGCAGAAACTGTGCAACCAGCACCAGCAAACCCCCGGTCGATATGGCCAGGCCATAGGGAACCGGCAGGCGGCTTTTCTGGTTGCGCGAAACAACAATTGCCCCGGCGGCGGTGATGCCGATCAGGACGAACAGGCCGATGCTGACCGCCGCACCGGGGATCAGGCGCGCTGGCGCCAGCGGCGCCCCCCCGTTCATCACCCAGGCGATGTAGCAGGACCCGGCCACCCACAGCGCGCTGCCGGCCAGCGCCAGACTGCGGGCCAGCTTGCGTTCGGGCGCCAGCGAAAGATTGCGCGCGCCCGCCACCATCGACATTGCTCCGCCGACCAGCGAGGTCAGGAACGCCACGGTGAAGAATACCAGGGGCGGCAGCCACAGCGCCAGGGCGAACAGCAGTTTCACATCGCCGCCGCCCATGCCGCCGCGCGCGAAGATCGCGGCAAACAGCCCCAGCACAATTGCCGCCACGCCGATCTGCATGACCACATCCGGCCACAGCGCGAGGCCCGAGGCCCACCAATAGAGCGGTGCGGTCAGCACCAGGGTGAAGTTCAGCCAGTTATCGATCTGGCGCCGTCGCAGGTCGGTGAAGGCGGCAATCGCCAGCGCGATTGCCAAGCATCCGAGCAGCAGGTAACGAAAAACGACGTCCGGCATCCTTGGCCCCCTGGTTCAGGGGGCATTCCTAAGGAGCAGGGCTTACCAAAAAGTAACCAAGCTCAGGAGGCCGCAATTAGCCAACAGCAGTGCCCCTTCGATCGCCGCGTGATCCCGTCCGCAGCGGTGGAAAGCCGCTGGCTGACCGGCGATGGCCATGCCGTGCGGCGGATAGACTGGCCCGAGCCGGAAAGCGGCGCCAGGGGCTCGATCCTGTTCCTGCCGGGACGGGGCGATTTCTATGAGAAATACCTCGAAACGCTGCACCACTGGCACGGCCGCGGCTGGCGGGTAACCGCAGCCGATTGGCGCGGACAGGCCGGATCGGGGCGGCTGGGGCTTGATGCGGTCACCGGGCATATCGACGATTTCGCCACCTGGGTGGAAGACCTGGCCAGCTTGTGGAAGCACTGGCGCGCCGAAACGCCGGGGCCGCATGTGCTGGCCGGCCATTCGATGGGCGGGCACCTGGTGCTGCGCGCGCTGGCGGAACGGCAGGTCGATCCGGCCGGGGTGATCCTGTCCGCGCCGATGCTGGGCTTTACCGCCAGCCTGCTGCCCGATGCGGTGATGCATCATGTGGCAAGGCTGATGAAGGCGCTGGGTGATCCGCGTCGTCCGGCCTGGAAGTGGAGCGAAAAGCCCGGTGAGCCGCCCGAGGCGCGGATCCACCTGCTGACCCATGATGCCGAGCGCTATCACGACGAGATCTTCTGGCGGCAGGCCCGGCCCGAACTGGTGATGGGGCCGGGATCGTGGGGCTGGGTCGAACGGGCCTATGCCTCGATGCGGCTGCTTGGCAGACCGGGACTGCTGGAAAGTATCGACACCCCGGTGCTGATCCTGGCGACCGACAATGACAAGCTGGTCAGCTACAAGGCGATTGTCCGTGCGGCCGAGCGCCTGCGCGATGTCGAGCTGGTCCACTTCGGGATCGAGGCGCACCACGAAATCCTGCGCGAAGCCGATGCCGTGCGCGGCCGCGCGCTGGCCGCCTGCGATACCTTCCTGGAGCGGCTGGCCGAGAGCGCGAGGACGGCGTGAGCGAGACTGTCGACTTTGCGATCATCGGTGCCGGCATTGCCGGAGCCTCGCTGGCGGCGGGATTGGCGGTGCATGGCCGTGTGGCGCTGCTGGAGGCAGAGGATCGGCCCGGCTATCACGCCACCGGGCGATCGGCGGCGTTCTGGACCGAAAGCTATGGCGGGCCGATGGTCCAGCCGCTGACCACGGCCTCGCGCGGCTTCTTCGATTCCCACGCCCTGCTGAC
>JBKBSV010000091.1:0-8156 GCA_046291115.1 Novosphingobium sp. | reverse complement strand
GAAGGGTGCGGATCGCATCTTCGGCGGTGAAGCAGCCGGCGGTGTTGGGCAGATAAGTGACCTTGCCGGGATCGATATAGTCGGTCAGCATCGGTGCCTTGGGATTCGAAACATTGACCCGGCGAACCGCGACCGTGACGATTTCAGCACCGGAAGCCTCGACCGCGGCGGCATTCTGTTCGAAATCCTTGTATTTGCCGGTGCCGACGATCAGCCGCGAGCGGAAGGTGCGGCCGGCAACGGTCCAGGTGTCTTGCGGCTGGGCAGCCCCTTGTCCGCCACCGACGAAATGGACGATTTCCAGCACGTCGCCTTCGCCCAGCGGCACGGCCGAAAGGGTCGAGCGCGGGACGATTGCGCCATTGCGCTCCACCGCAACCTTGGCGGGATCAAGTTCAAGACTGCGGACAAGGTCGGCAATCGAGCCGGGCGCAACGCGGCGGGGTTCACCGTTGAGAGTGATGGCAAGCTGGGTGGTCATGCCTGCCCAGATAGCAATCAGATGCCGCAGCGCAAGTTGCGCAGGTGCGCCCAGGCCAGCAGCGCGACGCCAAGGATGGTCAACACCGCTTCCGGCACGCCATGGCCGACGAACAGGGCCACGGTCATCAGCCCGATTCCGGCCGCGCCAGCCTGGAGCGGCACCGGATTGCTGTGGCGGATCATCCCCATCGCCAGCGTGACCGAGCCGACCGCGATGGCGAGACCGAGGCCGATCCTGTGGATTTCCGGCGCGAACAGCGCCTGTCCGCCCAGGCCAAGGCCCGCAACCAGCAGCAGCCCCGCCAGGCAGTGCACCAGGCACAGCCCCGAAAGCAGGATACCGGCCCGGTCGAGCATTTGACGAATCTGGAGCATGGTCTGGCGCATTGCGACGCCCACTTATGATATATTATACCATTGTGCAAGGTGGCTGGTGGCGATGCCGCCTGCTGACACGTCCCTTGGTCCATTGCCCCTTGCGCTTTGCCGGCATCGGACGCAGAGCGCCGCGTGATGAGCGGATCCGACAGTTTCCCCCGCCCGCTGGCCCTGGCGCGCTGGCTGCTCGCCGTCGCCGGCCTGGTTACGCTGATGGTTGTAGTCGGGGGGATTACCCGCCTGACCGAATCGGGCCTGTCCATCACCGAATGGAAGCCGGTGACCGGGGTCATCCCGCCCTTGACCGAGGCGCAGTGGCAAGCCGAGTTCGAGAGCTACAAGCAGATCCCGCAATATATCGAGGTGACCGGCCCGGCCGGGATGACGCTCGACGGGTTCAAGTACATCTTCTTCTGGGAATGGTTCCACCGCCTGCTGGGCCGGATCATCGGCCTCGCCTTTGCCCTGCCGCTGGCCTGGTTCTGGATCAAGCGGGCGATCCCGCCGGGCTATCAGGGCCGGCTCGTCGGCCTGCTGCTGCTGGGCGGACTGCACGGCTTCGTCGGGTGGTGGATGGTCAAGTCCGGGCTGACCGCCGACGTCAAGGTCAGCCACCTGCGCCTTGCCACGCACCTGTCGCTGGCACTGACCACGCTGGGCCTGCTGGTCTGGACCGCACTGGACCTGCGCGGCCATGCCCGGGGTGAAGGCAAGGCACGGCTGGCCGGCCTGCCGCTGCTGGCGGTGGCCGTGCTGGCCGTGCAGCTGTTCTACGGTGCGCTGGTCGCCGGACTCAGGGCTGGGCCGGTAGCCGGGGGCGGATGGCTCAACTGGGGCTCATGGCCGCTGATGCAGGACCGCTTTTTCCCCGCCGGAATCGACTGGAGCCAGGGCGCGATCCATGCCCTGACCGCAGACCCCTATCTGGTTCACTTTGTCCACCGCTGGTGGGCCTGGTTGGTGGTAGCGGTGCTGGTGTGGTTAGCGCGCCGTCTGCGGGTGGTCGAACGCTCTGCTTCGGTGGCGATTCACAGCGCCTTTGGCACCCAGATCCTGCTCGGTATCGCCACGGTCTATAGCGGCGTGGCGATCTGGCTGGCTGCCCTGCACCAGTTGACCGGCGCCGTGCTGCTGGCCGCCACGGTCTGGGGCGCGCATCGGCTGGGTCGGTCAAGCCGATGACGCACAAGGATTTATCGGGTCCGGCCCTGATCTGGTGCCCCTGCCCCGATGGGTCCATTGCCAAAGCAATATCCGTAGAAATGCTTGACGAACGGCTGGTTGCCTGCGTGAATATCCTTGGTCCCGTTCGCTGCCCCGTTCAGCTGGCAGGGTGAACGGTGCGCGGCAGAGGAGTTCGGGGTCTTGTTCAAGACGGACGCAGCCAGGCTGGACCGCGCGGTCGTGCGCCTGGCAGAGCTGCATCCCTATAATTGTCCGGCCATTTCCGGCTGGCGCTGCGCTGCGGCCACGCCCGCCGTGTTGGCTTGGCTGGGCGGTGGACTGCGATGAGCGGCCGGGCTGTCCTGCTTGCCGGCGTCGCCGCACTGCTGCCGGTGCTGGGCGGCACGGCGCTGGCCGATGCCGCTGCGCAGGTGCAGTTGCGCTTTGCTCCGCCAAGCACTCCACTGGTGCTGACCCGCACGCTTTACCGCGATCTGGCCGATGGCAAGCAGGTGGTGGTGACCCGCCGTTATGCGATCCGGTTCACCCCTGATGGGGACGGATTCCGGGTTGACGGGACGCTGATCGATGCTTCGGTCGATGCGCCTCCGTTTCTGGCCCGGCTGGCCGAAATTGAACGCAACCGGCCGGACACCGGGGTGTTCCCGGCGTTTCTCGACGGCCGCGGAATGATTCGCTCGGGCGCCTCAAGCAGGCTTGACCCGCAGACCCGGCAGCAGGCCCTTGCCAGTGCGCGAAAGGTGATTGACGAAGCGCCCGCCCCGGGCGAAGCACGGCGCGAAACCGGGGCCCTGCTGGGCCAGGTCGCGAATGGTGACAGCGGCGCCGGGTGGCCGGTATTCTTGTTCAACCCCGGGCCATCGGAACGGATCGAACGGCGCGAGCTGACCCTGCCGGATGGCGGGCGGGGCGAAGTCGAGATCCGCATCCGGGCACAGGGCCTGCAACCCGGCGGCTTGCCCCAGCGGATCGAACGGGTGGTGGTGACCCGCTTGGCTGGCACCGAGCGCTTCTCGCGAGAGGTATGGACGATCGCCCCGGTCACAGCGGATCTCAGATAGCGGTATTATTTTACCTCTCTGCAAAGGCCCGGAAACCTTGACTTTACCTGCCCATTGACCCATTGGCCCGCCTTCCCGCGGGCCCGGCAGGCCGGATTCGCGGCAACAGCCAAGGGATTATCCAGCCATGAAGGCGCTCAGCAAGCAGACCCGGTCGATCAAGCCGGCCGAGGTCGAAAAGAAGTGGCATCTGATCGATGCCGACGGCCTGGTGGTCGGCCGCCTCGCGGTGATCATCGCCAACCTCCTGCGCGGCAAGCACAAGCCGAGCTTCACCCCGCATGTCGATTGCGGCGATCACGTTGTCGTGATCAACGCCGACAAGGTGAAGTTCACCGGCAACAAGCTCAAGCAGCAGACCTATTACAAGCACACCGGCTATGCCGGCGGCATCAAGGAAGTGACCGCAGACAAGGTTCTCGCCGGCCGCTTCCCCGAGCGCGTGCTTGAAAAGGCCGTGGAACGCATGATTCCGCGTGGCCCGCTGGGCCGGGCGCAGATGCGCGCCCTGCACCTCTACGCCGGCGCCGAGCATCCGCATGGTGGCACCCAGCCCCAGCCGCTCGACGTTGCTGCCATGAACCGCAAGAACAAGGTGGGCGCATAATGTCCGAAGAAACCGTCACCGATCTCGCCGATCTGGGCGCTATCGCCGAAACTCCAGCCGCTCCGGCTGCACCGACTGCGCCGCTGCGCGAGAAGGAAGTCGACGCCCAGGGCCGTGCCTATGCGACCGGCCGCCGCAAGGACGCCGTGGCTCGCGTGTGGATCAAGCCCGGTTCGGGCAAGGTCACCGTCAACGGCCGCGATCAGGAAGTGTATTTTGCCCGTCCGACCCTGCGTCTGGTGATCGACCAGCCGTTCCAGGTTGCCGACCGCGCCGGCCAGTATGATGTCGTCGCCACCGTCAAGGGTGGCGGGCTTTCGGGTCAGGCTGGGGCCGTGAAGCACGGAATTGCTCAGGCTCTGGCGAAGTTCGAGCCTGCTTTGCGCGGCGCAGTGAAGGCCGCCGGGTTCCTGACCCGCGACAGCCGCGTGGTCGAGCGCAAGAAGTACGGCCGGGCCAAGGCTCGCCGCAGCTTCCAGTTCTCCAAGCGTTAGGCGGTCAGGCCATTGGCCAGACAAAGAGGCGGTCCGGAAACGGGCCGCCTCTTTTGTTTCAGACCAAGGCTGGCACCATCGACTGCGGCAGGACCCGCAGGCCAGCAACGGGATCCCATTCGAGCCGGTTGTAGCCTGGCGGAGTGGAGCGGATCCGCTGGGAAAGCGTCCCTGCCCCGATCAGCCGGATCGGCAGACCCTCGTCCGCCTCGATCGTCAGGTCGAAGGCATCGTGGACATGGCCGGAGAGGACCGCATCGACCCCGGCCCGGGCCAGCGCGGCCAGGGCGCGGCGGCCGCCGCGGGTCGAACCGGAACTCTCGGTATCGGCATCGACAAGCGGGTGATGGCAAGTGATCAGCTTGAGTGGACGATCGGGATAATGCGCCAGTTCGTGCAGGGCTTCGTCAAGCTCGCGATTGCGCACCCGGCCTTTTGACCAGTTCAGCCGGAACTGGGCCCGGGCAACCGTCTTGAGGGATACGATGGCCACTTCGGGCAAGACGCGATGCCCTTCCACGGCCTGCTTGAGAGCGCGGAACCGGGCATAGGGGCTGATCATCCGGCGCAGCGGAAACCAGTAATAGGGCACATCGTGATTGCCCGGCTCCAGCAGGACCGGAACCGGAAGCTTGCTCAGCCAGGCCCGCGCCACGGCGAATTCGCGAGCCGTACCGCGCATGGTCAGATCACCGGTGCACAGCACGGCGGCAGGCCGTTCGCGTTCCACTTCTGCCATGAACCAGTCCAGGGCCGCGCGGTCTTCCTGCCCGAAGTGGAGATCGCTGGCATGAAACAGGACAAGCGATCCAGCCATCAGATCCGCCGCGTCAGGATCAGCCAGGCCGATCCAAGATTGACCAGGCTGTATCCGCCATAGACCAGCGCCCAGGTCAGCGAGCCTGCCGCAATCAGCAGCATCGCCCCCAGCAGCATGGCGAATTCGATCGCCAGGCTGATCCGGCCAAAGAACCACGGGATTTCTGCCAGCAACGGGTGACGGCTTTCCAGCACCGCGCGGTGCGCGGCAAAATTGCCGATGCCCAGCAGGAAGACGGTCCACAGCCCCATGGCCGGGCTTTTAACCCAAAGCAACCGTTGCGCCAGTCCCCCGATTTGCGGCTTGGTATATTATATTAATGATGCACCTGTCCGTCCCGGTTGGCAGTTCGTCGCGTGAACACCACCTTCATCCTCCCCGCAGCGTCGCAAATCGCGCGCGGCTGGCATCAGCTGCGCCGGGCCTATCCCTGTCCGTGGCGCCACCCAATCGCCCAAAATGCGCCGGCAGAAACGAGAGGAGGAGTACCACATTCTGCCCCTGCTGGGCGGCGCCGCTGCTGCCCGGGCCTGAACGGCCGAAGTGCGCTAGGCCGATCTCAACCTGAACAGCGCAGCCGGTCAGGCCGAGCTTGAGCGCCGGATCGAGAGCGCCGCCCGCCGCGTCTGCGTGATCGAGGCGCCAGGCACTAGCCGGTTCAAAAACTGCGACCAAGTGATGCGCTCCAAGGCCGACGTCCGCGGACTGTGTTCAGCGCCCGGCCATCGCCTTGGCCTTGGCCAGATAGGTCCGTCCGATCCGCACCAGAGTGCCGTCCTCAAGCTCAGCCGACCAGACGCCAAGGCCGTCATGGCGCAAACCCTTGATCCGGTCGCGCCGCAAGATGGTGGAGCGGTGAAGGCGGATAAAGCGTTCGGGATCGAGCCGTGCCTCAAGCCCGGACACTGTCTGGAGCAGCAGATAGGACCGGCTGGTCCCATCCTTCTGCCCGACATGCAGCCGCACATAATCACGCTCGGCATCGATCCGGTCCACATCTTCGGCCGAGATGCGCAGCAGCTCTGACCGGTAGGGCACCCAGAATTCGCTGAGCCAGTCTCCCCTGCCCGCGGCGCGCTGCCCGCGGCGGGCGACCGCCCGGGCCACGGCACGCTCCAGCCGTTCGGGCGTAACCGGTTTCAGCACATAATCGACCGCTTCCAGATCAAAGGCCTCGACCGCGAAATTGTCATGCGCGGTAACGAAGATCACAGCCGGGGCATCGTCCTGACGGGTCAGGGCCCGGGCCACGGCCAGGCCGTCAAGTTCGGGCATGGTCATGTCGAGCAGGACCAGATCCGGGGCAAGTGCGCCGATCTGTCGCAAGGCGTCGGCACCGTCCTGGGCCGTGCCGGCTACCTCGATCGCGGGGAGATCGCGGCAAATTACCGCCATCCGTTCCAGCGCCAGCGGCTCGTCATCGACGATCAGCGTGCGCAGCGGCCTGGACAGGGCATTATCCGGCATCGCGCACCAATGGCAGGCGCAGCACGGCGCGCCAGCCTCCTTCTTTTCCCGGCCCGGCCAGCAGCGAGGCTGCATCACCATAGCGGGCCGCCAGGCGATCACGCACATTGGCCAACCCGATTCCGAATCCGGCCCGCCCGCCGTGCGGCGCAGCGGGACCGTCATCGCTAACCTCGATCACCAGCCGGCCCTGTTCTTCGCGCGCGGCGATCGTCACGGTAACCGGTCGCCGGGTGGGGGCGACGGCGTATTTTACAGCGTTTTCCACCAGCGGTTGCAGGATCATGCCCGGCACGCTGACCGTTTCCAGCTCTGCCGGAATGGCAAATCGCGTAACCAGCCGGTCAGGAAAGCGCGCCGCCTCGATCTCAAGATAGGCCCGCTGCAGCGCAACTTCCTGATCCAGACCGATATCCCCGGTCGGGTCTTCCGCCAGGCTGCGCCGGTAGAAGCTGGACAGCGACTGGATCATTTTCTCAGCCGCCGGCCCCTTGCCGGTCATTATCAGGGCAGAGAGCGAATTGAGCGTGTTGAACAGGAAGTGCGGGTTTACCTGATAGCGTAGCGAGCGAAGCTCGGCCGCCTTGGCGGCGCGGCGGTATTCGCCTTCGCGTCGCTCGGCCGCGCGAGCCTGTTCGGCCATGACCATCGCGTAATAGAGCGCGGCCCAGGCCAGCAGCAGAAAATAGCGTCCGATCGCAATATCGGTCAGCTGGCGCCACAGCGCCTGTTCGGCGAACTTCTTCTGCAAGGCCGCCAACTGGTCCGGGGTGAGCTGCGGCGGATCAGGAACGTCAACCAGCACATTGCCGGCGGTATCGTGGCGGAGCTCGACCTGGCCCGGATTGCGCGGCTGGATCAGGATCTTCCGATCGAGCCCGGAAAAGACCTGCCGGTTGATCATGGCCAGGCCCAGTGCCGCAGGCAGCATGACCACCAGTGCCACGCCCAACTTCAGCCCGACCTTGGCATTGTCGAACAGGCGCAGGATCAGCCAGGCCAGCGTGGTCACCGCGATCCCGGCCAGGGTGACCAGACTGCGCAGGCCCAGCATCTCGACAAAATAGGTCCGATCCAGCAGCAGGCTGCGCAGGGTAATGAGCGCCAGATAGCACAGCCAGATCCCGGCAATCGAGATCAGGACGGTCCGCGTCGGCACGCGGGCGGGGCGAGTGTCCAGCTCCTCCATCAGAATTCAGAGCGTAGCCTGCCGCCAGCCCCCGGCGCCAGCGACTTTGTCGAGCCGACTCGCGCCTTGGTCGAAGCGCTTCAGGCCTTGAGCAGGCCTTCCCTGGCGATCTTGTCCTTCCAGACCAGCGGCGCCAGCTGGTGGACATTGTTGCCTTCGCTGTCGACTGCGACGGTCACCGGCATGTCTTCGACCGTGAATTCATAGATCGCCTCCATACCCAGATCTTCAAAGGCGACCACTCTGGCCTCGCGGATCGCGCGGGAAACCAGATAGGCCGCGCCACCAACCGCCATCAGGTAAGCGACCTTGTGCTGCGCGATCACTTCGGTCGCGCCCTGGCCGCGCTCCGCCTTGCCAATCATGGTCAGCAGACCCAGCTGGCACATCATTTCGGTGAACTTGTCCATCCGGGTCGCGGTGGTGGGGCCGGCGGGGCCGACCACAACGCCCCAAACCGGAGCGACCCGGC
>JBKBSV010000090.1:0-8359 GCA_046291115.1 Novosphingobium sp. | reverse complement strand
ATCGCCCCGATCACGGTGCGTTCGCCCTTTGGCGGCGGCATCTTCGGCGGGCAGACCCACAGCCAGAGCCCCGAGGCGCTGTTCACCCATGTCGCCGGGCTGAAGACAGTTATTCCCAGCACGCCGCACGATGCCAAGGGGCTGCTGATCGCCGCGATCGAGGACAATGATCCGGTGATCTTCTTCGAACCCAAGCGGATCTATAACGGGCCGTTCAGCGGCTATTATGACAAGCCGGTCGAACCCTGGGCCAAGCACGACGGTGCGATTGTGCCCGAAGGCTATTACAAGATCCCGCTGGGCAAGGCGCGGGTGGTGCGCGAGGGCGAGGCGCTGACCGTGCTGGCCTATGGCACCATGATCCACGTGGCCCAGGCCGTGCTGGCCGAGAAGGGCGTGGATGCGCAGATCATTGACCTGCGCACCCTGGTGCCGCTTGATATCGAAACCATCGAAGCCTCGGTCAAAAAAACCGGCAAGTGCCTGATCGTCCACGAGGCGACCCGCACCGGCGGGTTTGGCGCGGAACTCTCGGCGCTGGTGCAGGAGCGCTGCTTCTATCACCTCGAAGCGCCGATCGAGCGCGTCACCGGGTTCGACACCCCCTATCCGCATAGCCTGGAATGGGCTTATTTCCCCGGTCCCGTCCGCATCGGCGAGGCGGTTGACCGGCTTTTGAAAGCGTAAGGCGATGGGCAAGTTCACTTTCAACCTCCCCGATATCGGCGAAGGCATTGCCGAGGCCGAGATCGTCGCCTGGCATGTCAAGGTGGGCGACCGGATCGAGGAAGACGGCAAGATCGCCGACGTCATGACTGACAAGGCCACGGTCGAGATGGAAAGCCCGGTTTCGGGCGTGATCCTCTCGGTCGCGGGCGAGGAAGGCGACATGATCGCGATCGGATCGCCGCTGGTGGTGATCGAGACCGAAGGCGACGAGGCGGGCAGCGAGGAGCCAGGCGAGGAGCCAGTCGCGGCACCGGTTGTGGCACCGGCCGATGTGCCCGCCGCTGCACCCGAGACGCCTGCTGAAGCGCCTGAACCCGAACCGGTCCCGGCCGAACCGGTTGCTGCACCGGCTGCGGTCGTCCAGCCTGCGCCCGCCGCCCCGGCAGCGGCAGCGCCCGGGCGCGGCGCGAAGGTCCTCGCCAGCCCGGCCGTGCGCGCCCGCGCCATGGAACTGGGCATTGACCTCGGCGAAGTGAAGCCGGCCGAGGATGGCCGGGTCCGCCATGCCGATCTGGACGCATTTCTGGCCTATAATGCCGCCGGTGGCTTCCGCGCGGCCGGGACGAAGGGCGTGGACCAGACCGTCAAGGTCATGGGCCTGCGCCGCCGCATTGCCGAGAACATGGCCGCGTCCAAGCGCCACATTCCGCACTTCTCCTATGTCGAGGAATGCGATGTGACCGCGCTGGAGACCATGCGCGCCCAGCTCAATTCGGCGCGGGGCGATCGGCCCAGGCTGACCATGCTGCCGCTGCTGATCACCGCAATCTGCCGCGCGCTGCCCGATTTTCCGATGATCAACGCCCGTTATGATGACGAGGCCGGAGTGGTCCATCGTTCCGGCGCGGTCCATCTCGGCATGGCGACCCAGACCGACGGCGGGCTGATGGTGCCGGTGATCCGCGACGCGCAGGATCGCAACCTGTGGCAGCTGGCCAGCGAGATCGTCCGCCTGGCCGAAGCTGCACGCAAGGGCACGGCGACCAGCGCCGAACTGTCTGGCTCGACCATTACCCTGACCTCGCTCGGCCCGCTCGGCGGGGTGGCGCACACGCCGGTCATCAACCGCCCGGAAGTGGCGATCATCGGCCCCAACCGGATCGTCGAGCGGCCGATGTTCGTGCCGGACGGCATGGGCGGGGAACGCATCGAAAAGCGCAAGATCATGAACGTGTCGATCAGCTGCGACCACCGCGTGGTCGATGGCTGGGATGCGGCCAGCTTCGTTCAGGCGGTCAAGCGGCTGATCGAAACCCCGGTGCTGCTGCTGGCGGACCAGGCCGGTTCGCTTAGCGGACGATTGCGCTGTAGGTGATCTGGCCCTGGCCGCGCGCGGCTTCGTGCGCGGGGACGCGCCAGCGAACGTGGGTGACGTCTTCAGGTGTGGCAAGGCGGTTGCCGGTCCTCAGCGCATCGAGCCGACCCCAGGTCTTGCCGCCATCGATCGAGACTTCCTCTCGGCCGTCGGCGCTGCCCTGGAAATAGACCTTGTTGGGCAGGGGGTTGGTGACGGTGAAACCACCCTGGCCGCCCATGCGGTACCAGCTCACCACATAGACCACCCGGTCACCGCGTTTGAGCGCCTTGGCCGGCTGCAGCAGGCGGCCCTTGCCGGGCATCACGCGTTCCACGAACACCGCGCTGTCGAGCGCGACCAGCGGCGCGACCAGCGGCGTGGCCAGGGCAATGGCAGGAGCGGCAAGCGCAAAGGCGCAGGCCAGCTTGGCAAGGTTGCGGCGGAACATCATGGTCAATCAGGCCCCCGGTTTGCTGTGCTTCGCAGTGAAGTGGGGCCTTGTTCGCAAATCCGGGCAAAGGAGTGGTTAACGGCGGGTTCAGCCTGTTTCATCACTTCGGCCGGGGCCCGCAAAAAACGCCTTCGAACCCTGTTGACAGCCCCGGCCTGCTGGCCTAGTGGCGCGGCTCCCAAGTGGCTGCGCGGGTGTAGCTCAGTTGGTTAGAGTGTCGGCCTGTCACGCCGAAGGTCGCGGGTTCGAGCCCCGTCACTCGCGCCACTTGGGAATTTTCTCAAAATCCCGAAGCGAAGGCCGCCCCGTGCCGCCTGCCGGCAGGTGGAATACCATGCCGTGCTTGGCCAGCTTCAGCGGGCCGGTGAAGACCGGCGGCGCCTTCCCCTGGAACATCGGTTCGAGTTGAAAGCCGGGGAACAGGCCGTGTCGCCGGAAAGGCTGATCGCGCGGCCCTTGTAGTCCATCCAGCACCGGAAAGCCGGTTTGACCGGATCGTGGATCACTTTGATCGCGGTGATGCGGTTTCCTGCCCGGATTTTCGGGCAGGCTAATCGCCAAACGGGATCAGCGCCAGCGGCCGGTCTCCATCCAGATCAGGAACCGCCTGAGCGGCAGCAGCCAGACCACGCCCAGCAGGATATAGACCGGGGTCTGGGCCAGCGCGTGCCAATCGGCGATCAGCGGGGCGACATAACGCGCCACCAGGCCGCCATAGACCATCAGGGCAATGAACAGGCCCAGCACGCCAAGCGGGATCCGGATCGTGGGTTCGGTGCGCATCAGAAGGGTCCGTACAGACGGGTGGGAGTGACCACGGCGTGCAGCGGCATATCGTGGGGTTCGATCGGCAGGTTTTCCTCCAGCTGGCAATCCCAGGCAAGCCCGATTGCGGCATGGGGCGGATTGTTCGCCAGCCAGTGATCATAATGGCCCGCGCCATAGCCGATCCGCTGGCCGCTGGCGGTAAAGCCCAGCAGCGGGCAGAACACCACGTCCGGCACCAGCAGTTCGGCATCGCCGCGCGGCTGCATGGCCTTGAACGGGTCAGGCTCCAGCAGATCCTCGTCAAACGGGTTGGCCCATTCGCGAAACTGCATCGGCGCGCCGCGCTCCGCAAACCACGGCAGGGCGATACGGTGCCCGGCCTCGAAGAACCAGCGGGCATAATTGCTGGCTGGCACTTCGCCCGGCATCTCATGAAACACGCCGATCACCGCGCCCTGCGGCACCATGGCCAGCACCGGACCCGGTGGACGGCGCAGCAGCAGGGCGCGCTGGAAATCGGGGATCGCCGCGACATGTTCGGCGCGGCGGCGCTTCAACCGGGCGCGCAATTCCTTCTTGTCGATCACGCGCGGCTCCGTGGGGCGAAAAGGGTGGGTGACGGGACCACCATGGGCCGTTGCCGGGGAAATCCTCTGACGCCTTTAACGTCAGGTGGGGACCATGTGTGCCGGACCAGGGTCCGACCAGGGACAGCCCCCATTGGATTGCTTATAGCCTCAGGGATGTTCTGTCGGTTCGTACCGGGCAGTACCCGTCACCCGTCTAAATAGGGCGGCGCGGCTCAGCCCTCAAGGGCAGCGGCGCATTTTTCAAGCCGGTCGGCAATGGCTTCCAGTGCAGCGGAATGGTCCGGCCCGGCGGTATCAGTGCTTGTCGCAGGCGCGCGGTGGCGCGCTTCGTGCAATTCATCGGCCAGCAGCAGCGCGGCGAACAGCAGCTGCCGCACCTCGTTGTGGCCGCCGCCCATTGACTGGACTTTCTCGTCGATCAGCTTGCCAAGGCTGGCGACGTGGTCCTCCTCGCCCGCGGCGCAGGCCACGGTATAGGAGCGTCCGCCGATCATCAGCGAAACGTTGCTCATCGCCTGATCATCCCTGGGTCCCCTCGATCAGAAGGTCGAGCTGCTGGAGCGAATCCTGCACCGCGGCTTTCAGCTTGTCATGGCGGCGCTGCACTTCGGCGGCGCGGGGCTGGCGCGCTGCGGCCTCGATCCGGGCCAGGGCCTGCTCGATCCGGGCGAGCGCGCGGGTGCTGCGGTCTGCATCCATGATGGCAAGGTTATCGCAAAGGCGCGCCGACGCAAAGGTTTGCCAGGCTGATTTTCCCCGGTTCGGGCGGGCAGGGCAGTGGGCTTGCCTTGACGGGGGGGCCTGCCTTCGCAAAGGAAGCCTCGCGCCGAATCGCCGCATTTTTTGCGCTTCATCGCGGGAGCCGCCCAAATGACAGTCACCCCGGATTGCCTCACGCCCATGGCCAACGCCATTCGCGTGCTTTCGATGGACGCGGTCCAGGCGGCCAATTCGGGCCACCCCGGCATGCCGATGGGCATGGCCGACGTGGCGACCGTGCTCTATTCGCAGTTCCTGAAGTTCGATCCCGCCGCGCCGAAGTGGCCGGACCGGGACCGCTTTGTCCTCTCGGCCGGGCATGGCTCGATGCTGATCTACGCGCTGCTGCACCTGACCGGGTACGAAGCGCCGACGATGGACGACATCCGCAATTTCCGCCAGCTGCACAGCCCCTGCGCGGGCCACCCGGAAAACACCGAGCTGCCGGGCGTGGAATGCACCACTGGCCCGCTGGGGCAGGGGCTGGCGATGGCGGTCGGCATGGCGATGGCGGAACGGCACCTCAATGCCGTCTACGGCGATGATCTCGTCAACCATCGCACCTGGGTGATCGCCGGCGACGGCTGCCTGATGGAAGGCGTCAATCACGAAGCGGTGGGCCTGGCCGGCACGCTGAAGCTGGGCCAGCTCAACGTGCTGTGGGACGATAATGCGATCACCATCGACGGCGCTACCGCGCTATCGACCTGTGAGGACATTCCCGCCCGCTATGCCGCCAGCGGCTGGCACGTGACCCGCTGCGACGGGCACGATTTTGCCGATATCGCCCGCGCGCTGGCCGAAGCCGCCGCCGATCCGCGTCCCTCGCTGGTCGCCTGCAAGACCGTGATCGGGCAAGGCGCGCCGAACAAGGCCGGATCGCACAGCGTCCACGGCAGCCCGCTGGGCGCCGACGAAGTGGCCGCCGCGCGTGCAGCGCTGGGCTGGGCGGCCGCTCCGTTTGAAGTTCCGGCAGACATCCTGGCCGACTGGCGCTCACTCGGCGCGAAGGGAGCGGCCGAGCGCGCCGCGTGGGAGGCACGCCTTGCCGCTTCGCCGCACCGGGCCGCCTTCGAGGCCGGGCAGCAGGGCCTGAAGGGCAAGGCCGCCGCCGCGATCAGCGACCATATCGAAGGGCTGCTGGCAAACCCGCAGAAGGTCGCCACCCGCAAGGCCAGCGAAATGGCGCTGGGGCCGCTGACCGAGCGACTTGCGGCCCTGATCGGCGGCAGCGCCGACCTGACCGGATCGAACCTGACCAAGACCAAGGCCACCGCCACCTTCAGCGCGGACGATTACGCCGGGCGCCACGTCCATTACGGCATCCGCGAATTCGGCATGGCCGCGGCAATGAACGGGATGGCACTGCACGGCGGGCTGGTCCCCTATGGCGGGACTTTCCTGGTCTTTGCCGACTATTGTCGCAACGCGATCCGCATGTCGGCGATCCAGCATGCCCAGGTTGTCTATGTTCTGACCCATGATTCGATTGGCCTTGGCGAAGATGGGCCGACCCACCAGCCGATCGAACATCTGATGAGCCTGCGGGCTATCCCCAATCTGCTGGTGTTCCGCCCGGCCGATGCGGTCGAAACGGCGGAATGCTGGGCGCTGGCGCTGGAAGCGGAAGGGACGCCCTCGGTGCTGGCCCTCTCGCGCCAGAACCTGCCGCAGCTGCGTGATGCAGGCGGAATGCTCTCGGCCCGGGGCGGTTACCGCCTGAAAGCCGCCGAAGCCGCGCGGCAGGTGGTGCTGGTGGCGACCGGTTCGGAAGTGGAAATCGCACTGGCCAGTGCCAAGGCGCTGGAAGCCGAAGGGATTGGCGCGGATGTCGTCTCGATGCCCTGCACCGAGCTGTTTGACGCGCAGGACGCGGCCTATCGGGCTGATCTGCTCCCGGCCGGACTGCTCAAGGTCTCGATCGAAGCCGGGGTGACGCTTGGCTGGCAGAAATATGTCGGCGACGGCCTGACCATCGGGATTGACCGGTTCGGCTCCTCGGCTCCGGCCGATCAGCTCTACGATTACTTCGGCCTCACGGCTGACAGGATTGTCCCCCAGATCAAGGCCCGGCTGGGCCGCTAGCAAGCAGGAGTTCTTCCCATGGCGATCAAGGTTGCGATCAACGGTTTCGGGCGCATCGGGCGCAATGTGGCGCGCGCCATCCTCGAGCGGACCGATCACGAGATCGAACTCGTTTCGATCAACGATCTGGCCTCGGCCAAGGCCAATGCCATGCTGTTCCAGCGCGATTCGGTCCACGGGCCGTTCTCCGGCACGGTCGAAGTTGACGGCAATGACCTGGTGGTGGGCGGCAAGCGCATCCACGTGACGGCCGAGCGCGATCCCGCCAACCTGCCGCACGGCGCGCAGGGCATCGACATCGTGCTGGAATGCACCGGCTTCTTCACCGACCGCGCCTCTTGCGAAAAGCACCTGGCCGCCGGGGCCAGGAAGGTGCTGATCTCGGCCCCTGGCAAGAACGTTGATCTGACCGTCGTCTACGGCGTCAACCATGACAAGCTGGAAGCAGTGCACACCATCGTGTCCAACGCTTCGTGCACCACCAACTGCCTGGCGCCGTTTGCCAAGGTGCTGAACGATGCGATCGGGATCGAGCGCGGGCTGATGACCACGGTCCATGCCTATACCAACGATCAGAAGATCCTCGATCAGATCCATGACGATCCGCGCCGCGCCCGCGCTGCCGCGATGAGCATGATCCCGACCACCACCGGCGCCGCCCGCGCCGTGGGTGAAGTGCTGCCCGAACTGAAGGGCAAGCTGGACGGCTCGGCGATCCGCGTGCCGACCCCGAACGTCTCGGTGGTTGACCTGACCTTCCAGCCCAAGCGCGACACCACCAGGGACGAAGTCAACGCGCTGCTCAAGGCCGCAGCCGAAGGCCCGCTCAAGGGTGTGCTGGGCTACTCGGACGAGCCGCTGGTCTCGATCGATTACAACCATTGCCCGAACAGCAGCACCATCGACAGTCTGGAAACGGCCGTGATCGACGGCAAGCTGGTGCGCGTACTGAGCTGGTACGACAACGAGTGGGGCTTCTCCAACCGGATGGTCGATACCGCCAGCGCGATGGGCAAGCTGCTGTAGGAAGGCCGGAAAATGACCAAGTTCCGCACGCTCGACGATCTCGGTGACCTGACCGGCAAGGTCGCCCTTGTCCGGGTCGATCTCAACCTGCCGATGCAGGACGGCGCCGTTACCGATGATACGCGCGTGCGGGCTTCGGCCCCGACGATCCTCGAACTTGCTGCCAAGGGCGCCAAGGTGCTGCTGCTGGCGCACTTCGGCCGCCCCAAGGGTGAGCGGGTCTCGACCATGTCGGTCTCGATGACGCTCGACGCGGTCCAGGCCGTACTGGGCAAGGAAGTGATGTTCGTGCCGGAAGTGGCGGGCGATGTGGTTCGCCAGGCGATCGGCATCCTTCGGCCCGGCGATATCGCCATGCTGGAGAACACCCGCTTCTGGAAGGGCGAGGAAAAGAACGATCCGGAACTGGCCAGGGCGATTGCCGCCAATGGCGATATCTACGTCAACGATGCCTTTTCCGCCGCGCACCGCGCCCATGCCAGCACCGAAGGGCTGGCCCGTCTGCTGCCGGCCTATGCCGGCCGGTCGATGGAAGCGGAGCTGAAAGCGCTTGAAGCTGCCCTGGGTGCGCCGGTCCGCCCGGTGTGCGCCATCGTGGGCGGTGCGAAGGTATCCTCGAAGCTCGATGTGCTGACCCATCTGGTCAGCCGGGTC
>JBKBSV010000165.1:0-1822 GCA_046291115.1 Novosphingobium sp. | reverse complement strand
CATGGGCTCGGCTGAAGAGTTCCAGAAAGTCATCGAACCCCTGGCCGACAAGCTGGGCGCCGCCGTCGGCGCCAGCCGCGCCGCGGTCGATGCGGGCTACGCCCCCAACGACTATCAGGTCGGCCAGACCGGCAAGATCGTCGCCCCCGAAGTCTACATCGCGGTCGGCATCTCGGGCGCGATCCAGCACCTTGCGGGCATGAAGGATTCCAAGACCATCATCGCGATCAACAAGGACGAGGACGCGCCGATCTTCCAGGTCGCCGACATCGGCCTGGTCGCTGACCTGTTCAACGCCGTGCCGGAACTGACCAGCAAGCTTTGACCAGCGAAGGCAAGCGAACACGGAAAAGGCCCTGCGCAAGCGGGGCCTTTTTCTATTGGGGCCATGATGGGTCGTGCAGTGACCGGCTTTTCCGGCATGATCCACCGGGCGCGATTGACGTAATGACCAGCGATGGGATGCTCTTCCCCGTCGCACCAACCGACCAACCGCTTTGGCCGATGGGGCCCTTGCAGGGAACAGGCGTCAAGTTCCTGCGGCTCGTCCCGTCCATCCTGACGAAGCGCCACCTTGATCTGCCTGGGAAGCGGCGGGTTCCTCCGCAAAAGTCAGGTCGAACAAATCCGCCAGATCATCGGTGCGGGGCTGCCACAGCGCGAAGCGTTCGCTGGTCAGCAGCGGTCCCGCGCTCATAACAATTGATCCACGGTATGAATGATCACGCCGACCAGACCGCCCACCAGAGTGCCGTTGATGCGGATGAACTGCAGATCGCGGCCGACCGCGCCTTCGATCCGGGCGGTGACCGTTTCGGCATCCCAGCGCTTGACCGTTTCAGAGACCAGGCGGACGATCTGATCGCCATAGCGCACCGACAGGCCGACCACGGTGCGGCGGGCAAACCGGTTGATCTGGTGCTGCAAGGCAGGATCATCACGCAGGTGGCGGCCCAGTTCGGCCAGTGCTTCGCCCAGCTGACCGCCCAGCTGGCCTTCCGGTCGGCGCAAGCGCCCGAGCATGGCGGTGCGCAGCCGTTCCCACACGCCCTGCCACCAGCTCGACACAGCCGGATTGGCCAGCAATTCGCCTTTCAGCCGCTCAACCCGCTCGCGCAGTGCGGCATCGTGCTGAAGGTCATTCGCCAGCTTGGCCAGGCCTTCCTCGATCTTGCCACGCAAGGGGTGGTCGGGATCGACGATCACTTCGGCAAGCAACCTGTAAAGCCCGTCGAGCACCGAATTGGCCAGTCGCTCGTCCAGCCCGGTCCAGCGCAGGATCGCGTTCGCCCGCGCGTGAATCAGCTGACGGACCAGTTCCTCGTTATCCTCCAGCGTCAGCCCGGCCCAACGGACCAGCGATTCGATCACCGGCATGTGCCGCGCATCGGCAATGGCCGCGCCCAGCATCTGGCCCAGCAGCGGTGAGACTTCCAGCTTGTCGATCTGGCGGAACAGGCCGGCGCGAACCCGGGTGCCGAGCCGTTCGGGATCGAGCGATTCGAGCAGCTGGGCGAGCAGTTCCGCCGCGCCGTCACGGATCCGGCTGGAGCCGCCGGTGGCCGGATCGGCCAGCCAGTTGCCTGCTGCCCCCGCCAGGTTCATCCCCGCCAGACGCCGCGCGACCACTGGCGGAATCAGGAAATTCTCGCGCAGGAACTGCGCCATCGTATCGGCGATGCGGTCCTTGTTCTCAGGGATGATCGCAGTGTGCGGGATCGGCAAGCCCAGCGGATGACGGAACAGCGCGGTTACCGCAAACCAGTCCGCCAGCCCGCCGACCATCGCGGCCTCGCTGAAGGCCAGGACAAAGCCCCAGGCC
>JBKBSV010000089.1:0-8483 GCA_046291115.1 Novosphingobium sp. | reverse complement strand
CGGTGGCAGAGGCTGCCAACAGGGCAGCGGGAAGGGCGTATTTCAGCATCGCGCGCTGCCCTAGCATCCCGCGCGCCAACGCGCCACCTTGCCCGATGCGCCGCCGCGCGCTAAGGGCGCTCTCCTTCCGGCAGTGGGTGCCGGGTTCTTTCTCATCCTTGAAGGCAGGCATCATGGCCAAGATCAGCGGCGTGGACATCCGTCCCGGCAACATTCTCGAATACGAAGGCGGCATCTGGAAGGTCGCCAAGACCCAGCACACCCAACCCGGCAAGGGCGGCGCGTTCATGCAGGTCGAGATGAAGAACCTGATCGACGGCCGCAAGACCAACGTCCGCTTCCGCAGCGCCGATACGGTCGAAAAGGTCCGGCTCGATACCAAGGACTTCCAGTTCCTTTACGCCGAGGGCGACGACCTGGTGTTCATGGACACCGAAACCTATGACCAGATCAACCTGCCCAAGGACCTCCTCGGCGGGGCCGACGCGTTCCTGCAGGACGGCATGACCGTGCTGCTTGAAATGTATGAAGAGCGCCCGATCTCGGTCCAGCTGCCGGAACAGGTCGAAGCCACCATCGTTGAGGCCGATGCGGTGGTGAAGGGCCAGACCGCCAGTTCCAGCTACAAGCCGGCCGTGCTTGACAACGGCGTGCGGGTGATGGTGCCGCCGCATATCGAAAGCGGCACCCGGATCGTGGTTGACGTGTACGAACGCACTTACGTCCGCAAGGCGGACTGAGCCGATGGCCGTCGTTTCCGGTATCATCCGCGTGATGGAAAAGGCTGCCCGCAAGGCGGGTGGCCGGCTGCGCCGCGACTTTGGCGAAATCGAGCATCTGCAGGTCAGCCGCAAGGGGCCGGCCGATTTCGTTTCCAAGGCCGATCAGCGCGCCGAGCGGACGATCTGGGACGAACTGCGCGCCGCCCGGCCCGACTGGGGCTTCCTGATGGAAGAAGGTGGCGAGATCGCAGGAGCCGATGGCAAGCCGCGCTTCATCGTCGATCCGCTCGATGGCACCAGCAACTTCCTGCACGGCATCCCGCATTTCGCGATCTCGATCGCGGTGCAGGAGCCGAAGCTGGACGGATCGGGCTGGGGCGAAGTGACCGCCGCGCTGGTCTATCAGCCGATCACCGACGAAAGCTTCTGGGCCGAAAAGAGCCGCGGGGCCTGGCTGCACGATGCGCGCTTGCGTGTTTCTGGCCGCCGCCATCTGGATGAAAGCCTGATTGCCACCGGCATTCCCTTTGCCGGGCGCGGTGACAGTGCTGAGTGGACCAGGATCTATGGCGCGCTGGCCCCGCAGGTTGCCGGCATCCGCCGCTTCGGCGCGGCATCGCTTGATCTCGCCTGGGTTGCAGCGGGCCGCTACGAAGGTTTCTGGGAAAGCGGCCTCGCCCCGTGGGACACGGCGGCGGGCTGCCTGCTGGTGCGGGAAGCCGGCGGTTTCGTGACCGACTGGCGCGGGATCAGCCAGCCGATCTGCGACAAGCAGGTTCTGGCCGGCAACGATTCGCTTCACTCTCGCCTGCACAAGGTGGTTGTCGGCGCGCTGAAGGCAGGGTAG
This sequence comes from Novosphingobium sp., assembly GCA_046291115.1. Taxonomy (GTDB): domain Bacteria; phylum Pseudomonadota; class Alphaproteobacteria; order Sphingomonadales; family Sphingomonadaceae; genus Novosphingobium. The sequence continues at coordinate 6,914 of JBKBSV010000089.1, read as the reverse complement.
CGGAATTTGTGTCCGCCTTTGCGGCGGATACATCATTGGCCGCTCCCCCGGCCCGACCGCCCGTTATGCCCTACCTTTGGGGTGGTTGGGCCGGGGGGCGGGCCGGTGAGGCCAAGCCATCGACGGATGTCGAGGGTGCACAAAGCAAGAATGCCCCTGTGGCGGAATGGTAGACGCGAACGACTCAAAATCGTTTGTCGCAAGGCGTGCCCGTTCGAGTCGGGCCAGGGGCACCATTGCCGATCCGTACTTTGCGCCCTAGGCTGCGGTCCATGTCACGTCATCTTCTTGCCGGCATCGCCGCGCTGACTGCGCTTGTCGCCACGCCCCAAGCCGAGGCCAGCGATCCGTCGATCCGCGCCCGGATCAATGCCGATCTGCCGGGCCTGATGACGATCTACCGCGATCTTCATGCCCATCCGGAACTGTCGTTCCAGGAACACCGCAGCGCAAAGATCATGGCCGATGCCGCGCGCAAGGCCGGCTTCACCGTCACCGAAGGGGTCGGCAAGACCGGCGTGGTCGCGGTGCTGAACAACGGCCCCGGCCCGGTGGTGATGATCCGTGCCGACATGGACGCGCTGCCGGTGGCGGAACAGACCGGGCTGCCCTATGCCAGCAAGGCCAAGGGCATTTCGACCGCCGGGGTTGAAACCGGAGTGATGCACGCCTGCGGCCACGATACCCACATGACCGCGTGGATCCAGACCGCGCGGCTGATGGCGACTTACCGGGACAAGTGGTCCGGCACGCTGGTGATGATCGGTCAGCCGGCCGAAGAGCTGGGCCTGGGCGCGCTGGAGATGCTCAAGGACGGGCTTTACACCCGCTTTCCCAGGCCCGATCACGTGCTGTCTTTCCATGACAGCGCGGACCTGCCCTCCGGCGTGATCGGGGTGGCGCCGGGTTATGCCCTGGCCACTGTCGATTCGGTCGACATCAAGGTGAAGGGGGTCGGCGGTCACGGGGCCTATCCGCACCTGACCAAGGATCCGATCGTGATTGCCAGCGCGATCGTGATGCGCCTGCAAACGCTGGTCAGCCGTGAAAAAAGCCCGTTCGAACCGGCTGTGGTCACGGTTGGCAGCTTTCACGCCGGGGCCAAGCACAACATCATTTCGGATGAAGCGCACTTGCAACTGACAGTCCGTTCCTATGGCGAGGAATCGCGCGCGCAGCTGCTGGGCGGGATCAAGCGGATCGCCCGGGCAGAGGCCGAGGCGGCCGGCCTGCCCGACCACCTGATGCCCGAAGTGACCGTGCAGGAACCCTATACCCGGGCAACCTGGAACACGCCCGATTTCTCGCGCCAGATGGCCGATTACTTTTCTTCCCTGTTCGGCGCGGAGCGGGTGCAGATCGTCGGGCCAGTGATGGCCGGGGAAGACTTTGGCGAGTTCCGCCGCGCCGATCCGGACCGGATCACCAGCTTGATCTTCTGGGTCGGCGGACGCCCCGCGGCCGAGATCGAGGCAGCAAGACGCGAGGGCAAGGTCCTGCCCGGGCTGCACAGCCCGTTCTGGGCGCCCGAAGCCGACAAGGTGATTGCCACCGCTTCCGAAGCCCTGACCCTGTCGGCCTTTCGGCTGATGCCGAAATGGTAAATCCTGCCGGGGTGGTGCAGGCCGGCCGGACCTGCTAGGGACCTTGGCGATGCCGGGTTTGCCGACACTGCATGCCTTTGCGGCCATTGTCGCGACAGTGGCGATGTTCGTGGCTTTCGCTCGCGGGCGGATGGCGATTGAAATCGTCTCGCTGCTGACCATCACCGGCATTGCCCTTGGGCTCTACTTCCTGCCCTTGCCAGGCCAGCAGCCGGGCGATGGCCTCGCCCTGGCCTTTTCCGGATTTGGCCATCCGGCGCTGATCACGATCTGCGCGCTGATGATCATGGGGCGCGGTCTGGTGGTGACCGGGGCGCTGGAGCCGCTGGTCCGGGTGCTGGAACAGGTTTGGCGTCTGAACCGCTGGCTGGGCCTGCTGGTGACGCTGCTGTTTGCCTTCCTGATGTCGATGGTGATCAACGACACTCCGGTGCTGGTCCTGCTGCTGCCGATCCTGGTGCAACTGGCCGCACGCGGCGGCATGGCCAGCTCGAAGACGCTGATTCCGGTCAACGCTGCGGTTCTGATCGGGGGTATGGCTACCACCATCGGCACATCGACCAATCTGCTGGTGGTATCGATCGCGGTCGATCTTGGGATGCCGGCCATGCCGGTATTCCACTTCACCCCGGTTGTGCTGATGGCCGCAGTGGTAGCGCTGCCGTGGCTCTGGCTGGTCATGCCCGGCCTTTTGCCGGACAATTCCGCAAGGTCGCCCCAGGAACTGCGGCGGTTCTGGGCGACCATGCGAATCGGGGGCGGCAGCGAGTATATCGGCAAGCGGATCGACGAATTCGCCCGCAAACTGCCGGATGGCTTTTCGTTTCACAATCCGCCGATAGAGCCACTGGCGATCAATGCGCGCCTGACGGTAAGCGGCACACACGAAGCCCTGGAGGAGGCTACCCGGCGGCTGGGCGCGCGGCTGGCACCGGAATGGCTGCTGGCGCGGATCCGTCAGGAAGCGAAGGAGCGCGCGGTTGACCTGGTGGTTGCCGAACTGGCGCTGACTGCAGATAGCCGGCTGTGCGGGATCACCATCCCGCGTAGCGGAATCGCCGATGCCCACGGAGTGGCCGTGCTGGGCGTCAATTTTGCGCCACGACCCTGGGGCGGCGGCAGAAGCGATCCGGACGTCACGGCTCTGGCTGAAGGCGATGTCCTGCTGGTGATCGGCACGCTGGACCGGCTGCGGGAATTTGCCCGCGCCGATGCCTTGCTGATTCTTGATGGAATGACCGAGGTTCCCCGCCGGGCCAAGGCCTTGCTGGCACTGGGGATCATGGGCGGTGCGATCGGCATGGCCAGCATGGGCCTGGTGCCGATCGCGATTTCCGCGCTGGCAGGTGCGATTGCCATGCTGGTGACCGGCTGCGTGCGGTTTGACCGGGTAGGGCGGGCCTTGTCAGCCAATGTGATCGTCCTGATTGCGGCCAGCATCGCGATCGGGCGCCTGATCCTGGAAAGCGGAGCAGCCAACTGGCTCGGGCAAATCCTGGCTGCGGTGCTCTCGGTTCTGCCACCGGCGGGAATACTGGCCGCGATCATGCTGTTCGTGACGGTGCTGACCAACTTTGCCTCGAATGCCACGGCGGCCTCGGTGGGCACGCCGATTGCTTTCAGTATCGCCCAGCAGCTGGGTCTGCCGCCCGAACCGCTCGTGCTGGCGGTGCTGTTCGGGTGCAACCTTTGTTATGCAACCCCGGTCGCCTACCAGACCAACATGTTGATCATGGCCGAGGGCGGCTATGCGTTCCGCGACTATGTCCGCACCGGCTTGCCTCTGGTCGGCATCATGATTGTCACCTTGTCGATTCTGCTGGCGATGCGATATGGGATTTGATCGCTTTTGCGACCCATTTGCAATAACCTGATCGCTTTCATCGATCAGTAACTGCGGAATTTCCCCTTGGCGTCACCGCTGGCGAGCGCACAAATAGTGATCGCTGAATTCCACCCTAGCATGGAGAGTGAACATGGAACTCAAGGGTTCGAAGACCGAAGAAAACCTGAAGGCGGCCTTCGCCGGTGAAAGCCAGGCCAACCGCCGTTACCTGTACTTCGCCCAGAAGGCTGATATCGAAGGCCACAACGACGTTGCCGCCGTGTTCCGCTCGACCGCGGAAGGCGAAACTGGCCACGCCCACGGCCACCTCGAATACCTCGAAGCCTGCGGCGATCCGGCCACCGGCGAACCGATCGGGGATACCGTTGCCAACCTGAAGGCCTCGATCGCCGGCGAAACCCACGAGTACACCGACATGTACCCGGGCATGGCCAAGACCGCCCGCGAAGAAGGTTTCGACGAAATTGCCGATTGGTTCGAAACCCTCGCCAAGGCTGAAAAGAGCCACGCTGGCAAGTTCCAGAAGACGCTCGACGGGCTGCTCGCCGACGCGTGATCTGAAGACCTGAAGCCGGGCGGTCCCCGCGCATCCTGCCGGGACCGCCCACCCTTCTGCTCAGACTTTTTACAGGGGAAAGCCCGATGGAAGGCAGCCTTGAGGCACCGGTCCGCCACCCGATCCCGTGGCAGGACGAATCATGGTACGACGAAGCCGCGCTCGAGGCCGAGCTGCGCCGCGTCTATGACATTTGCCACGGATGCCGCCGCTGCTTCAACCTGTGCGACAGTTTCCCGATCCTGTTCGATGCGATCGACGAAGCGCCGAACGAGGAAGTTGAGGATCTGAGTGCCGCCCAGCTCAAGGCGGTGGTCGATGCCTGCACGCTGTGCGACATGTGCTTCATGACGAAGTGCCCCTATGTGCCGCCGCACAGCTTCGATCTGGATTTCCCGCATCTGATGCTGCGCTATCGCGCGGTGGAGCATCGCAAGGGACTGACTTCGTTTGCCGATCGGCAGCTGGCGGAAATGGATCGCAACGGCCGCCTTGGCGCGATGGTTGCGGGCCTGGCCAACTGGGCCTCGAAAAGCGATAACGGTCTGACCCGGCCAGTGCTGGAGAGCACCCTTGGGATCGACCGGCGCGCCCATCTGCCAGAATTCATGGACGTTCCGCTGACCCGGCAGGCCCCGGGCATCATCCCGCCGCCCAATCCCGATGGTCCGGCCTTTGGCAAGAAGGTGGCGATCTATGCCGGGTGCCATGATGAGTTCAACGACGGCGGGCCGGGTCTCGCCATGGTCAAGGTCTTGGCTCACAACGGCGTTCAGGTACGGATCGAACATCCCGACTGCTGCGCCATGCCCAAGTTCGAAAACGGCGATCTGCCCGCCGTGGCCAGCGCTGCCACCCGCATTTCCGCGCATTTCGCGCCGCTGATCGAGCAGGGCTGGGACGTGGTTGCCCTGACCACCTCCTGCGCGCTGATGCTGAAGTTCGAATGGCCGCTGATCGAGCCGGAAAGCAAGACGGTCAAGACCTTGAGCCGCCATACCTTCGACGTGGCCGAATATATCGTTGCCCTGTCCAAAGACACCGGCCTTGCCCCGATCAAACCGATGGACGCAAAGATCGCGGTCCACTTTGCCTGCCATGCCCGTGCCCAGAACATGGGCCCGAAGGCGATGGAGATGCTGCGCCTGATCCCCGAGGCCAAGCCGGCCCTGACCGAGCGCTGCTCTGGTCATGGTGGCAAGTGGGGCATCTTCAAGGAGAATTTCGACCGCGCGGTGAAAGTCGGCAAGCCGGCTGCGCGCAACCTTGTCAAGGACCAGCCCGACCTGATCGTATCCGAATGCCCGCTGGCCGGACCGCACCTGAAGCAGGTGATTGCCGCCAACGGGGGCGAGCCCCCGGCGCGCATTGGCCATCCGATCGAGGTTCTGGCGAAAGCATACGGACTGTAATCATGCCCCGCGATACCCGCACCATTACCCGCGACGATATCCTCCCGCTCGACAAGTACGAGCTGATCCGGGCCGACAAGAAACAGGAAGCCCTGGCTCGCAAGGCGCTGACCCGCATCGCGGTCGGCCCGCACGCAACAGCCCTGTTCGAGAACTGGGATTCGATGTGGCTGCAGGTGCAGGAAATGCTCCGCATCGAAAAGGGCGGGGACGAGCAGCTGGCCGACGAGCTGGCCGCCTATGACCCGATGGTCCCCAAGGGCAACGAACTGACCTGCACCCTGCTGTTCGAAATCGGCGATCCGGTGCGCCGCGACGCTTTCCTGCGAACCATCGGCGGGGTGGAAAACCACGTCGCGATCCAGGTCGGCGAGCATGTGATCCGCGCCCGCCCGGAAGGCGATACAGAGCGGACCCGCGAAAGCGACAACAAGGCCAGCGCGGTGCACTTCTTCCACTTCGATTTCACGCCCGAGGCGATTGCGGCGTGGAAGAGTGGAGAGGGCAATGCCATGCTGGTTATCGACCACCCGAATTATGGCCATGCCGCGCTGATCGGCGCGGAAAGCCGCGCCTTCCTGGCCCGCGAGTGCTTCTGAAACGTTAGTCTGCCGGGGCGCTGGCGGCCGACCGCTGGCGCGAGGCGTTGCGCATCCTGGCCAGGTCTTCCTCGCTTGGCCGGGTGGCGCGCTTGCGAGCGGCCTTGGCGCTGGCCTGGGCGGGGGTGGCGCGGCTTGGATCCAGTATGCCTGGCACACCGGTGAAGGTGACGCTTTCACCCGCTTTGGCGGGCAACCGCTCGGGCGGGACATAGGCATGGAGCGGATCGCTTGGGGCATCGCCCCGGCGCGGCGCCGCACTGCCGGCGCTGACTGAACCAGAGCCATTGTTTACCGAAGCGTCGGTTTCGTCTGCACCGAAACTGCCCGCGGGAGCCCGTTTCACCTTGAGGTTGTTGCTCACCTTGCTGGTGCCGAGCTTCTGCTGTTCGGCCGCGACCAGTTGGTTGCGGGCCTGCCGGGCCTCGATCTGCGCGGCCACGCCAACGTCATCGCCGCCGGCAAATAGCGCCAGCAGGCTGGTGATCGCGACGGTCGCGGCGGCGAAATGCTTGAGCATTGCGGCCGAAACCGGCGGGGCAGAGGCGCGACGAGCCATATTCAGCGCTGTATCAGGCGAAGGTTAATCATCCGCTGCCGTAACGGGAAAGCGCAACAGATTGATGGCCGCCGGAGCGAAAGGGGCACTCCGACGGCCATCGTTTCTCCTCCCCAGGAGAGCGGTGCGGCGCGTGGCCGCGAACTGGTTCCCGCCCGCGGCCTCAGGCCGCGAACTGGTTCATCGTATTGTGTTCGCCAGCAGCCTTGAGCGCCGCTTCGCCGGCGAAGTATTCCTTGTGGTCATCACCGATGTCGCTGCCCGACATGTTCTGATGCTTCACGCAGGCGATGCCCTGGCGGATTTCCTGGCGCTGCACGCCCTTGACGTATCCCAGC
>JBKBSV010000001.1:0-58679 GCA_046291115.1 Novosphingobium sp. | reverse complement strand
GATTGCTGCGCTGCGCTGGTAATGACGAAAGGGTGGTACCATGAAAATCGCCTTCATCGGCCTTGGCAACATGGGCGGCGGGATGGCCGCGAACCTGGTCAAGGGGGGCCATGAGGTTCATGCCTTCGACCTGTCGGCACAGGCCCTCGCCCGCGCCAAGGACAACGGCTGCGCGGCCCACACTTCGGTGCGGGATGCGGTGCAGGGCGCGGAAGCGGTCGTGTCGATGCTGCCCAACGGCCAGATCGTCGAAAGCGTCTATACCGCCGACGTGATCGGCCAGGCCCCCACCTCGGCCCTGCTGCTGGATTGCTCGACCATCGCTGTCGCCACTGCCCGCAGTGTGGCCGCTGCCGCCGCTGCGGCAGGCTATGCCATGGTCGATGCGCCCGTATCCGGCGGGATCGCGGCGGCCAGTGGCGGCACGCTGACCTTCATGGTCGGCGGCAGCGATGCGGCCTTCGCTGCGGCCGAACCGATCCTCTCTGCCATGGGCAAGGCGGTGATCCACGCCGGGGCCAGCGGCGCGGGACAAGCCGCCAAGATCTGCAACAACATGATCCTGGGCGCGACGATGATCGCCACCTGCGAGGCCTTTGTCCTCGCCGGGAAGCTCGGGCTGGACCTGCAGACCTTCTACGACATTTCCAGCAAGGCCTCGGGCCAGTCGTGGTCGATGACCAGCTATTGCCCGGTCCCCGGTGTCGGCCCGGCCAGCCCGGCCGACAACGGATACCAGGGCGGGTTCGCCGCCGCGCTGATGCTGAAAGACCTCAAGCTGGCGATGGAAGCCGCCAAGGCCGCCGGGGCCAAGGTGCCGATGGGCGCGCGGGCCGAGGAACTCTACGAAGCCTTCGCTGCCGCAGGGAACGGCGGCATGGACTTCTCCGGCATCATCAAGACCCTGTAGCGCCGCTTAACGCGGCGCCATCCGGATCGCACCGTCTAGCCGGATGCACTGGCCGTTGAAATAGCTGTTGCGAGCCAATTCCAGCGCCAGGCTGGCGAATTCTTCCGGTTTGCCCAGCCGCTTGGGAAACGGCACCGAGGCAGCCAGGCTTTCCAGCACCTGCGGCTTGGCCCCCAGCATCAGCGGGGTGGCGAAGATGCCGGGCATGATCGAGTTCACGCGGATGCCGATCTCTGAAAGATCGCGCGCCATCGGCAGGACCAGCCCGTTCACCCCGGCCTTGGCCGAACCGTAGATGACTTGCCCGATCTGCCCGTCCTGCGCCGCAACCGAAGCCGTCAGGGTGATGCAGCCGCGCTCGCCGTCTTCCAGCGGATCGAGCGTCGCCATGCCTTCGGCTGAAATCGAAGCGATCCGGTAAGAGGCAACCAGAATGCCCTGCACGCCGTATTCATAGTCCGCGGTCGGGGTCCGGCGCAGCTTGCCGGCTTCCTTGTCATAGGCCAGCGTCTTTCCGCGGCGGCTGGTCATCGCGCAGTGGACGGTGATGCGTTCCTGCCCGTGGGCGGCGCGGGCCTTGGCAAAGCCGGCGATCACCGATTCCTCTGACGTAATATCGACCTTGCAGAACAGGCCGCCGATCGCTCGGGCTACTTCCTCGCCCAGCGTTTCGTTGATGTCGAAAATCGCCACTTTGAGCCCGGCGGCGGAAAGCGCCTCGGCGGTGGCGCGGCCAAGGCCGGAAGCGCCGCCAGTCACGACCGCGGCAGTGGTGCTGTCAAACTTCATGGGATGTCCTCTCACCTCTTGATCTGGTCCAGCCGGTGGAATCGCCGCCCCGCCGGTCACGGCCACCAAACCGGAGCACAGGCGAACCTGTCAAGCAAACAAACGGGATCAGGCCGCGCCGATCAGGCGGATGCCAGGCTATCCAGCACCAGCGCGGCGTGCTCCTTGCGGCAGATCAGCAGGTCCGGCATGTAGGGGTCGGCCTGGTTGTAAACCAGCGCACTGCCGTCGATCCGGCTGGCGTGCAGGCCATGGGCCAGCGCCACGGCCACGGGGGCACAGCTGTCCCATTCATATTGCCCGCCGGAATGAAGATAAATGTCCGCCTCACCCCGGATCACGGCCATGGCCTTGGCCCCGGCGCTGCCCATCGGGATCACTTCGGCATCAAGCGTCCCGGCCACCGCCATCGCCTCGGCCGGCGGGCGGCTGCGGCTGACCACCATGCGCAGCCTGGCTGGCGGCGGGGTGATCCAGATCGGCAGGTCGGAGCGCAGCAGCAGCCCCAGCCCCGGCAGCGCCACCGCGCCGACTGTCGGCTTGCCATCGATCGCCAGCGCCACGTGCACCGCCCAGTCGCTGCGCCCTTCACTGAATTCGCGGGTGCCATCCAGCGGATCGATGATCCAGGTCCGGCTGGCGGAGAGGCGCGCGGCACTGTCCTTCTCTTCCTCGCACAGCACTGCATCGCTGCCGCGCCGCATCCTGATCATGCCCATCAGGAAATCGTTGGCGATCCGGTCACCCTCATGCCCCAGTTCCTTGCCGGCATAGTGGCCGGAATGCTGCAAGATCAGCAGCATGCGCCCGGCTTCCTGGGCGAGGAACGCGGCGAGTTCGGCGTCGGTCATGCCGTCCCCCGCGCCAGCAGATGGGCCACGATCCGTTCGGCCGCGTCTTCCGGGCTTTCGCTGGTCGTGTCGACCCGCAGTTCCGGATTCGCCGGTGGCTCATAGGGGCTGTCGATCCCGGTGAAGTTCTTGAGCTCGCCGCTGCGGGCCTTCTTGTAGAGCCCCTTCACGTCACGCGCCTCAGCCACTTCCAGCGGGGTATCGACAAACACCTCGATGAATTCGCCCTCTGGCAGCATCGCCCGGACCATGTCGCGCTCTGCCGTGAACGGACTGATGAAGGCGGTCAGCACGATCAGCCCGGCATCGGCCATCAGCTTGGCCACTTCACCGACCCGGCGGATATTCTCGATCCGGTCGGCCTCGGTAAAGCCCAGGTCCTTGTTGAGACCATGACGGACATTGTCGCCATCGAGCAGGAAGGTGTGCTTGCCCAGCGCATGGAGCTTCTTCTCGACCAGGTTGGCAATGGTCGACTTGCCCGATCCCGACAGGCCGGTGAACCACAGCACGGCGGGCTGCTGGTGCTTGAGCGCGGCATGCGCCTCGCGGCTGATGTCGAGCGCCTGCCAGTGGACGTTCTGGGCGCGGCGTAGCGCGAAGTTGAGCATGCCTGCCGCAACCGTGCGGTTGGTCAACTTGTCGATCAGGATAAAACCGCCAAGACTGCGGCTCTGGGTATAGGGTTCGAACACCAGCGGCCGATCGGTCGTCAGTTCGGCCACCCCGATCGCGTTGAGATCCAGCGTCTTGGCCGCCAGCCGGTCCAGCGTGTTGACGTTGAGGGTATACTTGGGCTGCTGCAACGTGGCCGAGACGGTCTGTGCCCCCAGCTTCAGCCAATAGCCGCGCCCAACCTGGAGCGGATTGTCATCCATCCACACAAGCGTGGCCTCAAACTGGTCCGCAGCCTGCGGCGGAGCATCGGCAGCGGCGATTACGTCGCCGCGCGAGCAGTCGATCTCGTCCGCCAGGGTCAGGGTGATCGACTGGCCGGCAACGGCCAGACCAAGATCGCCGTCCAGCGTCACAATCCGCTCGACCGTGCTGGTCTTGCCCGATGGCAATACCCGCACCGCATCACCAGGGCGCACGGTGCCGCTGGCGATCAGCCCGGAAAAACCCCGGAAATCGAGGTTGGGCCGGTTGACCCATTGCACCGGCAAGCGCAGCGGCAAGGCCTGATCGGCGGCCGTATCGACTTCCACCGTTTCAAGGTGTTCGACCAAAGTCGGCCCGGTGAACCATGGGGTATTGGCCGATAGCGCGGTGATGTTGTCGCCCTTGAAGCCGGAAATCGGCAGCGCGGTGAAGCTATCGATCCCGATGCTCTGCGCGAAGGCGGCATAGTCCGCCACGATCGCATCGAAAGTGGCCTGATCATAATCGACCAGGTCCATCTTGTTGACCGCCAGGACCAGGTGGCGGATGCCGATCAGGTGGCACAGGTAGGTATGCCGCCGGGTCTGGACCAGCACGCCCTTGCGCGCGTCGATCAGGATCACCGCCAGGTCCGCCGTGCTGGCCCCGGTCACCATGTTGCGGGTATATTGTTCATGGCCCGGGCAATCGGCGACAATGAACTTGCGCTTCTCGGTATTGAAGAAGCGGTAAGCAACGTCGATCGTGATGCCCTGTTCGCGCTCTGCGGCCAGCCCATCGACCAGCAGGGCAAAGTCGATCTCCTGCCCCTGGGTGCCGACCTTCTTGCTGTCCATTTCCAGCGCGGCCAGCTGATCTTCGAAGATCATCTTGCTGTCATAAAGCAGCCGCCCGATCAGCGTGGACTTGCCGTCATCGACGCTGCCGCAGGTGATGAAGCGCAGCATGTCCTTGTGCTGGTGGGCGGCGAGATAGGCGTCGATGTCCTCGGCAATCAGGGCATCGGTGACATAGACGGGGTCGTTCATCTCAGAAATACCCCTGCTGCTTCTTGACTTCCATCCCGGCTCCGCCCGCATCCTTGTCGATCACCCGGCCCTGCCGCTCGCTGGTGGTGGTCAGCAGCGTTTCCTGGATCACTTCGGACAGCGTGCTGGCGGTGCTTTCCACCGCACCGGTCAGCGGGAAGCAGCCCAAGGTGCGGAACCGCACCGAACGCTCGACAATCTCGGGCCGCTTGCCCAGCACCTGTTCCAGCCGGGGAATGTCATCAGCCATGAACAGCTGCCCGTCCCACTCGTAGGTCGGGCGCGGCGCGGCGAAATAGAGCGGGACGATCGGCACATCGTTGACCTGGATGTACTGCCAGATGTCCAGCTCGGTCCAGTTGCTGATCGGGAAGACGCGGATGCTTTCGCCCTTGTGCTTCTTGGCGTTGTAGAGGTTCCACAGCTCCGGACGCTGGTTCTTGGGATCCCAGCCGTGGCTGGCGGTGCGGAAGCTGAAGATCCGCTCCTTGGCCCGGCTTTTCTCTTCATCGCGGCGCGCCCCGCCGAACGCGGCATCGAAGCCCCATTTGTCGAGCGCCTGCTTGAGCCCTTCGGTCTTCCACATGTCGGTGTGCAGGGGGCCATGATCGAACGGATTGATGCCTTGTTCAGTCGCTTCCGGGTTCTGATAGATCAGCAATTCCATGCCGGATTCCGCCGCCATCCGGTCGCGCAGTTCATACATCGCCTGGAACTTCCAGGTGGTATCGACGTGCAGCAGCGGAAACGGCGGCGGGCTGGGATAGAATGCCTTGCGCGCCAGGTGCAGCATCACCGCGCTGTCCTTGCCCACCGAATAGAGCATGACCGGGCGCTGCGCCTCGGCCACGACTTCGCGCATGATGTGGATCGCCTCGGCCTCAAGCCGCTGAAGGTGGGTCAATCGGACAGTCATGAGGGATGGTCCTAGACTGCCTTTGCTGCAATTGCGAGCATAGCAATTCCTTGGCCCGGACAAGCTGGCTTTCAGGCCGGCCTTTTCCGTTGCAGGCCAGAGCGTTTGCAGCTTGCAACCAGCTCGCCATGCTGGTTCCAGGCCTCGTGCCGGAAAGTGACGATCCCCGCATCATGCCGCGATTTTGATTCGCGCAGTTCCAGCACTTCGGTGACGATGTTCAGCGTATCGCCGACGAACACCGGCTTGGGAAAGCGCACCTCGTCCCAGCCCAGATTGGCCACTGCCGTGCCCAGTGTGGTGTCCCCCACACTGACGCCAACCATCAGGCTGAGCGTGAAGCAGGAATTGACCAGCACCCGGCCGTAATCGCTTTCCTTCATGTATTCGGCGTCAAGGTGCAGCTGGGCGGGATTGTGGCTCAGAGTGGTGAACAGCAGGTTGTCCGTCTCGGTCACGGTGCGGCGGATCGCGTGCTCGAAACGCTGCCCCACTTCCAGTTCGTCAAACCACAATCCGGCCATTGCATCGTCTCCCGCTTGCCGCACCGCACCTAACAGCCAAGGGGCCCTCTGGCCAGCGCAGGGGATCAGCGCGGACTTCTGCTTGACCTTTGTGAACGTTAACATAAACTGCCCTGGTCATACGTATGCTTATGGACTTCGTGGCCAGCAGCGGCATGACGGACGCACCACCCAAAAAGCCGATCAGCGGCTGGGCATAGCGAGGGGAGAAGGCAATGGCGGCACCGATCACCGGATCAGGACAGGCAGGCGGCAGCGGGAAAACCGACGGCGGCACCACGATTGTCCTGCTGCTGGCCTTTGCGGTGTTCTTCATCCTGGGCGGGGTGACCAACATCAACGACCTGCTGGTCGGCAAGTTCAAACCCATGTTCCAGCTCAGCCATGCCCAGGCCAATCTGGTGCAGATGGCCTTCTTCATCGCCTATGCGCTGGTATCGATTCCTGCCGGGATCGTGATGTCCAGGCTGGGCTATATCCGCACTTTCGTGCTGGGCTTCCTGATGGTGGCAGCCGCGGCGCTGCTGTTCGTGCCCGCTTCAGCCTCGGCTTCCTACGGCGGGTTCCTGGCCGCGCTGTTCTTCATCGGTGCAGGGATCACCGTGCTGCAGGTGGCGATGAACCCGATCATTACCACGCTGGGCCCGCCGGAAACCGCGCACAGCCGGCTGACCTTTGCCCAGGCGTTCAATTCCATCGGCGTGTTCCTGATGGTCTATGGCGGGGCCACGGTGCTGCTGGGCGGGGAAACCCATTTCGATGCCGCCACGGCCACGCCCGAAGCGATCAAGGCCTATCAGGTCGAACAAGGCGCCTCGATCGGCCACGCCTATTTCTGGCTGGCCATGGTCATGCTGGGCATGGCCGCCGTATTCTGGGCTTTCCGCCGCAGTCTGGACCATGCCAAGGCCGAAAAGGCCCAGGTGGCCGGCACGCTCGATCTGCTGAAATCCAACCGCCGGGTCCAGCTCGGCGCGCTCGGCATCTTCACCTATGTCGGCGCCGAAGTCGCGATCGGCTCCAACCTGATCGCCTATCTTGGCGATCAGCGGACCATGGGCCTGGGCCTGGAAGCCGCCGGCAAGCTGGTGGCTTATTACTGGCTCGGCGCGCTGATTGGTCGCCTCGCCGGGGGCTTCATCCTGCGGCTGTTCAAGCCGGGCCGGGTGCTGACCGCCTTTGCCGCCGGCGCGATCGGGCTGATCGTGCTGTCCGCCGTCAGCGCCGGGGCCCTGTCCGGCTGGGCGCTGGTTGCGGTGGGCCTGTGCAATTCGCTGATGTTCCCGACCATCTTCAGTCTTGGTACCGAAGGGCTGGGCGAACAGACCCCGCAAGGGTCCGGCATCATGTGCACGGCGATTGTCGGCGGGGCGATCATCCCGGTCGCTTTCGGGCTGGTGGCGGATTTCAGCCATGATCTGCGCTTTGCGCTGATCGTCCCGGCGGTGTGCTATCTGTTCATCGCCAGCTTCGGCATCTGGGCAGTCAACAACCCCAGCAAGGCCAAGGGCGAAGGCAGCACCGGACCGGTGTTCGAATAGGTCCAAAGGCCGGGCGGGTTCAGGCCCGCCCGGTCTGGCTGGCCAGCAGCGCCGGATCGATCCCGGCTGATTGCCAGCAGGCCCGCCAGCGCTCTTCGGCCGGGCAGTCCCACAATATCGCCTCGCTGCCATCGACCACGCCCCAGCCATGGCGGCGCAGTTCATCGTCCAGCTGCCCCGCCGCCCAGCCGACATAACCCAGCGCGACCAGAAAGCGGCTTGGACCCCGCCCCGCAGCAATCGCCCGCAGCACTTCCGACGAGCTTGAGAAAGCGCACAGCCCCGCCATGACGATAGTGCCGGGCGCCTGCCAATCGGGCGTATGCAGGACAAAGCCGCGCTGCTGCTGCACCGGCCCGCCATCCAGCACCGGCAGATCGGGCGCGGAGCCGGGATCGATCTTCAGGTCCGCCAGTATTTCGCGCAGGCCCAGGTCGTCGCGTTCGCGGCCCAGGGCGATCCCCAGTGCGCCGCCGGCTTCGTGGAGGACCATGGCAATCGCGGCATGATCGAACCGGGGTTCGCCCATTCCCGGCATGGCCAGCAGGAACTTTCCGGCAAGGCTGGACGATTCGCTCATGGCGCGCAGCCTCGCCCGGTCAGCTGCGGAACGCAACCGTCTGCGCGTGATGGGATCTCGCACCGGGGCGCCGGGCCCCTGAAGCAGTTCAAAGGGCTTTCAGCTGCCGACGACCTAGGCCAACCGCGCTGCTGCGTCCCTTCTTTTATTTTTATGGCACCCTGCCGGATGACAGCGACAACCCGGTGGCCCAGGCCTATCTGGGCAACCGGCCGCTGGCTGGCCGAAACCGGCTGCGACCACCTTCCGGCCTTCGCAAGGCGTGAATCGCTTGCCTTTGCGGCGATTCCGCTATAGGGGCGCGCGCTTCAACCGACACGGATGAATTGCCCACCGGGGTGATTCTGACGATCGGCCTGGCCATCAAGGGCTGCCACGGCTGACCGGACGTGTCCCTGAAAAGGAGACGAAAATGCCCAAGCTCAAGACCAAGAGCGGTGTGAAGAAGCGCTTCAAGATCACCGCCACCGGCAAGGTGAAGCACGGTGTTGCTGGCAAGCGCCACCGCCTGATCAGCCACAACGGCAAGTACATCCGCCAGAATCGCGGTACCGACGTCATTTCCGACGCCGATGCCAAGACGATCAAGAAGTGGGCGCCCTACGGGCTCAACTGAGGAGTACTGAAAGATGAGCCGTATCAAGCGTGGTGTCACCACCCGAGCCAAGCACAAGCGGATTCTTGACCAGGCCAAGGGCTATCGCGGTCGCCGCAAGAACACCATTCGCGTGGCCCGTCAGGCGGTCGAGAAAGCCGGCCAATATGCCTATCGCGACCGCAAGGTGAAGAAGCGGACCTTCCGCGCCCTGTGGATCCAGCGCATCAACGCCGCTGTCCGTGCCGAAGGCCTGTCCTATTCGCAGTTCATCCACGGCGCCAAGCTGGCCGGGATCGAGCTGGACCGCAAGGCGATGGCCGATCTGGCGATTAACTATGGCGGCATTTTCGCAGCCGTCATCGCAACGGCCACGGCTGCCCTGCCGGCCTGCGCCGCGCAGCCGCCCAACCCAATCCCCGCGCGGGAAACGGCAGGTCCGTTTCCCGCGCCTTTGGTTTGGCCATTATGCACCGGGGCTTGCCAAGCGGCCGTTTGCTAAGGCAACCTCTTCCTCAGTCAGGGCATCCCTTCTGGCCGGGGCAAGTACCGATCACGATCAAGCACACGGTTCTAGCATGATCAGACAGGGATTGAACGACGCAATAGGGACGCGGTTCTTCATGCCTTCGGCCGAGCTGGCTCCCTATATTTCAACCTATTACATGACCGATTTTGCGCTTCAGCCGGGCGAAGTGGTCAGCGATTGGCTGCACCCGGAATGGGCCAACGTCCGCCTTTCGGATACCGCGACATGGCAGGCCCGGATCGGCAGCGGCGAACTTTCGCCGCTGCCGCGAATCATTGGCACCGGGCCGACAAGCCTTGCCACGCACTTTGCCGTAACCGGGCCAATGCGATCCTGGGGCATCGGGATTCTGCCGCTTGGCTGGCTGCGGTTGTTCGATGCCCCGGCCAACCGCCTGGCCGACCAGACCATTGCCTGCACGGCGGCTGGCCCCTTTGCCGATTTCGCCCCACTGCACGAACAGGTCTTTGTCGGACCGGCCGATCCCGCCGCCGAAGCCGCGCGGATCGACGCGTTCCTGCTTGATCTGCTGGCACGCCGCCAGCCGCATGAGGATGAGGCCCGCATCCGCGAGACCCACGCCGCACTGCTGGACGAAACGGTCAGTTCAGTCGCCGACCTTGCCGACCGGCTCGGCATTTCCGCTCGCTCGCTTGAGCGGCTGTCGCTGCGCGCTTTCGGCTTTTCGCCCAAGCTGCTGCTGCGGCGCCAGCGGTTCCTGCGCAGCCTTGCCCAGTTCATGCTTGATCCCTCGCTCAAATGGATCAGCACGCTGGATTGGCACTATGTCGATCAAGCCCATTTCGTGCGTGACTTCCAGCGCTTCATGACCATGCGGCCCAGCCAGTATGCCGCACAGGATCGCCCGGTGCTGCGTTCTGCCGCGCGGGCCCGCGCAGTGGCGGCCGGGGCGGCAGTCCAGGCCCTGCACCAGCCATGACCGCCCAGCCCTGAGCACAATGCCTTGCGCTGCCCCGCTGCTTGGGGCAGTCTGACCGCCTGGGGAGGGGGTCGTTCGGTGTCGCAAGCCAATCCCGTGACGGTGCGGTTTTATCCGCCGCCAGAGGATCTGCGCGGCTGCTTCACCACGTTCTATGTGACCGAACTGGACCCCGGCGATGACGGCCTGCTGCACGATTGCCTGCATCCGGAATGGGCCGGGATGCGGTTCTTTACGCCGCAAGGGCCGACTGCCTGGATGGACGACGGGCAGCGGCTTGAGAATGTCCTCTTTCACACCGCCGGACCGACCCTGCATCCGATCCACTTTTCGATGCCCAAGACCCGCATGTGGGGTTTCGGTTTTCTCCCGCTCGGGTGGGCGCGCTATGTCCGATTGCCCGCGGCCGACTTCGCGAACCAGATCTGCGATGGCTATGCCCATCCGCTTTGCGCCCCGTTCCGCCCGCTGGCCGACAGCCTGTTCGGGCCGGAACCGGACGAAGCCGCCGAGCTTGAGCGGATCATCACCTTTTTCCGCGATTTTCGCGCCTATCCTCTGCCCGAAGAAAGGCGCATCCTGGCAATTCATGCCGCGCTGGTCGATCCAGAGGTCGTGACAGTGGCCGATCTGGTCGGCCGGGTAGCGGCCAGCCAACGCACGGTCGAACGGTTGTGCCACCGCCATTTCGGCTTTGCACCCAAGCTGCTGCTGCGCCGCCAGCGGTTCATGCGCAGCCTGGCGCAGTTCATGCTCGATCCCACGCTCAAGTGGATCGGGGCGATGGACCCCAACTATCACGATCAGGCCCAGTTCGTGCGCGACTTCCGGGAATTCATGGGCGTGTCCCCGCGCGAATATTCCAGTCGCCCGCACCCGGTCCTCGAACGGTTCCTGCACGAACGGCTAAAGGCCCACGGCGCACCGGTGCAGACCCTGGACAAGCCGCCCCTGGCCTGAACCTCCCGGCACATTGCCCTTTTGACTCCGGCCAAGCCTTGGCTAAAGGCCGGGTTCGTTTCGGATCAACAGGTGGAATTTCGACAAGTGGACTATGCCGCAACCCGGGAAGAGGCGCTGGCGCGTATTGCCGCCGCGCAGGATTTGGGCGCGCTTGAAGGCTTGAGGGTCGAATTTCTGGGCAAGCAGGGTTCGATCTCGGGCCTGCTGAAGACGCTGGGCGCGATGTCGCCGGACGAACGCCAGATTGCCGGTCCGCAGATCCACGCCCTGCGCGAAGCTGTCACCGTGGCGCTGGCCTCCGCCAAGGCCGCGCTGGAAAGCGCCGCGCTGGAGGCCCGGCTCGCCAGCGAGACGATCGACCTTTCCCTGCCTGCGCCCGAAACGCCGCGCGGCACGATTCACCCGGTCAGCCAGGTGATGGATGAACTGGCTGAGATTTTCGCCGACATGGGTTTTGCCGTCGCCACCGGGCCGGAAATCGAGGACGACTGGCACAATTTCACCGCGCTCAACATTCCCGAAAGCCACCCGGCCAGGGCGATGCACGACACCTTTTACTTCCCGGACAAGGACGGCGAGGGCCGCGACATGCTGCTGCGCACCCACACCAGTCCGGTGCAGATCCGCGCCATGCTGCAACAGGGCGCGCCGCTGCGGATCATCGCCCCGGGCCGGGTCTACCGCTCGGACAGCGATGCCACCCACACCCCGATGTTCCACCAGGTTGAAGGGCTGGTGATCGACAAGGGCATAACCCTGGGCCACCTCAAGTGGACGCTGGAAACCTTCCTCAAGGCCTATTTCGAGCGTGAGGACATCGTCCTGCGGCTGCGCCCCAGCTACTTCCCCTTCACCGAGCCGTCGGTGGAAGTGGACGTCGGTTTCGCACTGGTCGGCGGACCGGATGGAAAGAGCCGGCGCGTGCTGGGCGGCAGCGGGGACGAGCACGGCCATGGCTGGATGGAGCTGCTTGGCAGCGGCATGGTGAACCGCAAGGTGATTGCCGCTGGCGGCCTTGATCCCGATGAATGGCAGGGCTTTGCCTTCGGCGTCGGGGTCGACCGGCTGGCCATGCTGAAATACGGGATGGACGATCTGCGCGCCTTTTTCGATGGCGACGTGCGCTGGCTGGCGCACTACGGCTTCTCACCGCTTGACGTCCCGACCCTTTCCGCCGGTGTGGGGAGCCGGGCTATGGGAGTTGGCGCATGAAGTTCTCGCTGACCTGGCTGAAGGACCATCTCGATACCGAAGCGACGGTCGAGGAGATCGCTGCGAAGCTCAACGCCATCGGGCTGGAGGTGGAAGGGATCGAAAACCCGGCCGAGCAGTTGACCGGCTTCACCATTGCCAAGGTGCTGACCGCCGAGCGCCATCCCAATGCCGACAAGCTGCAGGTCCTGACCGTCGATGCCGGGACGGGCGATCCACTGCAGGTGGTCTGCGGCGCGCCCAATGCCCGCGCCGGGATGATCGGTGTGCTCGGCCTGCCCGGCGCAGTGATACCAAGCGGCGGGTTCGAGCTGAAGAAAAGCACGATCCGCGGAGTCGAATCGAACGGCATGATGTGCTCGCTCGCCGAACTGGCGCTGGGCGAGGATCACGACGGGATCATCGAACTGCCCGCCGACGCCCCGGTCGGCACGCCCTTTGCCGACTATCACGGCGCCGATCCGGTGATCGAAGTCGCCATCACCCCCAACCGGCCGGACTGCATGGGCGTTTACGGCATCGCCCGCGATCTGGCCGCAGCTGGCCTCGGCACGCTGAAGCCGATCGCGGTGCAGCAGGTGCCGGGCTTCTTCCCCTGCCCCATGCCGATCCGCACCGACGATCCGGAAGGCTGCCCGGCGTTCTATGGCCGGGTGATCCGCGGCGTGAAGAACGGTGCCAGCCCCAAGTGGCTGCAGGACCGGCTGACAAGCGCAGGCCAGCGGCCGATCTCGGCACTGGTCGACATAACCAACTACGTCATGCTGGCCTATGGCCGCCCGGCTCACGCCTATGATCTGGCCAAGCTTTCGGGTGCAATCTTCGCCCGCCGCGCGCAGGACGGCGAGACTGTCCTGGCACTCAACGGCAAGGAATATATCCTTACGTCCGAAATGACCGTGATCGCGGACGACAATGGGGTGCACGACATCGCCGGGATCATGGGCGGCGAGCATTCCGGCTGCAGCGAGACAACCACAGATGTCCTGCTGGAAGTGGCCTACTTCGATCCGGCCCGGATCGGCGATACCGGCCGCAAGCTTGGCCTGACTTCCGATGCACGCCAGCGGTTCGAGCGGGGGGTCGATCCGGCCTTTCTCGATGCGGGGCTGGCCCTGCTGACCGAGCTGATCGTCGAAATCTGCGGTGGCGAGCCGAGCGAGATCATCCGCGCGGGCGAAGTCCCCGCCGGCACCAGGGTGGTCGCCTATGACCCGGGCCTGGCCGAGCAACTGGGCGGCGTCGCAATCCCCGACGACCAGCAGCGCGCGATCCTGCGCGCGCTCGGCTTCGGCAGCGATGCCCGCTGGAACGTGATCGTGCCAAGCTGGCGCCCGGATGTTGATGACGCGCCCGACCTTGTCGAAGAAGTGGTCCGCATCCACGGACTCGACAATATCGCCAGCACACCGCTGCCGCGCGCCGATGGCGTGGCCCGGCCGACCGCAACCCCGGCCCAGCAGCTGGAGCGCCGCCTGCGCCGCGCCGCCGCCTCGCGCGGCAGCCACGAAGCGGTGACCTGGTCGTTCCTGCCGGAAGCAGACGCCGCCGCCTTTGCGGAAGGTAACGGCGCGGTCTGGACCCTCGCCAACCCGATCAGCGAGGACATGAAGGCGATGCGCCCCTCGCTGCTCCCCGGCCTGCTGGCCGCGGTGCGCCGCAATGTCGATCGCGGCGCTTCGGGCCTGCGGCTGTTCGAACTGGGCCGCCGTTACTTACGTGGGACAAGCGGCCACAGCGACGAGCGCCTGACGCTGGGCATGGTGCTGGCCGGCGAGAAGACCCCGCGCGGCTGGGCAACCGGGAAGGCGCAGGTCTTCGACGCGTTCGACGCCAAGGCCGAAGCCCTGGCCCTGCTGGCCGAGGCCGGTGCGCCGGTCGAAAACCTGCAGGTGATGGGCGAGGCGGGCGCGCAGTTCCACCCCGGCCAGTCGGCCACCTTGCGGCTTGGCCCCAAGACCGTGCTGGCCCGCTTCGGCATGCTCCACCCGGCAGTGCTGAAGCAGTTCGACGTGGGCGTGCCGGTGGCGGCGGTCGAACTGTTCCTCGATGCCATCCCGGGCAAGAAGTCAGCGGGTTTTGCCCGCTCCGCCTATGCCCCGCCGGCGCTGCAGGCCGTGACTCGCGACTTTGCCTTCCTGGTTGATACCGCGCTGCCGGCCGGGGATCTGGTTCGCGCGATCAAGGGCTGTGACAAGGCCAACATCGTCGCCGTGCGGCTGTTCGACGATTTCCGGGGCCAGGGCGTGCCGGACGGGCAGAAGAGCCTGGCGGTCGAAGTCACCATGCAGCCGGGCGAAAAGAGCTATACCGAGGCCGAACTCAAGGCGATTGCCGAGAAGGTCACCGGCGCGGCAGGCAAGCTGGGCGCGGTGCTGCGGGGCTAAAGCCGGCGCGAAAGCTCCAGCACCTTCTCGTAAAGGTCCGGCGCGGCTTCGCTGCGGACCAGCATGACCGCGTGGGTCAACCGCACCCGCCGCTCGGCGCTGCCCTTGGCCATCCGGGCCAGCTGATCCCTGACCTGCTGCACTGTGGCCCCGCGCCCCAGTGCCGCGCTGACCAGCAGCCGGGCCAGTTCCTGCTGCCCCGGATCGGCATCAAGCCGCTTTTGCCGCGCGCCGTTGAACCACCACAGCAGTCCGACGAAGACCAGGATCAGCGCGAAGTAGATTTTCATCGGGTTCCCGTCCTTTTCCCGTCATTGCCCGCGCAGCGAAGCAATGACGAAGGTCGAAGGTCAGCCGCACTGGCCCCGGTGGAGCAGCTTGTGGTCGGCCAGCACCAGGGCCATCATCGCTTCGACCACCGGCACGCCGCGAATGCCGACGCAGGGGTCATGGCGGCCCTTGGTGAACATCTCTGCCGCTTCGCCATCGCGGGTGATGGTCTGCTGCGGGGTCAGGATCGAGCTGGTCGGCTTGAACGCCACGCGGACCACCACCGGCTGGCCGGTGCTGATCCCGCCCGCGATCCCGCCGGCATGATTGGCGAGAAACTGCGGACCGTCCTCACCCGGCCGCATCGGATCGGCATTGCCTTCACCGGTCAGCCGTGCGGCGGCAAAGCCATCGCCGATTTCCACGCCCTTGACCGCGTTGATCCCCATCATCGCAGCGGCCAGGTCCGCATCGAGCTTGCCATAAAGCGGCGCGCCCCAGCCGGCCGGAACGCCGGTGGCGACACATTCCACCACCGCGCCCACCGATGACCCGGCCTTGCGCGCATCGTCAACGATCTTTTCCCACCGCCTGGCCGCTGCCGCATCCGGGCAGAAGAAGGCGTTGTGGCCGATTTCAGCCGCATCGAAATGGGCCATATCGATCGCGTCACCGCCGATTTCGCAGACATAGCCGGTGATTACCACTTCCGGTATCACCAGCCGGGCAACCGCGCCCGCCGCCACCCGCGCCGCGGTTTCCCGCGCACTGGACCGCCCGCCGCCGCGATAGTCGCGGAAACCGTACTTGGCATCATAGGCATAGTCGGCATGGCCGGGGCGATAGGCCCTGGCCACTTCGGAATAGTCCTTGGACCGCTGGTCGACATTCTCGATCATCAGCGCAATCGGGGTGCCGGTGGTCTTGCCTTCGAACACGCCGGAGAGGATGCGGACCGCATCCGGTTCCTGCCGCTGGGTGGTGAACCGGGATTGGCCCGGACGGCGCGCATCCAGAAACGGCTGAATCACGCCCTCGCTGATTTCCACTCCCGGCGGGCAGCCATCGACCACGGCGCCCAGCGCCGGCCCGTGGCTTTCGCCCCAGGTGGTGAAACGCAGCAGACGGCCGAAGGTGTTGAATGACATGTGCGGGCTTTGGCCAAAATTGGCGACTTGCGCAAGCACCACCCCCCGGCCCCCTCCTCTTCAAAGGAGAGGTTGGGGGTGGTGCTGCAACCATGCGCAGGCTAGGATCGCAACCATGTACCTCACCGTGTTCCGCAACCGCAAACGGCCCGACATCGACCGCGCCGCCTATGAGGCGGACAACGCGCGGATGGAGGAACTGGCAGCAGCGCAGCCCGGCTTCCTCTCAATCAAGGGCTTCGTGGCCGATGATGGCGAGGTTGTCGCGATCTCCGAATGGGAGAACGAAGAGGCCGCCCGCGCCTGGGGCAACCATCCCGAACACGCCCGGGTCCAGGCCCGCGGGCGCAGCGATTACTATGCCAGCTACACGCTCTATTCCTGCCCCGCTCCGCGGGTAAGGCAGTTCCATCCGGAGGACCAATGATCCGCGCCTGTGCCCTTGCCGCGATCCTGCTGCTGCCGGGCTGCGCCAGCGGGGAAAGCCCCGAACTGGCCTGCCAAAAGCGCCTTGCCGCCGCCCGCGATATCGCGGCCGCACCCGGCGATGATTTCAACCACCGCGCCTATGCCGCGCTGGACCGGACCGGCTGCACGGACAAGCAGCTCGCCGCGCTGGATCGGATCACCGCGCTGACCCGCGATCTGCCGGGCCTGACCGAGAGCAACAACCGGATCGGACAGAGCGGTGACCAACAGGCCCACATGGCCGCGTTCCAGAAGATGAACGATGCGGTGATCGAACTGAACAATCTGCAGCAAGGCATCCGCGCGGACCTGGCGCAAATGGAGCAGGCCCAATGATCCTTTATGGCATCCCCAACTGCGACACGGTGAAGAAGGCCCGCACCTGGCTGGATGGGCAAGGCCTTGCCTACACCTTCCATGATTACAAGAAGGCCGGGGCCGATCCGGCGCAACTGGCCGCCTGGTGCGAAGCGGCCGGGTGGGAAAAGGTGCTGAACCGCGCCGGGACCACGTTCAAGAAGCTGCCCGATGCCGACAAGGCCGATCTTGATGCCGCAAAGGCCGTGGCAGTGATGGCGGCCAATCCCAGCTGCATCAAGCGCCCGATCCTTGAACATCCCGGCGGCCTGCTGGTCGGCTTCAAACCCGACGAGTGGGCTGCGGCGCTATGAAGGGCTGGCTGGTGGCGCTGGCCGCCATGGCGCTGGCCGTCCCGGCCGGGGCGACAATCGTCATTGCCCATCGCGGGGCAAGCGGCGAGCGGCCCGAGCACACCCTGGCCGCCTATGAGCGGGCGATCGACCAGGGTGCGGACTATGTCGAGCCGGACCTTGTCGCCACCCGCGACGGTGTGCTGGTGGCCCGGCACGAGAATGAGATTTCCGGCACCACCGATGTCGCCAGCCGCCCGGAGTTCGCGCACCGCAAGGCGACCCGCACGATCGACGGGGAGCAGGTCACCGGCTGGTTTGTCGAGGATTTCACCCTGGCCGAACTGCGCACCCTGCGAGCGCGTGAGCGGCTGCCCGAAGTGCGCCGGGCCAACACCCGGTTCGACGGCCTTTATCCGGTGCCGACCCTGGCCGAAGTGATCGCGCTGGTCCGCGCCAAGGAAGCCGAAACCGGCCGGCGGATCGGCCTCTATCCCGAACTGAAACACCCCGCCTATCTCGCCACGCGCGGCCTCGACACCCCGGCGCTGCTGGTGGCCGAGCTGGACCGGGCCGGCACCACCTACCGCGCCATGCTGAGCCGCGCAGGGCTGGCCGCGATTGCCGCCTATGCCGACGGGATCGGGGCCGAACTGCCGCTGCTGCTGGGGCCAGATGGCAAGGCCACGCCGCTGGTCGGCATGGCCCATGCTGCCGGCCTCAAGGTCCATGCCTGGACCCTGCGGCTGGAAAACCGCTTCCTGCCGCCGCTGCTGCGGCTGGGCAGCGATCCCGATGCGCCGGGCGACTTTGCCCGCGCCTGGCAGTTGATCCGCGCGGCCGGAATCGACGGCGTGTTCACCGACAACCCCGGCGCCATTGCGGTGCGGCGATGATGATCGATCCCGCCACGATCAAGACCCTGGAATGGATTGCGGCCGGACTGGGCCTGATCAACATCGCCCTGCTGATCTTCCGCTCGCAATGGAACTTTGCCTTCGCGATCGCCTCGGTATCGCTGTTCATTTTTATCTTCTTCGAAAGCCGCCTCTATGCCGAAAGCGCCCTGCAGGTGTTCTTCGTGCTGGCCAATGTCTGGGGCTGGATCGTCTGGCGCCGTTCGCTGGCGCGGGGTGAGGATCGCGAGCGGGTTGCAGTCCACTGGCTCGACTGGACCAGCCGGGCCGTGTGGCTGGCGGTGACGGCCGCGATCAGCCTCAACCTCGGCTGGCTGCTGCACCGCTATACCGATGCGGCCATGCCCTTTGCCGACAGCGCGATCGCCGGAGCCAGCGTTGCCGCGCAAGTGCTGCTGGGGCTGCGCCGGATCGAGAACTGGGTGCTGTGGATCACGATCGATATCGGCGCAGTGCTGCTCTATATCAACCGCGGGCTCTATCCGACCGCCGGGCTCTATGGCGGGATGCTGGTGATGAGCCTGTTCGGCCTGCGCGAATGGATCGCGGTGGAACGGCGCCAGCGGCAGGGCGCATGATCCGGATCTGCTTTCACGGCGCGGAAAGCACCGGCAAGTCGCTACTCTCGACCAGGCTGGCGGCAGAACTTGGCCTGCCGCTGGTAACGGAATACGGGCGCGACTATGCCGAGGCGCACGGCACCCGGTTCACCATGGCCGACCTGCTGGCGATTGCCGCCGGGCACGAGGCTGCGGTGCGCGCGGTGGAGCAAACCGGCGCGGCGCTGTGCCTGCTCGATACCGATCCGCTGATGACCGCCGCCTGGGCCGAAATGCTGTTCGGCACGGTGCCGACAGAGCTGCTGGCTTACCCCAAGGCTGCTCTTTACCTGCTGTTCGAAGCGGACGTGCCATGGGTGGAAGCTGGCACCCGCCTGTTCGGCACGGCGGCCGAGCGGGCCCGCTTTGCCGCAGTGACCGAGGCCATGCTGGTGCGGGCCCGTGTCCCCTTCACCCGGATCGCCGGCACCTGGGACGAGCGTGAGGCAACAACCCGCGCGGCGCTCATGCCCTACATCCGCACGTAGGTTCCGTACCACGGGTACCACACCCGGCGCTTGCGGTTGCCGGCAGTGCGGTCTTGCGCAAGCTTGCCCGGCTCGCGGATGATCAGGCTGTTGCCGCTGCAGGTGAAGGCCATCAACTCGCCGGCAAAATTGTCGACCTCGACCTCACGCCACCGTGAAGGCTTGGTTTGGGTGCTGTTGAGCAGGTCGGAGCGGATCGAGGTGGTGGAGGTTTCCCGGGTCAGCGACGGACGGGACTTGGCAAAACTCAAAGCGCCGCCCTCGCGCCGCCAGGTCAGGAAGTACTCGGCATCGCGGACAATTTCATGCGTGGTGGTCATCCGGCCCGTGGTCCGCGTCGGGCCGCGAAACCGCATCTGCAATGCCTTGAAATGGGCAGTTCCGTCCGGATTGAACTGCATGAAAACCTGGCCGTGGCTGACCAGCGTCCAATCCGGGCCCGGACGGAAGCTTTCCTCCAGATCACTCTCGTTGATAGTCCAGCTGCCCTGCGGGCAGGCACAGTTCGCCGGTTCGGCGCGGTATGTTCCGGGTGCGATCCGCAGGCGCATGGCCCGCGTGCCGATCGCGGCCATCCGGAACTTGCGCTCGCCGCCGCAGTTCACCGAAAGCGGGGTGGGCAACAGCCCCCATTCACCCGCGCGCTGCGAGAATACATCGCCCAGCGTGCCGAAAGTGCCATTGGGCCGATAATGGCCAGGAACGAACCAGACCTGTCCGTAGATCAAGGTCAGCGGTCGGTACTCGCCGCTTTCGTGCGGCCGCTCGCCGACCATCCCGGTTGTGCGATGCAATTCAGTCCAGCGTGGACCATAGGTCGGTCCGGCCACCGCCAGCCCGCCGGGAAGAACGATCCGCTCGTCGGCGAAATCACGGGCGAAGCGCAGCCAATGCGCATCGGAAAGCGCGCGGCGCGCGCCGGCGATCTGAGGCTCGTCGCCGTTGGCCATGGCCGCGATGAAGCCTGGAATGCGCTCTGCGCCAAGCCAGCTGAACAGCACGACATTGGCATAGCGCAGATCGAGCAACGACGTGGTGCTGGCACGCGTGCCAAAAGTGATGACCGCATCGCCGGTATCGCTGGCTGCGTGCAGGTGCGGCAGGGCCAGGTCTTCAAACCACTCGGCGCTCCCCTCCATCCACCAGCGGGGGGCCTCATCACCGGTCAGCTTTTCCGGCACACTGCGGTATTGCGCGCAGTGGAATATCTCGTGCGCGATGGTGCGGGCCAGCGCACCCGTATCAAGCGCCGCATTGTTGTAAAGGATGATCGGACAATCGCGCTGGCCGTTGTCGGTGCGCCAGACGGTTTCCGCTCTTGCCCCGACCGGCCCCGCGTCATTGACGATTATGACATGAATGGTGGCGGAAAGTTCAAGCGGAGCCAGCCGGCCGAAAGCCGGCCCGACCCCGCGCGCCACTTCGCCCAGCATCCGCCGGAGTTCGCCCTGCCGCGAGCGGGAAATCCCGCCGCGCGCTTCGCTTTCCACCATCAGGATCAGCTCGGAGTTCTGCCCGCGCCAGAAGATCCGTTCGGAATGCAGCCGCTCGCAGCGCCCGTCCGGAAACCGTTCCCCGCTCCAGGCGATCAATGAGCAATAGGCGACATCGGGAACCGGAATATCGGCCCGGGACACCGAATTGAGCGCAAACAACGGCAGCAAAGCCGCAACAAGCCTGAACAGCAGACGCATCAGCCAGATGACCTTTCGCAAGCGGAACCGATGAAGTCCTCCCTAGCAGGTCGCACCGGCCGGTGACTTGGCACAATCCGTCAATCGGCGGCGGCCACCGTGACGATGTAATTCAATGACAGATCGTCGGACAGATGCAGGCCCTTGGCGGGGGACCAGGCAATCCCGGTGGGTTTGCCCATGCTCAGCCCTGCCGCGGACAGCAGATCGGCCAGTTCATCCGGCGTCACGAAATCGTCCCAGTGATGGGTGCCGCGCGGGACCATGCCGATCCGCTCGGCCGCCTCGACCATCAGCAAGCGGGACTTTGCCGTGCGGTTGGGCGTGGACAGGATCATCAGCCCGCCCGGTGCGAGCGCCATGGCCAAGGCGGCCAGAAACGCCGCCTTGTCGGCCACATGTTCGATTACTTCCATCGAGGTGACGAGATCGAAGTCTTGCAACCCAAGCTGCGCGACATCGCCGCAGCGATAGTCAATGGCCAGACCGGCCCCGGCGGCGTGGGCGCTGGCCGTGGCAATGTTCTCTTGGGCGGCATCAACTCCCGTTACCGCCGCGCCCAGCCGGGCCAGCGGTTCGCACAGCAGGCCCGCGCCGCAGCCGACATCAAGCGCACGCTTTCCCGCCAGCGGGCGCACCCCGCGCGAATCCGTATTCCAGTGGGCGTCGATCGCCGCCCGGATGAAGCCAAGCCGCACGGGATTCAACCGGTGGAGCATGGCCGATGATCCCTTTGGATCCCACCAGTCGGCGGCCAGTTGACCAAAATGGGCCGCCTCTTGGGGCCGGATCGTCGCAGTTGAACTTGCATTAGCCATGCCGCCTATCTAACAGGGCGCCCGCCGCAGGGCGAGGGATTCTGCGCGCAAGATTGTTGCAGGAGCTGGCGCCCTTGGCCCGCATCGTGATGAAATTCGGCGGCACTTCGATGGCCGGGTCTGAACGGATCCGCCGGGTCGCCAATATCGTGCGCCGCCAGCAGGCGGCCGGACACGAGGTGGCCGTGGTTGTTTCCGCCATGGCGGGAGAGACCGACCGGCTGGTGAACTTTTGCCGCGAGGCCAATCCGCTTTTTGACCCCGCCGAGTATGACGTGGTCGTCGCCAGTGGCGAGCAAGTCACATCCGGCCTGCTTGCGCTGACCCTGCAGGCACTGGGCTGCCAGGCGCGCTCGTGGCTCGGCTGGCAGTTGCCGATCCGCACCGACAATGCCCATGCCAAGGCCCGGATCGGCGAGATCGAGAGCCAAGCCCTGCTGGCCAGCATGGCGGCTGGCGAAATCGCCGTGATCCCGGGTTTCCAGGGCGTGACCGACGGCGGCCGGGTGACCACCCTGGGCCGCGGCGGTTCGGATACCTCGGCCGTGGCAGTCGCCGCCGCGATCGGCGCGGACCGCTGTGACATCTACACCGATGTCGACGGGGTCTATACCACCGACCCCCGGATCGTGACCAAGGCCCGCAAGCTCAAGGCCGTGACTTACGAGGAAATGCTGGAACTCGCCTCGGTCGGATCCAAGGTGCTGCAGACCCGCTCGGTCAGTCTGGCAATGAAGGCAGGGGTGCGTGTGCAGGTGCTTTCCAGCTTCATCGATGACGATAGCGCCCCGGCTGACGAAATCCCCGGCACGCTGATTGTCAGCGATGAAGAATTGGCCAAAATGATGGAGAACTTGGACATGGAACGCCAGCTCATCACCGGCATCGCCGCCGACAAGAACGAAGCCAAGGTGATCCTGACCCGCGTTCCCGACCGGCCCGGCGCGGTCGCCACGATCTTCGGCCCGCTGGCCGCGGCCAATATCAATGTCGACATGATCATTCAGAACGTCGGGCGCGACAAGGGCGAGACCGACGTGACCTTCACTGTCCCAAGCGCCGATCTGCTGCGCGCCCAGACCCTGCTGGAAGCGCAGAAGGAGGCGATCGGCTACAACCGGATCATCACCGACGGCAAGGTTGCCAAGATCAGCGTGGTTGGCGTCGGCATGAAAAGCCACGCGGGCGTTGCCGCGACCATGTTCAGGGCGATGGCCGATCGCGGCATCAACATCCAGGCGATCTCCACTTCGGAAATCAAGGTATCGGTGCTGATCGACGAGGACGAGACCGAACTGGCCGTGCGGGTCCTGCATTCTGCCTACGGGCTCGACGCGGACGACGCAGCGGCCTGATCTGCCGCGCCGCAAGCTGCTGTCATCTGCTGGTTGCGCCGTTCCGGTGCTGGTGCGCGGTCACAAGCTTCGGAGCAAGTGGGGTGGACCATGCCGTCGCTATGGTCGGGGGACAAGAACAGCGAGCAGCAGGCAGGACCAGCGTTCCTGGCCAACAGACAATCAACAGACAATCAACGGACAAGGGTGCCCACAGTGATCGACCGATGGCACACCACCGCCACACCGCAAGCATCGGGCCGGCACCCCGTGATGGGATGCCGCCCCCGGCCGGTCTGCCTGGCGTTCCTCAGGCGAGGTCGAAGCGGTCCGCAGTCATCACCTTGGTCCAGGCGCTGACGAAATCACGCACGAACTTTTCGGCGTTGTCGTCCTGGGCATAGACTTCGGCATAGGCGCGCAGCACCGAGTTTGAGCCGAACACCAGGTCCGCGCGGGTCGCGGTGTAAGCCACCTTGCCGGTCTTGCGCTCGACCAGTTGATAGAGGTTCCGGCCCTTCGGTTCCCAGCGATAGGCCATATCGGTGAGAGTGACGAAGAAGTCAGTGGTCAGCGCGCCCGGACGGCTGGTGAAGACACCGTGGGCCGTCCCGCCATGGTTGGTCCCCAGCACGCGCATCCCGCCGATCAGCACGGTCATTTCCGGCGCGGTCAGGCCCATCAGCTGGGCCCGGTCGAGCAGCAGCTCTTCCGGCTGGACGACATAGTCGCCCTTGACCCAGTTGCGGAAGCCATCGGCCAGCGGCTCCAGCACGGCAAAGCTCTCTGCGTCGGTCTGCGCATCGCTGGCATCGCCGCGGCCCGGCGCGAACGGCACGGACACATCGAACCCGGCTGACTTGATCGCCTGCTCCAGGCCGACATTGCCGCCCAGCACGATCGTATCGGCGATGCTCGCGCCGGCCTCGGCCGCCAGCGGCTCCAGCACGGCCAGGACCTTGGCCAGGCGGGCCGGCTCGTTGCCTTCCCAGTCCTTCTGCGGGGCAAGGCGGATGCGGGCGCCATTGGCCCCGCCGCGCTTGTCCGAGCCGCGGAAGGTGCGGGCACTGTCCCAGGCAGTCGAGACCAATTCGGCGACCGACAGCCCACTGGCAGCGATCTTCGCCTTCAGCGCGGCGACATCATAGCCGGTCGGCCCGGTCGGCACCGGATCCTGCCAGATCAGGTCCTCTTCCGGCACCCACGGGCCGATGTAGCGGGCCTTGGGGCCAAGATCGCGGTGCGTGAGCTTAAACCAGGCCCGGGCGAAGACATCGCAAAAATAGGCGTGGTCATCGCGGAACCGCTCGGCAATCTTGCGGTATTGCGGATCGACCTTCAGCGCGATGTCGGCATCGGTCATCATCGGCATGGTCCGGATCGAGGGATCTTCGACATCGACCGGCATGTCTTCCGCGGCGATGTTCACCGGCTGGTACTGCCAGGCTCCGGCCGGGCTCTTGGTCAGTTCCCAGTCATACTTGAACAGCAGGTCGAAATAGCCGTCGTCGAACACGGTCGGATGGGTGGTCCAGGCCCCTTCGATGCCGCTGGTCACGGTATCGCGGCCAATGCCCCGGCCGGTCTTGTTGAGCCAGCCAAAGCCCTGATCCTCGATCTCACCGCCTTCCGGGGCCGGGCCAAGCTGGCCCGCATCGCCGTTGCCGTGACCCTTGCCGACAGTATGGCCGCCGGCGGTCAGAGCGACGGTTTCCTCGTCGTTCATGGCCATGCGGGCAAAGGTGACGCGCATGTCGCGGGCGGTCTTGAGCGGATCGGGTTCGCCGTCAACGCCTTCCGGGTTGACGTAGATCAGGCCCATCATCACCGCCGCCAGCGGGTTTTCCAGGTCGCGCTCGCCGGAATAGCGGCTGCCTTCGCTGCCGCTCTTGGCCAGCCATTCCTTTTCAGCGCCCCAGTAGATGTCCTTTTCCGGCGCCCAGATGTCTTCCCGGCCGAAAGCGAAACCAAAGGTCTTGAAGCCCATCGATTCGTACGCGACGTTACCCGCCAGAATGAACAGGTCGGCCCAGCTCAGCGCGTTGCCGTACTTCTTCTTGATCGGCCACAGCAGGCGGCGGCCCTTGTCGAGATTGCCGTTGTCGGGCCAGGAATTGAGCGGCGCAAAGCGCTGGTTGCCGGTGCTGGCCCCGCCGCGTCCGTCGGCAATGCGGTAGGTCCCGGCGGCGTGCCAGGCCAGGCGGATCATCAGGCCGCCGTAGTGGCCCCAGTCGGCCGGCCACCAGTCCTGGCTGTCGGTCATCAAGGCGGTCAGATCGGCCTTCAGGGCAGCGTAATCCAGCGTGCGGACCGCGCGGCGATAGTCAAAGTCCGGACCCAGCGGATCGGTCTTGGCATCGTGCTGGTGCAGGATGTCGAGGTTGAGGGCATTGGGCCACCAGACCGGAGTGCTGTCGGACCGGGTGCTGCCGCCGTGGATCACGGGGCACTGGGAAGGGGTGTTCATGGCAGGCTCTCCTTGTTGAAGCAATGAAGCCACTGTAACCCCGCATCATTATGCGCCTAAGACGATTAATATCGTTTCTATGATCGTTTCATCCGATTTTTTCTCACCTCGGCGGGTTGCGGCGGCGGCCACTGCCGCCTAAAGCCCCCGGACGCTACGACAACCGGGGGAAGCCGAGTGTACGACAAGACCCACACGCTGATGCAGCGCGGCCGCGACTTCCTCGGCACCGAACACGCGATCCTGTGCGGCGCGATGAGCTGGGTTTCGGAACGCCATCTCGTTTCGGCCATTTCCAATGCCGGCGGTTTCGGCGTGATTGCCTGCGGGGCGATGACGCCGGACCTGCTCGACGCCGAAATCGCGGCAACCAGGGCGCTGACCGCGCGGCCCTTTGGCGTCAACCTCATCACCATGCACCCGCAGCTGTCCGATCTGATCGCGGTCTGCGCCAGGCACCAGGTCAGCCACGTGGTGCTGGCCGGGGGCATTCCGCCGAAGGGCAGTGTCGAGGCGATCAAGGCGTTCGGCGCAAGAGTGCTGGTCTTTGCCCCGACCCTGGCCCTCGCCACCCGCCTGCTGCGCAGCGGCGCCGATGCCCTGGTGATCGAGGGCAGCGAAGCCGGCGGCCATATCGGTCCGGTCGCCACGTCGGTGCTGGCACAGGAATTCCTGCCCGCGCTGGGCGATGAGTTCGTGGTCTTCGTGGCTGGCGGGATCGGCCAGGGCGACATGATTGCCGCCTATCTGGAAATGGGCGCATCGGGCGTGCAGCTTGGCACCCGGTTCGCCTGCGCGACCGAAAGCATTGCCCACCCGGCCTTCAAGCAGGCCTTCTTCCGCGCCAATGCCCGCGACGCGGTCGCCTCGGTCCAGATCGATCCGCGCCTGCCGGTGATCCCGGTCCGCGCGCTCAGGAACAAGGGCACCGAGGAATTCACCGCCAAGCAGCGCGAAGTGGCCGCGCTGCTTGATGCCGGCAAGGTCGACATGGAACAGGCCCAGCTGGAAATCGAACAGTTCTGGGCCGGCGCCCTGCGCCGCGCGGTGATCGAGGGCGATGTCGAGAACGGCTCGGTCATGGCCGGCCAGTCAGTCGGCATGGTCACCAGGGAAGAGCCGGTGGCAGAGATCATGGCCCGGTTGATGGCCGAATGCGAAGCCGCGCTCAGCTGACCCCGCCGCCGCGTTTGAAGAAACAGGAACCCCAAGCCGGCGACTTCGGCTCCCGGCGAAACCCTGAGGCCAATGCTCGGCTTGACGATGATGCCGGAAGCAAAGCCCTTCGCCTCGGACACGGTCATGCCAGCCCCGCCGGTGGCCCCCAGGGCATCGCGGACCGCAGCAAGCCTGAAGGGCTTGATCATGGCGATGATTTTCACGGCCTTGCCCCCCTGTTTGCGTGCCGCCCCCCGTGTCGGCTTCACAGACGCGGCAAGGCCCGTGCCGGTCTGGCAATCTTGTTGTGAAATGGCGATCCAGGCGAAACGGGGTTGTGCAGCTTTGAGCGGAAACGCCCACTCGTTGCGCCAGTACCTATTTTTTGGGCAGGATCAGCCGGGCCATGACCGGCAAATGATCAGACGCGCGGGCGGCCAGCGCCGAATGATGGACACCCAGCGCATTCACCTGCCATTCCGGCGAGATCACCAGGCGGTCGAGCTGGGCGATCGGTCGGCGCGAAGGGTATGAGCGGCCCGGTGCCAGAACCCGCCAGGGGGAGAGGAATTCGCGCAGCGAGCCGCCGTGGAGCGACCATTCGTTGAAATCGCCCAGCAGCACGGTCGGACAGGACGGGCCGCAGCGCTCGACATGCGAAAGGACCGTGCGGATCTGCTGGCGGCGGCGCAGGCCCGACAGGTCAAGATGCATCCCGGCCACCCGCAGCCGCTTGCCATGGACCAGCAGATCGGCCCGCACCGCCCCGCGCGGCTCCAGCGTGGGCAGCGGCACCACCCCTGCCTCGATCACGTTGATCCCGCGCTTCACCAGCAGGGCATTGCCGTGCCAGCCAAGCGAATCGGGCCGGTGGTTGAGCCGGACCGGACGATAGTCAGACAGGTCGCCCAGCAGGTCCTTGGGCAGCACGCTGGCGCGCCGGCCAAACCGGCGGTCGGCCTCTTGCAGGGCGATCACATCGGCATCGATCTCGTGCAG
Source organism: Novosphingobium sp. (assembly GCA_046291115.1). Classification (GTDB taxonomy): domain Bacteria; phylum Pseudomonadota; class Alphaproteobacteria; order Sphingomonadales; family Sphingomonadaceae; genus Novosphingobium. The sequence goes on along the minus strand of JBKBSV010000001.1, from coordinate 31,022 downwards.
CACCGCCAGGATCCGTTCCGGATCGCGCCGCCGGTCCAGCCCGACGGCCTTGTGGATGTTATAGCTGGCGAAAGTCAGCTCCACCCGGTCAACGCTCTTTGGTGGCGCTGAAGACCAGGTCGGGGTTCTTTTCCTGCTGGTAGCCGACATCCCAGGCACTGCGGGCCAGGAATACCGGATCGCCATCGCGGTCCCTGGCAAGGTTCGACTTGTTGAAATCGGCAAACTGCTTCAGCGCCGCATCCGGCCCCTTCAGCCAGCGGGCCGTATCGAACGGCGCAGCTTCCAGCACGGCCTCGACCTTGTATTCCGCTTCCAGCCGCGAAATCAGCACGTCGAGCTGGAGCTGGCCGACCACGCCGACGATCGATGCCGCGCCGATCTCGGGATAGAACACCTGGATCACGCCTTCTTCGGACAGGTCGTCGAGCGCTTTTCTCAGCTGCTTGGTCTTGGTCGGATCCTTCAGCGCGACCCGGCGCAGGATTTCCGGCGCGAAGTTGGGCAGGCCGGTGAAGCGAACCTTGTTGCTCTCGGACAGGGTATCGCCGACCCGCAGCGTGCCATGGTTGGGAATGCCGATGATGTCGCCCGGCTCGGCCGTGTCGGCAATCTCGCGGTCCTGGGCAAAGAACAGGATCGGGGAATGGATCGCCACCGGCTTGCCCAGCGCTGACGGGGTCAGTTTCATCCCCCGCCTGAACGTGCCGGAGACCAGCCGCATGAAGGCGATCCGGTCACGGTGCATCGGGTCCATGTTGGCCTGGACCTTGAAAATGAACCCGGTCACTTCCTTGCCGTCCGGGCTGACAACGCCCTGCTCGCTGGGCTGCGGGCGCGGCGGCGGGGCATGGCGGGCGATGGCATCGATCAGTTCGGCCACGCCGAAGTTCTTGAGCGCCGATCCGAAGTAGACCGGGGTCAGATCGCCGTTACGATAGGCTTCCAGATCGAACGGGGGATAACCGGCCTTGGCGAGTTCGATTTCCTCGGCAATGTCGGCCGGGATATCATCGGCCGGATCGCGCTTGCCCAGGAATTCGCGGCTGTCGCCTTCCGGGCGGCTGATGGTATTGGTGGCAAAATCGAGCACGCCCTTGAATTCTCCGCCCATCCCGATTGGCCAGGACATCGGGCAGACATCGAGCGCCAGGGCATCGGCCACTTCATCCAGCGTTTCGAACGCAGCGCGCCCTTCGCGGTCAACCTTGTTGACGAAGGTGATGATCGGCACGGAACGCAGGCGGCAAACCTCGAACAGCTTGCGGGTCTGCGGCTCGATGCCCTTGGCCGCGTCGATCACCATGATCGCGGAATCGACCGCGGTCAGGGTGCGATAGGTGTCTTCGGAAAAGTCCTCGTGCCCCGGCGTGTCAAGCAGGTTGAACGTGATCCCGTCGCGCTCGAAGGTCATGACGCTGGAGGTGACCGAGATCCCGCGCTGCTGCTCGATCTTCATCCAGTCCGAGCGCGCCCGCCGCGCCGCGCCGCGCGCCTTGACCTCGCCGGCCAGGTGAATCGCGCCGCCTTGCAGCAGCAGCTTCTCGGTCAGCGTGGTCTTGCCCGCGTCGGGGTGCGAAATGATGGCGAAGGTGCGGCGGTTTGACATGGTTGGCGGCGCATAGCCGCGCGGGCGGACAAGGTCTATCCCAACCCGTCCCTGAGCAGCGCATTCGCCTGGGCCGCCACCTCTGTGAGATCGGCCTCGCTGTCGAGCACCCCGAAGCGCAAGCCCAGGAACACGTTCATGCCCATGATCGCCCAGGCGTGGACCGCGCTTGGCTCGACCGCCAGTTCCCCCCGGGCCCGCGCGGCCTGAAGCCGCTCCAGAATGCGCGCGGCGGTATTGAGGTAGTGGGCCCGCCAGGCTTCCGGCGCGACGAATTCGGCTTCGTCGATGATCCGGTAGATTTCCTTGTTGCTGCGGGCAAACCGCAGGAACGCCTCCAGCGCCACGCCTTCGGCCTCGATCGCGCCGCCGCTGTGATCGCGCAGCACCGGGGCGACGTGATCGCGGACCCGGCCCGACATGTCCTGAACCAGCGCCTTGAACAGCGCCTCCTTGGATTCGAAATAGGTATAGAAACTGCCCAGCGCGACCCCGGCGCGGATCGTGATCGAGACGATCGAGCTTTCATGAAAGCCCTTTTCCCCGAATTCGGCCGCCGCGGCATCAAGGAGTGCGCGCTGGGTGCGCCGCCCGCGCTCGGTGCGCGGCTCGCGTGGCGGGGTACCGGCCTCTGCTGCGTGCACCTCTTTCCCCCTGTTGCCGCCGGCCACTGTTGCAGCCGCGCCACGTTTCGTCACTTTCAACCGCTCCCCTTGCTGCTGCAACCATAACAAAGTTGAAAGTTGGTTCAACTTTTATATAAGCACGATGCAGGAGCCCGCCGCCCAGGGCCGTGCGGGAAGAATTTCTTGGGAGGAGTGCCCGATGCGTAAGACTGATCTGCTCTGCCGTGCTTCGCTGGTTGCCAGCGCTTTCGTCGGCCTGACCGCCATGCCCGCCCACGCCCAGAACGCCGATGCGGCGGCTGAAGCCGATTCGGGCGAAATCATCGTCACGGCCCGGCGCCGCGAGGAAACGCTGGTTGACGTGCCGATTGCAATCACCGCGCTGTCGGGCGATCAGTTGGCCAAATCCGGCGCCGTCGACATCACCGCCCTGGCCGAACAGGTCCCTAACGTGACGCTGGAACCCAGCCGCGGCACCAATTCCACCTTGTCCGCCTTTATCCGCGGCGTGGGCCAGCAGGACCCGGTTTCGGGCTTCGAACAGGGCGTCGGCATCTATCTGGACGATGTCTACCTGAACCGTCCCCAGGGTGCCGTGCTCGACATTTATGATGTGGAGCGGATCGAAGTGCTGCGCGGCCCGCAGGGCACGCTTTATGGCCGCAACACCGTGGGCGGCGCGGTCAAGTATGTGACCAAGCGCCTGCCGAACGATTTCCGCCTTCAGGTGCGCGGCACCTATGGCAGCTACAACCAGCTTGACGGGGTGGTAACGGCTTCAACCCCGGTCGATGCCGATGGCATTGTCCGCATCGGCGGTTCGTTCGCGCGGCTGACCCGCGACGGCTTCGGCACCAACCTCACCACGGGCGCCGAAAACTATGACAAGAACGTCTATGCCGCGCGCGGCACGATCGAAATCCACGGCACCGATTTCTTCGCCCGTCTGGCGGGTGACTGGGTGCATGACAAGAGCTCGGCTCGCGGCGGCCACCGCCTGATCCCCAGCCTGCTGAGCGCCGCCCCGGTGCTGAGCAATGTTTACGATACCCGCGGCGGACTGGTTGATCCGCGTCAGGACGTGGAAGGCTGGGGCGTTTCGCTGTTCATGGAAGCCAAGCCGAACGACGCGCTGACCTTCCGCTCGATCACCGCCTACCGCGCCGACGAAAGCTTCAGCCCGATCGACTTCGATGCGCTACCGGCGGTCGATCTCGATGTGCCGGCCTTCTACAAGAACGACCAGTTCAGCCAGGAACTGCAGATGCTGGTCGATGCTGGACCGGTCCAGGGCATGATCGGGTTCTATTACCTGAGCGCCAACGCGCTGACCCAGTTCGACGTGCGGCTGTGGAACAACCCCGTCTTCCCCGGCCTGACCGCCTTCACCTCAGCCGATATCGGCACGGAAACCGTCGCCGGCTTTGCCGATGTGACGATCAACTTCAGTGACAAGCTCAGCCTCTCGCTGGGCGGGCGCTACACCTGGGATGAGCGCACCGGCCGGATCCTGCGGCAGAATTACCTCAACGGCTCGCCGGCCTTTGGCGGTGCGGGGATCCTGTTCGGATCGCCTTCCACCAATTTCCGCGGCAAGGCCAGCTTCACCAAGTTCACCCCCAAGGCGACCCTTTCGTTCAAGCCGAATGACGAGAGCACGCTCTATGCCTCGTACTCGCAGGGCTTCAAGGGCGGCGGGTTTGACCCGCGCGGGGTTGGCACCAGCGCGCCGACCGCCAATGCCAGCGGCATCCCCTCGGACGCCGAAGTGGCCGCCTTCCTGGCCTTCCGTCCGGAAAAGGTCGACAGCTACGAAGTGGGCTACAAGGCCAACCTGCTCGATCGCCGCCTCTATGTCGCCGCCGCCGGCTTTTACATGGACTATACCGACGTCCAGATCCCCGGCTCGGTCGCCTGCACCAGCAAGGTCGTGGTCGGCAGTGTGATCACCCAGGTCCCGACCTTCTGCGGCGTCGTCTCCAACGCCGGCAAGGCGCGGATGAAGGGCTTTGAATTCGAAACCCGCGCCAAGCTGATCGACACGGACAGCGGCACGCTGACCCTGACCGGTTCGGTCGGTTACATCGACGCCAAGTTCACCCGGTACGTCACCAATATCGGCGGCGTGCCGACCGATGTGGCCGCCAACCGCAAGGTCCAGAACACCCCGGCCTGGTCGGGCAACGTCGCGCTGGATTACTCGATGGCGCTGGGTGAAGGCAAGCTCAGCATCGGCGGGGGCATGTCGTTCAAGAGCAAGACCTACCAGTTCGAAGTGCCGAACCCGTACCTCGACCAGCCGGCCTACCAGCTGTTCGACGCGTCGATCGTCTACACCGCGCCGAACAGGGTCTGGACGCTGGGCGTCTATGGCAAGAACCTGACCGATGAACGTTACAAGACCTCGGGCTATAGCTTCGTGGCCGCCAATCCGACCACCGGCGCCGTGACGACTCCGTTCGTCGCCGCGCTGGGCCGCGAAGGCACGCTGACCGCGTTCTACGGCAATCCCCGCCAGGTCTTCGTCACCGCGACGCTCAACTTCTGAAGTTCCTCCCTGCCCGGGCGGCCTCAGGGCCGTCCGGACGGATACCTCAAGGCGCGCTGGCTTCCATCCCGGAAGTCAGCGCGCTCTTTTGAGGATCACATAGACCGCGCCGGGCCCGCCGTGCTTGCGATGGGCGCGGCGGACCGAGGCGATGCGGTGCGCGTGGCTGCCGTGGGCCAGCCAGTCAAGCAGCTTGGCCCGGATTGCTCCGCGCCGCTCGCCCCGGTCGGCGGCCTCGACCGGGCGCGGCCTGCCGGTAATGACCAGCACCACCCGCGCGCCGCGGCTGATCGCCTGGGCCAGGCCATGTTCCAGCCGGGCATGGGCGGCCTCAAGGCCATGACCGTGCAGATCGAGCGTGAAATCGGGATCGACTTCGGCCCGGGCCAGCTTCTTTTCCCACGATCCGTCCAGCCCGTGACGGTCGAGCTGGCGTGATGGCGGATCGCTGCGGCGCGCGCCCCCCGAAGACGAAGCAGAAGCTGAAGCGGCCGCCTCGGTCTTGGCCTGGCGCGGCGGGGGCGGCGGCGCTGCGGCGGGCTCCGCCGGAACGACAGCCGCCTTCGCCTGCGGCCGCAGCGGCTTGACCGTGCGGGCCACCCGGGCCCACAGTTCCGCCTCCTCCCGGCTCAGGCCCCGTGGGGGGCGCATCACTTGACCTGCTGGAGCTTCTTGAGCGTGCCCTTGGGCAGAAACAGCAGCGCCTCGCCGCGCCCGCTCAGTCCGCCGGCAATGGTCCGGGCCTCGGCCCCGGCACCCCAGAAGGTATCGAAACGGTTTACCCCCTTGATCGCGCCGCCGGTATCCTGGGCAATCCACAGCCCGCTGGCCTCGGCCCGGTCCAGTGCCAGCCAGACCGGCGCGCCCAGCGGCACGAACGACGGATCGGCCGCAACCGAATTCTTCGCCCGCACCGGCACGCCCAGCGAACCATAAGGCCCATCGGGTCCAATCTCTCGGAAGAACACGTAGCTCTTGTTCTCGCGCATCAGCGCGCGGCCGGCCTCAGGGTTTTCGGCAATGTATTGCATGATGCCCTGCATCGAGCCGGAATACTGCCCCGGCCCGGTGCCAAGCAGGCCGCGCTGCCGCATTACGCCGCCGATGCCGGTATAGGGGTGGCCGTTCTGCCCGGCATAGCCGATCCGCATCACCGTGCCGTCGGGCGCCACCAGGCGCCCCGAACCCTGGACCTGCAGGAAGAACAGCTCGACCGGATCGGCCGCCCAGCCAATCTCCAGCCCCTGCCCCATCAGCGCCCCGTCCTCGATTGCGGCGCGGTCAAAGTAAGGGCCGAACTTGCCGTCCCGATCATAGCGCCCCAAAGGCATCTGCCCGTTCGCCAGCGGCGCGGCATCGCCAGGTCTGGCCCGGACCAGATCGGGCGGCAGGGCATAGATCGGCACGTCGAAACCGGGCCGGCGCTTGCGCACACCGGCAATTTCCGGCTCGTAATAGCCGGTGGCAAAGGCCTGGCCATCGCCAACCCGCACCGCCTCGAACCAGGTGGTGAAAAAGCGCGCTGCCTCCGCAGCCGGCCAGCGGGCGGCGGCATCGCAGGCCGGTTTCCAGTCGCGCCCCTCGGTCAGGCCGGAGGGATCGGCCCGGACAACCAGGCGCGGGCAGCTTTCTCGAAACGAGGCCAGCGCGCCCTGTGCATCGTCACTTCCAAGATTGAGCGTGCTGATCTCAGGACCGGGGGCAAGCCCGGCGGCAATGGCGTTGGCAACCGGGGGCAGCGTGGTGGCAGGCGGCGGCACCTGACCCTGGGGAATAATCCGACCGCAGCCCAGCAAGCCGAGGGTCAGCGCTGCAAGGGCCAACCAGCGCTGCAGAGCGCCCCCCATCGCCGAATCAACCCTCGTCGGTTTCGTCGACCAGCCAATCCGGCGAGGCAGAGTTCACATCGCGCGAGAAGGTCCACAAATCGCAGGTTCCGATCGCGTCGTTGAGCGAACCGGCGATCACCTGCCCTTCGGCGTTGCGGGTAACGGCAGCAACATCGGCAGAGAAGCGCACGGTCAGCCGGGCCACAGGGGCGCGGTATTCGGCCGCGACCACCACGGCATCCTCGATCCGGATCAGCTTGTAATCCAGCACGTGGCCCTGCGCCTCGCGCGCGTCGATGGCGGCAACGAACGCATCGCGCACAGCGCTGTCGCACAGCTGGGCCAGCGCGGCGCGATCCCCCTTCCAGAAGGCTTCGAGCACCATGCGGTAAGCGCCCTTGGCCCCTTCGAGGAAGGTCAGCAGATCGAAATGCCGGTCAGCCGCTGCAATTTCGCGCAGGCCCCGCTCAATCGCGGGGGTCACCCCGGGAACCAGCGCGGGTGATCGCTGTCCAGCCCCGGCCAGTTCGGGCGTGGGGAATCGCGGCGCATCGCTGGCCGGGCCCTTCGGTTCGAACCGCGGCGGCAGCGGCTGCTCCTCATGCTCCGCCCGGCGGCCCAGCACAGAATAGAGCCGCAGGCCCAGAAAGGCCGCGACCATGGCGATGATGACGATTTCTACGGTCTTGTCCAAGGTACCAGTCCCGGCCGCGTGGTGCGGCTTTTGTTGCACACTTTAACGACAAATAGGTAATGATGACAAATGAACAACGCGTGGACCCGCCCCTTTGTGCATTTTTGCGGGGAATAGGTGCCGCGCGGCCACATCGCCCAAAAACCGCCCATGACCGTTGCCGCCACCGTCCGCGGGTGCTAGGCGCGCCGCCACTTGTCACAATTTCTTGACGGAAAGCCGCATTCATGTCCGACGAAGGCAACATCATCACCGATCTGGGCCTGGGCGCCCCCCAGCCGAATGGCGCCGATACCCTGCCCGCCGCCGGGATCATCCAGCAATACGTCAAGGACCTCTCGGTTGAGAATCCGCACGCTCCGGAATCGTTCCAGTGGCAGGATCCGCCGCAGATCGACGTGCAGTTCAATATCGGTGCGCGCGAACTGAACGAGGAAGTGAGCGAGATCGAACTGAAAATCGCGATCAACGCCCGCTGCCAGGGTGGATCGCAGTTCATCGTCGACCTGTCCTATTGCGGCCTGATCGGCATGCGCAACATGGAAGAAGGCCACAAGCACGCCTTCACCTATGCCGAAGCGCCGCGGATCCTGTTCCCCTTCGCACGCCGGGTGGTGTCCGATGCGGTGCGCGATGCCGGCTTCCCGCCGCTGCTGCTGGAGCCGGTCGATTTCAACGGCATCTACATGCAGCAGCTGGCTGCGGCTCAGGCTGCCCAGGGCGAGAGCCAAGGCGCACCGGGCGGCGAAGCCTGACCGGCTGAGCGCGGCCACTGGGGACAGGCCATGAACCTGCTGAAGTCGACCGGCATCATCGGCGGGATGACGCTGATCAGCCGGATCTTCGGCTTCGTACGCGACATGATGCTGTCCCGCCTGCTGGGCGGCAGCGCCATGGGCGATGCCTGGCAGATTGCCTTCCAGCTGCCCAACATCTTCCGCCGGCTGTTTGCCGAAGGGGCCTTTTCGGCGGCTTTCGTGCCGCTGTTCAACCGCCATGTGAACGCTGACGGATCGCGTGACGAGGCCGGGGCCGAGCAGTTCGCGAACGAGACGCTGGCGATCTTCGTCCCGGTCCTGCTGATCTTTTCCGCACTGATGATGGCGGTGATGCCCTGGGCAATCTGGCTGATCGACGATTTTGGCAAGGGCGGACGCACAACCGATACCGCGATCTCGCTGGCCCGGATTGCCTTTCCCTATCTGGCCCTGATCAGCGTGACGACCCTGTTCGGGGCCATGCTCAATTCGATCAGCCGGTTCGCTGCCGTGGCCTTTGCCCCGGTGCTGATGAACCTGTGCATGATCGGCGCGATGCTGCTGGGGATCTGGCAGGGGCAGGGCGGCAATGCGGGCCGCATCGCCTATCTGCTGGCCTGGTCGGTCACCACCGCCGGTGTACTGCAATTGCTGTGGCTATACTGGCACGCCCGCCGGGCCGGGTTCCGCCTGGCCCTGCTGCGCCCGCGCCTGACGCCGCAGGTGCGCCAGCTTGGCGTGCTGATCCTGCCAGCCGTGTTCGGTGCGGGCATTTATCAGATCAGCCGGTTCCTTGACCTGTTTTTCCTGGGCCGGCTGGAAGAAGGATCATTCGTGTTCCTGGCCCTGGCCGACCGGCTCAACCAGTTGCCGCTGGGGATCATCGGCATTGCCCTTGGCACTGCGATCCTGCCCGCATTGTCGCGGTTCATCGCGCAAGATGATGCCGGCGGTGCGCAGCGGGTGCAATCGAACGCGATCGAGCTGGGCCTGCTGCTGACCGTGCCGGCCGCCGTTGGCCTGTACTGCGCGGCCCAGCCGCTGGTCAGCGCGTTCTATTTCGGCGGCAGGTTCGACCAGGCGGACGTTACCGCCACCGCCGCCGTCGTCGCCATGCTGGTGCTGGGCCTGCCGGCCTATGTCATGGTCAAAGTGCTGACCCCTGGCTTCTTCGCCCGGCGGGATACCAAGACCCCGGTCTATACCGCCGGGGCGGCGCTGGCGGTCAATCTGATCGGCAACCTCGCGCTGATCCCGCTGCTGGGCGTGGCCGGGCTGGCCCTGGCCGGGTCGATCGCGGCCTGGGCCAATTGCGCGATGCTTTATTGGGTGCTGCACCGGCGGGGACACTTCACGATCGAGCCGGATCTGCTGGTCCGGATCGGGCGGATCCTGCTTTCGGCGGCAGCAATGGGCGCGGTGATCTGGTCTCTCGCCCCACTGGGCGCGGCCTATTACGGTGCCGGGGCGCTGGCCCGGATCGGATCGATTCTGGCACTGGTCGGCGTCGGCGCTTTCGTCTACTTCGCGCTCGCCTGGCTCACCGGGGCGATCGACCGCAGCAAGATCGCCTTGCTGACCCGCAGGCAGAACCCCAAGGCAGAGTAAGTTTCCATGCGTATCGTCTCCGGCATCCAGCCCACCGGCAATCTCCACCTTGGCAATTACCTGGGGGCGATCCGCAACTGGGTGAAAATGCAGGACGATGTTGCCGCCGGCGGCGGGCAGAGCCTCTATTTCCTGGCCGACCTGCACGCCATTTCGATGCCGCACAGCCCGGCGCAACTGCGCGAGAACACCTTCGAGATGACCGCCGCGCTGGTTGCCTGTGGCATCGATCCGGACAAGTCGATCCTGTTCAACCAGGCCCAGGTCCCGGCCCATGCCGAATTGCAGTGGCTGCTGTCCGGCACCGGCCGGATGGGCTGGTTGAACCGCATGACGCAGTGGAAGGACAAGGCCGGCAAAAATCGCGAGGGCCAGTCGGTTGCGCTGTTCACCTACCCTGTTCTTCAGGCCGCCGACGTGCTGCTATACCAAGCCACCCACGTGCCGGTGGGCGAGGATCAGAAGCAGCATCTGGAACTGGCCCGCGACATCGCGCAGAAGTTCAACAACGATTTCGCGGCGCAAGACGCGCCGGTCTTCACTCTGCCCGATCCGATCATTCCGCCCGAAGCAGCGCGGATCATGAGTCTGCGTGACGGCAGCGCCAAGATGAGCAAGTCCGATCCCAGCGACATGAGCCGGATCAACCTGACCGACGATGCCGACACGATCATGCAGAAGATCAAGAAGGCCAAGACCGATCCCGAACCCCTGCCCAGCGACAGGGCCGGGCTGGAAGGGCGGCCTGAAGCGGCCAACCTGGTGGGCATCTATGCCGCCATGGCCGGGGAAAGCCAGGACGCGGTTCTGGCCCGCTTCGGCGGCGAAGGCTTTGGCCGGTTCAAGCCGGCGCTGGGCGAGCTGCTGGTGGAAAGCCTGGCCCCGATCAATGCCCGCTTCCTGGAACTGCGGGAGGACCGCGAGGCGCTCGACGCGATCCTCGCCAAGGGCGCGCTGAAGGCCCGCGCGCTGGCCGCCCCCACTCTCAACGCGGCTTACGCAGCGCTCGGCCTGGTCCGCGGGTGAGGCGATGAGCAAACCCGCCCTCACCGGGCCGCTGGCCGGGATCAAGGTGCTTGATCTGGCGCGGGTGCTGGCCGGGCCGTGGTGCAGCCAGATGCTGGGCGATCTGGGCGCCGAAGTGATCAAGGTAGAGCAGCCGGGGCAGGGCGATGATACCCGCCGCTGGGGCCCGCCGTTCCTTGAGGACGGATCGGGCGATTCGGCCTATTACCTCTGCGCCAACCGCAACAAGCGCTCGGTTGCGATCGATATCGCCCGGCCAGAAGGCCAGGCGCTGATCCGCCAGCTGGCCGAACAGGCCGACATCGTGCTGGAGAATTTCCGGGTCGGCGGCCTGGCCAAGTACGGGCTGGACTATGCTTCGCTCAAAGCGGTCAAGCCGGACCTGATCTATTGCTCGATCACCGGGTTCGGCCAGACCGGGCCGGAAAAGGACAAGGGCGGCTATGATTTCCTGATCCAGGGGATGAGCGGCCTGATGAGCGTGACCGGCCTGCCTGATGGCGAACCGGGTGCCGGGCCGCTCAAGGTCGGCATCCCGATCAGCGATCTTTCGACCGGGCTTTACGCCGTGATCGCGATCCTCGCCGCGCTGCAACACCGCCATCGCACCGGCCAAGGCCAGCACATCGATCTTGCCCTGCTCGATTCGCAGGTCGCGCTGCTCGCCAACCAGGCTTCGGGCTGGCTCAACGGCGGGATGGAGCCGCGCCGGCTGGGCAACCAGCACCCCACCATCGTGCCCTATCAGGACTTTGCCTGCGCCGATGGCCGGATCATGATCGCGCTGGGCAACGACCGCCAGTTCCGCGATCTGTGCAAGGTGCTGGGTCTGGCCGACCTGGCCGATGATCCCCGCTTTGCCGCGTCTGCCAACCGCAGCGCCAACCGCGCCGCGATGTTCGCCGCGATCGAACCGGCAATCGCCAGCTGGCAATCAGACGCGCTGCTGGCCGCGCTGGAAGCGGCCAAGCTGCCGTGCGGGCGGATCAACACGATCCCCGAAACGCTGGAGCATCCGCAAGTTCAGGCGCGCGGACTGGTCCACGAAATGACCCGCGCGGACGGCACCCCGGTGCGCTTCATCGGCTTTCCCGGCCAGTTTTCCGCCAGCCCCGCCACTTATCGCCATGCCCCGCCGCGCTGCGGCGCGGACACTGCCGCCGTGCTGGGGGAAAAGCTGGGCCTGGGCGAAGCGGAAATCGCCGCCCTGATCGCGGCAGGAGTGATTGCCGAACAGCTGTGAAACCGGTTCCATTCAAGCCCGATTAAGCCGGATTGGCGCAGCCTGGCCGAACTTCTAAACTTTTCGCCGATCCGCGCGCGATTCGCGGGCGGCACGCAACGATGGGATTGGGTCGATGGGTAACGAACACCGCTCGCCGCTTGGCTGGATCAGGCTTGCGCTGGTGCCGCTGATGCTGGCCACGCTGGCCGCTTGCGCGACACCGTTCAAGGCCGACGTGCAGCGCTTTTCAGCCCAGCTCCCGGCGCCGCAGGGGCAGACCTTTGCGATCGTTGCCGATAGTCCGGCACTGGCCGGCGGGCTGGAATTCGCGCAATATGCCGGCCTGGTCGATGCGCGGATGCGGCAGCTGGGCTATCAGCCGGCCGCCGATCCGGCCACGGCCGACCTGGTGGTGCGGTTCGATTACGGGGTCGACAAGGGCCGCACCCAGGTCCGCTCCACCGGCTTTGCCGATCCCTACTGGTCGAGCTGGTACGGTTATCCGCGCTGGGGCCACTGGGGCCGCCGTGGTTTCTACCACCCCTATTACCCACGCGCCGTCTGGGGTTTCGGGTGGTATGATCCGTGGTTTGACCAGGGCTATGAAAGCTACACCGTCTATACCAGCGGCATCAGCCTGAAGATCGATCGCCGCGCCGACGGCCAGCGCCTGTTCGAAGGCCGGGCCGAAGCGGCCAGCACATCGAACCGGCTGGGCTACCTTGTGCCCAATCTGGTCGAGGCGATGTTCACCGGCTTCCCCGGCAATTCGGGCGAAACGGTCCGCATTTCGGTCGCGCCGGAGAAGAAGAGAAAGTACTGATCCGCCAGGATCACAGCAACCAGCGGGCGGGTCCGGAAACGGACTCGCCCTTTCAGCTGCCCAGCGCAACCACGCCCCCGGTCGAGCCGAATCCGCCCTCGCCGCGCGCGGTTTCGTCCAGCTCCTCGGCCTCCAGCCAGACGGCGCGGGTGACCGGAGCCAGCACCAGCTGGGCCACCCGGTCGCCGCGGCGAATCTCGAACGGATCGCTGCCGTGGTTGATCAGGATCACTTTCAGTTCGCCGCGATAATCGCTGTCGATCGTGCCAGGCGTGTTGGGCACGGTGATGCCGTGTTTCAGGGCCAGGCCGGAACGCGGCCGGACCTGGATCTCGTAGCCGGCGGGAATGGCCATGGCGAGACCGGTGGCGACCGCATGGCGTGCAAGCGGCGCAATCGTCACGTCTTCCGCTGAAACAACGTCCATCCCCGCGGCGCCATCGGTGGCATAGACCGGCAGGTCCAGCCCTTCGCCATGGGGCAGGCGCCTGACCCGAACCGGGACTTCAGCTGGCGGAGAGTGCATCGGCGATCCTTTCGACAATGGCCATGGCGACATCGCCCTTTGCCATTTCCGGAAGGCTCTCGACACCCTGCTTGGTCACGATATGCACGGCATTGGCATCGCCGCCCATCACGTTGCCGGATACGTCATTTGCGACGATCCAGTCCGCCCCCTTGCGCTTGCGCTTTTCTTTGGCGTGCTCGACCACATTTTCGGTTTCGGCGGCAAAGCCGACCACCAGTTTCGGGCGCTTGTCGCTGACCGAAACCATGGCGAGGATATCCGGGTTCTCGGTCAGTCGCAGCGCCGGCGGGGCCGATCCGCGCTTCTTCATCTTCTCCGAAGCAACCTCCATGGTCCGCCAGTCGGCCACGGCGGCAACCATGATCGCAACGTCGGCGGGCAGTGATTGCTTGACCGCTTCGGCCATCTGCCGCGCGGTTTCCACCCGGATGCGGTCCACCCCGGGCGGATTGTCCAGCGTGACCGGACCGGACACCAGCGTCACCCGCGCGCCGAGCCGCGCGGCGGCGGCGGCAATGGCATAGCCCTGCTTGCCCGACGAGCGGTTGGCGATGTAGCGAACCGGATCGATCGGCTCGTGCGTCGGCCCGGCGGTGATCAGCACGTGCTTGCCTTTCAGCGGGCCGTCCGGATCGATCGCGGCCTCGTCCGGCGCGAAATCGGGCTGGCCGGCCAGCGGATCATCGGCCAGTGGGCCCTGATCGAACGGCTGCGGGGCATGGGCCGCACCGTGCGGTGATACCGTGTGGTTGATCGCCTCCGGATCGGTCGGCGGGGCGGCCTTGGCCTTGCCCTTCTTGGACAGCAGCGGACTGTCGAGATTGACTTCGAGCGGCGGCAGTTCCTCTGCCTCGAAGGCCGCAAACTCGCCCGCGACCGGTTCCTCCTCAATCCGCACCGGGGCCGGCTCGGCGCTGCGCCGGATCAGGCCCGCAGATAGCCCGCCCAGACCGGTATCCTCGCTCTCACCGCCCGCTTCCCAGCCGCCGAGATCCAGCTCCGGCTCGTCCGCAGGGCTGGGCAGAAAGATCGGGTCCTGCCCCAGCAGCAGGCGGATCGCGTTATAGACCGCGGCCGGCTCGGGCAGGCGGCCGAGGCCGAATTCGCCGCAGGCCATCGCCCCTTCGTCTGGCATCATTACGTGGATACCGCGATCGGCCAGTGCGTTGACATTGGCCTGGGTGGCGGCATGTTCCCACATCTTCACGTTCATCGCCGGAACCACCATCACCGGCTTGTCGGTGGCCAGCAACAGGGTGGTGGCCAGATCATCGGCAATGCCGTGCGCCATGCGGGCAAGAAGGTCGGCCGTGGCCGGGCAAACCACCACCAGATCGGCACTGCGCGAAAGCTGGATGTGGCCCATCTCGACCTCGTTGGTCAGGTCCCACAACGTGGTATGGACGGGATTTTCACTCAGCGCGGCGAGCGTCATCGCAGTGATGAACCTGGCCCCACCCTCGGTCAGCACGCAAGTGACATCGCCGCCGCCCTTGCGGATCAGGCGAATAAGCTCGCAGGCTTTGTAAGCAGCGATACCGCCACCCACTACCAGAAGGATCCGGGGCTGTCCCATCGAAACGCGTTTGTGCAACGCCCTTCCCTCATGCGCAACAGGCTTTGCGAAAGCGCCGGATTGGGGCAGGGTGGCAAATATAGGATAAACGGAGGAGGTTAACGTCATGCGCTTTGCAATTACGGCCGTGGTCTTTCTGCTGGGCCTGCTCGATCTGTTCATGGGCCTCAACTTCTTGTTCAACCCGCTGGAAACCGGGGCTGGCCTGGGTGTTTCACCCCTGGGCACTCAAGGCATGAGCACGATGCGGGCGGACTTTACTGCCTTCTTCGTAGTCATAGCACTCTGCATGATGATCGGGGCGTGGCGTCGCAATGCCGATCTGCTGCTCGTTCCGGCCGGGCTGATGGGCATGGCTGCAGCGGTACGCATGGCCAGCCTGGCGATGGACGGCACCTACCCCGGCTGGCCATTGCCAATCATGGTCGAACTGGCCCATGTGATTGTGCTGGTCGCAGCCTGGCGGACGCTGCCGCACCACCGGATTGAGGAACTGACGTCCTGATCAACCGGCTCTGGCAACCCGCAGCAGGCTTTTCAGCGCCATCGGCGTGAACGCCAGCCCGACGAACATCGCCGGGGCGATCACTGCGCCCCAGTAGAAGTTGTCGGGCCGCCCGGCGATCATGAAGGCCAGACCATAGCCCAGGTAAAGCAGCGTCGCGAAGGCACCGGCCGGGCTTTTCCATCCGGCCCAGCCCAGCACCATCAGCACCACCAGCGGCCCGGCCAGGAAATGCGGCAGGAAGCGCAGGTTGCTGGACAAGACCACGGTGGACAGCCAGCCGGAAAGCCCGCGCAGTTCCAGCCAGCCCGGGCCGAGTGGATCGCTGGGCAGAACCTGCTGCGCGACCTGCGCCAGGTGCCAGGCGAGATAGCCGAAAAAGGCCAGGATCAGCGCGATCCAGGCCGCGCCTTCCTGCCAATCGCGGCGCCAGAAGGCCATCGCGGCCATCAGCACGACGAAAGGCAGAACGTGCTCGCGGATCGCCAGGGCAAGGCCCGCGACCACCAGGGCGGCCAGCCATTTACGCCCCGGTCGGTGCAGGCCCATGGCCAGCGCGATCAGCATTCCGGCCCACAGTTCGTGAAGGACGAAGTAATAGCGGTTAAGCCCCAAGGCCGCGCCGAAGAACAAGAGCGCCATCGCGATGCGGCGGGTGCGCGGGTCCAGCCCCTCGTCCCCAAAGCGCCGCCACCAGGCCCACAAGGTGCCCCCCAATAGCAGCACGGCGGCACTCAGCAGCCCCGGCACCAGCACTTCGGCCCCGCGCCCGGTGTCCCCCAGCGCAGAGGCGATAAACGCCAGCGTCGGCAGCCGCACTGCCACCCCCGGCCGCAGCGGATAATTCGCTGCGCGGTGTTCCTCGGCGGTGACCCGGTAATAGTTTTCCCCCTGCCCGATCCGGCGGATTACCCGGTCGTACAGTGCCAGGTCATCATCGCGCGGTCGTTCTGCCTTGGGATTGTCCTGGCCGACGACATTTTCGACAAACCCGGCAATTTCACTTTCCTGCTGGCCCGCCCGAATCGGAACGAGAGCGGCCGCGACCAGCAGCAGCCCCAACCCCAGCAGCAGCAGCCGCGCGGGCAAGCGGCCCCAGCTGGCAAAGCGATCCCCGGCGATTGCGGCAGACTGGTCCATGATGCTCCCCTGATGGCGCCGCCTTGTGCAATCACCGCGAAATCCGTGCAAGTGTGCCCCGAAAGGAATCCCCGCACCAGCTTGCGATTCGGCCGCCGCGCCCTACATTGCAGGGCGAAAGGACCGTGACGCCCAATGAGCAGCAACGACGAACAGCCCCAGGGCAACCCGTGGATGAAGAACCTGATGATCTGGGGCGGGGTCTTTCTGGCTCTGCTGCTGATCGTCTCGATGTTCAACGGGCAGGGCGACAAGGCCGGTCCCGCGGTCGGCTATTCGCAGTTCCGGGCCGAAGTTGCGGCGGGCAAGGTCCAGTCGGTCGAAGTGGGCGAAAGCAGGATCACCGGCACCTACAAGGACGGCAAGCGCTTTACCACCGTGCCGATCCCCAACGATACCAGCCTGCAGCAGCTGCTGCAGGACAATGGCGTGCAATACGAAGGCAAGGCCGCCGACGAAGGCAGCCTGCTCGGCTATGTCCTGCTGCAGATGCTGCCGCTGCTGCTGTTCCTGGGCCTGGCGGTGTTCGTGATGCGCCAGATGCAGAAGGGCGGCGGGGCCGGTGGGGCGATGGGCTTTGGCAAGAGCAAGGCCAAGCTGCTGACTGAAAAGCAGGGCCGCGTGACCTTTGCCGACGTGGCCGGGATCGACGAGGCGCGCGAGGAGCTGGAGGAGATCGTCGAGTTCCTCAAGGACCCGCACCGCTTTTCCAAGCTCGGCGGCCAGATTCCCAAGGGCGCGCTGCTGGTCGGCTCGCCCGGCACCGGCAAGACCCTGCTGGCCCGCGCGATCGCGGGTGAGGCAGGCGTGCCGTTCTTCACCATTTCCGGTTCGGACTTCGTCGAAATGTTCGTCGGGGTGGGCGCATCACGCGTGCGCGACATGTTCGAGCAGGCCAAGAAGAACGCGCCGTGCATCGTCTTCATCGACGAAATCGACGCGGTCGGCCGCCATCGCGGCCACGGCCTGGGCAATTCGAACGACGAGCGCGAGCAGACGCTGAACCAGTTGCTGGTCGAAATGGACGGCTTTGAAGCCAACGAAGGCATCATCATCATCGCCGCCACCAACCGCCCCGACGTGCTCGATCCGGCGCTGCTGCGTCCGGGCCGGTTCGACCGGCAGGTGGTGGTTCCCGTCCCCGATATCGAGGGGCGCGAGAAGATCCTGGCCGTGCACATGAAGAAGGTGCCGCTGGCCCCCGATGTCAACCCGCGCGTCATTGCCCGCGGCACGCCGGGCTTTTCCGGTGCGGACCTGGCCAACCTGGTCAATGAGGCGGCCCTGCTCGCCGCCCGGCGCAAGAAGCGGCTGGTGGCGATGAAGGAATTCGAAGACGCCAAGGACAAGGTCATGATGGGGGCGGAACGCCGCTCGATGGTGATGACCGAGGACGAGAAGAAGATGACCGCCTATCACGAGGCCGGTCACGCGCTGGTTTCGGTGAACGAACCGGCCAGCGATCCGATCCACAAGGCCACGATCATCCCTCGCGGCGGCGCGCTGGGCATGGTTGTCCGCCTGCCCGAACGTGACCGCTATTCCTATCACCGCGATCAGATGCACGCGCAGCTGGCCGTGGCGATGGGCGGGCGCGTGGCCGAAGAAATCATCTTCGGCCATGACAAGGTCTCGTCTGGTGCCGCCAGCGACATCCAGCACGCCACTTCACTGGCGCGGTCAATGGTCACCCGCTGGGGGATGTCGGACAAGCTGGGACCGCTGCAATACGAGGAAACCCAGGAAGGCTACCTGGGCTATGGCGGTTCGACCCGGACGATGATGTCGGCGGAAACCAACAAGCTGATCGATGCCGAGATCCGCGCTCTGGTGGAAGGCGCGCACAAGCGCGCCACCAAGATCCTCAAGGACAACGAGGACAAGCTGCACCTGCTGGCGAATGCGCTGCTCGAATACGAAACGCTGACCGGCGAGGAAATTACCGAGCTGCTCAAGAACGGCAAGATCGACCGTCCGGCCGATTCGGTCGGCCCGGCCGTGTTGCCGCCGCTGCACGGCTCGGCCGTGCCGAGGGCCGGCAAGCGGTTTACCGAGGCCCCGGCCTGACCGGGCCGGCCCGCTGACCGGCCGTCCGATCGCTATCCGGCAGCGGCGTAAAGCGCCACGCCGATAGTGAACAGGCCCGGCGCCAGTTTGGCGCATGCGTACGGCAACCAGGTCCGCCGCCACGCCCCGATGCGGGTCGGATCCTGAGTCTCGCAAAGCTGACGGCGCAGGTGGAACAGGGAATGGGCGAGCAGCAGCGGCAGGGTCCGCCAGATCGTGCCTGCAAAATGCCCCCCTGGCAGCAGATCAACGAAGAACGCGCCCAACGTGCGGGAGACATGGGCCGCCTGCCCGCAGGCGTGGCAATGGCTGCCGATCAGCGCCGGGCCGCTGTTGAGGCAGGCGCGGTCATGGCTGTGGCCATCATCCTGCCCCCGCCATACGCCGGCTCGGCCGCGCGGGACAGCATCGCCCCTTGGCAACATCGCCGATGATCTTGCCGCGACTGGTCCTTGGCTTTTCCGCTGATGAGATATTCATGATCCGTCAAGCTCGCTCTGGTCAAGCCGGAGACAACGCAACCGCCTGGGAGAGTGTAATGAACCGTGCCGTGGCTGCCCTTGCCGCCAGCCTGATGCTGGCCGTTCCAGCCCTCGCCGCACCCGGCGACATGAGCGCGACGACCTTTCTGGCGAAGGCCGATGCGCTCAAGGCCAAGGGGATCGGCGCGCTGGGATCGCCCGATCTCAAGTTGCTGCGGGCCGAAGGCCAGGCCGCGGGCGAAGCCTATCGTCAACGCCTTCAGGCCGAACGCGCCCAGGGCCGCCCGTCAAGCTGCCCGCCCAAGGGCACCCAGGTCAGTTCCGACAAGCTGCTGGCACACCTGCGGACCTATCCAGAACCCGTCCGCGCCCGCACCAGCATGAAGCAGGCCATGGCCGATTACTTCATCCGCAACTATCCCTGCCGGTAGGTTTCGCCCCTCACCGCCAGGTAAGGGCTAGGTCCAGGCAAGGGCTAGGCAAGGGCTGTTCGGGCTGAAACGAAAAACGGCACCCCCAGGGGTGCCGTCTTCCTGTGTCAGGGGCCGTCCGGGGCAGATCGCCCGGCCCACGCCATTCATCAGCCGTCGTAATCGCCGCCGATCGACGTGTTACGCACCGGCGCCGCGGCAGTGATCCGCAGCGCTTCGGCCGACTGGCTGAGCGAGCCGATTGCATCGACCTCGTCATCATCGTCCGGCAGGACACGCTGGAGCGAGGAGACAAGCGATTCCCTGAGGTTTTCGGGCCGCACGGTCTGCTCGGCGATTTCGCGCAGGGCCACCACCGGGTTCTTGTCGCGATCGCGTTCGATCGTCAGTTCGGCACCGCCCGAAATCTCGCGCGCGCGCTGCGCGGCAAGCAGGACGAGGTCGAACCGGTTGGGAACCTTGTCAACACAATCTTCAACGGTAACGCGCGCCATCGGGCACTCCAGTTCTGACAATTGCGGGAAGTTGCCGCGGGGTTACCCGCCAGACCATTGAAAAGTCAAGAAAAATTCACACAAGTTATTGATTGCAAAAGGATATTTTCGCGAATCAGCGATGCTTTTGCCTACTCATGACTGTCATAGCGCAGCGATTCATCGGCGAGGTCGCTGAAGCGGGTGATCCGGCTTTCGAAGCGCAGCCGCACCTTGCCGGTGGAACCGTGGCGCTGCTTGGCAACGCTCAGTTCGGCAAGGCCGTGGATCCGCTCCATCTCCTCGCGCCATTCATTGTACTTGGCCTCGGTCGCGGCATCGGCGCAGGCGCCTTCGGGCAGCTTGGGTTCCTTGGCGGCGTGATAGTAATCCTCGCGGAACACGAACCAGACCATGTCGGCGTCCTGCTCGATCGAGCCGGATTCGCGCAAATCCGACAGCTGCGGGCGCTTGTCGTCGCGCTGCTCGACCGCGCGCGAGAGCTGCGAGAGCGCAATCACCGGAACCGAAAGCTCCTTGGCCAGCGTCTTCAAACCGCGGCTGATTTCCGAGATTTCATTGACGCGGTTGTCGGTCGAGCGGCCGGAGCCTTGCAGCAGCTGGAGATAGTCAACCACGATCAGGCCGATATCGTATCGCCGCTTCAATCGCCGCGCGCGGGTTCGCAGCGCGGCGATTGACAGCGCCGGGGTATCGTCGATGTAGAGCGGCAGTTCGGCCAGGCGCTGGCTGGCATAGGACAGCTGCTGGAAATCCTCGCGGCTGATCTTGCCCATGCGCAGCGCTTCGCTGCTGATCCCGGACTGTTCGGCGAGGATGCGGGTGGCAAGCTGATCCGCACTCATTTCCAGGCTGAAGAAGGCGGTGGCCGCGCCAACCGATTTTTCCGCCGGAATGCCATCAGCCAGATCGCGCCGCAACCGGTCGGCCGCGTTGAAGGCGATATTGGTAGCAAGCGAGGTCTTGCCCATGCCCGGACGGCCGGCGAGGATGATCAGGTCGGAATCGTGCAGGCCGCCGATCTTCTCGTTCACGCTGGTCAACCCGGTGGTCTTGCCTGAAATGTGACCGCCGGAAAGCAGCGCGGTTTCGATCATGCCGAGCGCAGTGCGGGTGGCGGCGGCAAAGCCTTGCGCCTCGCTGGCGGTGGAAGCGCCTTCGGCCACTTTGTAAAGCGCGGCTTCGGCCTGGGCGATCTGTTCCTGCGGCTCGACGCTTTGCGACGTGTCGAGCGCCGAATTGACCAGGTCACGCCCGACCGCGACCAGTTCGCGCAGCAGGGCCAGATCATAGATCTGCTCGGCCAGTTCGCGCGGGGCCAGCAGGCCTTGCCCGTCAGCGGTCAGCCGGGCGAGGTAGGCCGCCCCGCCCAGCTCCTTCAGCGCCTCGTCCGCTTCGAAATAGGGCTTCAGCGTCACCGGCGTGACCACCGCCTTGCGATCGAGCAATTGCAGGATCCGCTCGAAGATGCGGCCATGGACCGGCTCAAAGAAGTGATCGGGCCTGAGCGGCGTGACCAGTTCCTCGATCACCCGGTTGTCGATCAGCGCCGCGCCCAGGAAGGCGGCTTCCGCCTCAACATTGGACGGCAGCGCGCGGGCGGCAGTTTCATCGGCGCGGGGGAAAGGAATGGGTTCGGCCATAGGCTGGGTTAAATGCGCTGCGGACGCGCCGGGCGCAAGCATCAGCCGCCGGCCGGGCAAGCCATTTTCATCCACAGGCTGTGGAAGGCGCAGAGCCCCTTGCTCCGCGATTTTGCATCTGCGAAAAGCCTCGCATGGGGGACCCACGGATTATCCACGTCGAACTGGACGAAGCCACGATCCTGTGGCGCAATGCCGATATCGAGCAGGAACGCCGGATCGCGATCTTCGACCTGATCGAGGAAAACCTGTTCAGGCCCTGCCGCGCCTGGGAGGCCGGTCATCAGGGCCCTTACCGCCTGCGCCTGTCGGTGGAGGACGGGCGGCTCTCCTTGGAAGTATCCGACGCCGATGGCCGCCTGCTGGAAACCCTGATCCTTGGCCTTGGCCGGTTCCGCCGCCCGATCCGCGAATATTTCGCGATCTGCGACAGTTATTACCAGGCGATCCGCAAGGCCACCGCGCAGGAGATCGAGACGATCGACATGGCCCGCCGCGGGGTTCACAACGAAGCGGCCGAAATGCTGCTGGAACGCCTTGAAGGAAAGGTGGAAACCGATTTCGCCACGGCCCGCCGCCTCTTTACCCTGATCTGCGTCTTGCATATCAGGGGCTGAGGGAGCGCAACTTTCATGGCACGCAAATCGACCGGTCGCTGGCGGCTGCGCCTGCTGGGGACGGTCCTGTTGCTGAGCCTGATCGGTCTTGGCTGGGGCTGGTGGTCGATCCAGCGATGGCGGCCCACGACTGTGGACTTCCCGATCCAGGGGGCCGGGATTTCGGCCGAGACCGGCGCGGTCAACTGGAAAGTGCTGAAGGCGACCGGCGCGCAGTTCGTCTATCTCGATGCCTCGGCCAGCGCCTTTGCCCGCGATCCGGCCTTTGCCAGGAACCTGGAAGACGCCCGCGCCGCCAAGCTTCAGGTCGGGGCGGTGCACCGCTATGATCCGTGCCAGCCGGCGCAAAGCCAGTCGGCCAATTTCATGACCGTGGTGCCGCGCGATGCCAGGCTGCTGCCGCAGGCGGTGGAGCTCGACATGCTGGTCGAGGATTGCCCGGTCAATGTCACCGACGCGGCGGTGGAAAGCGAGCTGATGACCTTCCTCAACCAGATCGAGACCCACACCGGCAAGGCCACGATCCTGAAGATATCCAGCCGCTTTGAAGACCGCTATCACCTGGCCGGCGCGATCGACCGCAACGTCTGGCTGGTCCGCGACCGGTTTCAGCCAGACTATGCCGGGCGGCCCTGGACGCTGTGGAGTGCCAATTCGATGTTCAAGAGCGAGGCGAGCGAAGCGCCGCTCGAGTGGGTGGTGGTAGCGCCATGAGCTGGACCCGCGACAGCCTGATCGCGGCCGCGCGCGATGCTGCGGCCCGCGCCTATGCACCCTATTCGCAGTTCCACGTCGGCGCGGCGCTGGGCTTTGCCGATGGTTCGGTGGTGACCGGTGCCAATGTCGAGAATGCCAGCTACGGCCTGACGCTCTGCGCGGAAACGGTCGCGGTCGGCAAGGCCATGTCGGAAGACTGGCGCGGGCGGCTGGAAGCGGTCGCGGTGATCGGCGGCAAGGCCGGCGCGGTTGGCAGCGGCGATCCGGTCACTCCCTGCGGGCGCTGTCGCCAGATGCTGAACGAAGTGGCGGCGCTGGGTGACAGCGATCCCATCGTGTGGTGTGTGGGCGAAACCGAGGTAATCGAACTGCTCCTGTCGGACTTGTTGCCCAAGGCCTTCGGCCCCGCTGCGCTGGAATAGGCTTAGGCTGGAGACGGCCGGTTCAGGACCGGCGGCTTATCTCGTCGCCCTGATCGACCCCGCCCGAACGCAACCGCGAGCTAGCGACCAGACGGTCCAGTTCGGCCGAAGAGGGGCGCGGCGGCGCGGCCCTGACCTGCTGCGGCCCGGCTCTCGTCGTGCCCGGCAGCGGAGGATGGCCGCGATCCTGCGCTTTGATCAATTCCGCCGGTTCCGCAGCCAGCGCCGGTTCGCTTGACGGCGCGGCACCGTTTTCGGCAAGGCTATCATCTGGGCCATCATCTGGTTCAATCGCTGCCGGCAGGGCGATCGCTCTCGCTCCGGGACCGGGCTTTGCGGCAGGCGCGTCGCGCCGCGCCGCTTGCATGGGCGATCCAGCCCCGGCCGGGGCCACATCATTGCTGGCCATGGCGACAATCACCGCCAAGCCCAGGACAACCCAGGCAAAGCGTTGATATCCCTTGGCCTTGAGGCCAATGGCAGGTTGGGCTTTGCGCATGATCGCGATTTTACCCGCACAAGTGTTAACGCAGGCCGCCAGAACATGATTGCGGAAGCGTTTACGCCGTGACTCGGCGAAAATGCAGGGTATCAGGCGCCGCTCCCGAACAGTTCGGGACGGCCCGCAATGACACGGAAAGCATCGGTTAACCCTGTCCGTTATCAATCCGAGATAGCCTGTTGGCCTAACCTGGGACAATGTTCGGACCAGGATCCCGCGCCGCTCCCCTGAACGCCAAGGCCCTGGCCGTGGCGGCGCTGTCCTGGGCGCGGCAGCTGCGGCACGATCGGTCCGGCAACACCCTGGCGATGATCGCGGCTGCCCTGGTCCCCTTGCTGGCGATGGTCGGCGGGGCGATCGACATGGGCCGCAGCTATCTGGCCGAAACCCGGCTGCAGCAGGCCTGCGATGCCGGCGTGCTGGCCGCACGCAAGCGGATGGGAACCAACCCGGCGGCCGACGCAACGATCCCCGCCGATGTGACCGCAGTGGGCGACCGGTTCTTCAACGTGAACTTCCCCGATGGCAGCTATGGCACCACCGGGCGCGATTTCGCTCTGGTGCTGAGCGCCGATGACCAGCTCAGCGGCACGGCCAAGGTAACCGTGCCAACCACGATCATGGCGATGTTCGGCTTTGACCAGGTGCCCATCACCACTACCTGCGGTGCGGAAGTGGGCGTGGGCAATACCGATATCGTCCTGGCGCTGGACCTGACCGGATCGATGACTCTGACCAATCCCGGCGACAGCAAGCCGAGGATCGAGGAACTGCGCGATACGGTCAAATCATTCCACGCTCAGATCGAAGCCGCCAAGGCGCCCGGATCGCGGGTGCGATATGGCTTTGTGCCCTATTCCACCAATGTCAATGCCGCTGCGCTGCTGACCGACGACCAGGTGGTCACAAGCTGGCATTACCAGTCGCGCCGTCTGCTGGGTGCCGGCAGGGCGGCGACAATCACTTCGTTCTGGGCGGTGGGCAGCGTGATCGGCGGGACCCAGGTTGAAACAATCGATTCCACCTACGCAGCCACCAATGTCGCGGGGACGCTGGTGTGCAGCCCGGCCCCGGCCAGCACCCTCACTTCCACGTGGGCCTATATCGGCACCACGACCGAGCCCTATGCCGGGCCGCCCGCCGGAATCGTGCGCCGGGACACCTTTCACTACACCTACAATGGCAACAGTTATCAGGTGAAGCTGACCGGCAATACCTGCCAGGTGATCAAGCTGGCTCACAGCAATTTCAAGGTCAGCTATGACTGGGTGACCCAGCCCACTATTGGCCGGGGTTCGATCTGGCAGTACCGCGAAGAAACCTTCGACGTGTCGGACTGGCGCAGAACAGCGATCGGCTGCCTGGAGGAGCCCGACACCTACGAGATCGACGACTACGGGAATGTCGATCTCAGCCGGGCCAAGGACCTTGATCTTGACCATGTGCCGACACCGGGTGATCCCTCCGGCATGTGGCGGCCGATGTATCCCGGCCGGGTTTATGGCCGCGCGATGAAGTGGAACAACACCGGGGCGTTCAACACCGCGATTGTCACCACCACCGACGAATTCTACAACCCGCAGATCGGCGATAGCGCCCATTGCCCCAACCCGGCCCGACGGCTGGCGGAAATGGACGATGACGATATCGAAGCCTACCTTGCTTCGCTGAAGGTCGGGGGCAGTACCTATCACGATATCGGCATGCTGTGGGCCGCGCGGCTGGTCGCGCCGACCGGCCTGTTCGCCGCAGACAATGCCGATTTGTCACCCAGCCTTCCGACCAGCCGCCACATCGTGTTCATGACCGACGGGCAGACCTCGGCGCTGGACCTGAGCTATACCGCCTACGGCTTCGAACCGCTCGACCGCCGCCGCTGGACACCCGGTTCGGCCCGCAGCCTGACCCAGACGGTCGAGGACCGCTTTGCCTTCATCTGCGAGGAAGCCAAGAAGCGCAACATCACGGTATGGGTGGTCGCCTTCGGCACCAAAATGAACCCGATGTTCGAAGCCTGCGCCGGCCCAGGCCGGGCCTTTCAGGCCGCTGATGGCAAGGAACTGGGCGATGCCTTCACCAAGATCGCCAATGCGATAGCCGATCTCAGGCTGGTCCGCTAGGATCCTGGCCCTCCAGCCACTCCAGCAAGGCCCCCAGGCAGTCGCGCCCCAGAATCGCGCTGCGCTCCGGGCTCCAGCCCTGGGCCGCGCAGGGCAGGTCGGCGTGGTCCTTGAACGGCATTTCCAAGGTCATCGATACCGCGCCAAAGCGTTCGGCCAGCTGGTTGGTGCTCATAGCCAGGTTGGCCTTGCCCTTGCCGGCCACCGGATAGCCCAGCCGGGTCTGGAAATCGGGCGTGCGCCGCGCCAGGATTGCCTTGTAGCGATCGAACCCGCCCTGCAGCTCGGCCGTCCATGACGGGATGCCCTCAAACCCCGCCAGGAACACTGCCGGGATCGCCTCGTCACCGTGGACGTCCATGGCAAAATGCACCCCGGTCTCGTCCATCGCAGTGCGGATCGCCAGCACTTCGGGACTGCGCTCGGCGCTCGGCTCGGCCCATTCGCGGTTAAGGTTGATCCCCGCGGCATTGGTCCGCAGGTGGCCACGGCACGATCCGTCCGGATTGGCATTGGGGACAACGTGGAACCGGCCCAGCTGGCACAGCCGCCGCCCGACCGGATCGGCCGGATCGGTCAGGCATTCAAGCGCCCCTTCCATCCACCATTCGGCCATCGATTCGCCCGGATGCTGCCGGGCATAGAGCCAGACCTGCCGTTCGCCCTCACCCAGTTCCAGGCAATCGATTGGCTGGCCATCGAGGCTGTAACCCAGCACCCGGTGGGTGACGCCCTCGGCCTGGGCCATCGCGCTGACCAGATCGTGGTGCCGCTCCATCGAATAGGGCGCGAAATAGGCAAACCACGCCAGGTTTGCAGCCGGGCGATAGCGGATCGTCAGGGTGCCGCCGTCCTCGTCCCGGTCATAGCTGCTCTCGGCCCGGCTCCAGAATTCGCGGTCCTCGCTCACCGCCGCGCGATAGCCCGGCCAACCGCCGGGATAGGCCGATTGTTCCAGCCCGGTGATTTTGAGCACCAGGTCGCGCCCGGCGCAATGGGCGACGCGGAAGTGGAACCACTGGAAGAAATCGGAATTGCGGTCCTTGCGGATCGCCAGCCGCGCGGTCGCGCCATCGATGGACAGGACCTCGATATTGCCGGAATCGAAGGCGGCGGTGATTGCGATCTGGGTCATTTTACCTCGATGGTTTCACCCGACGCGCCGGGGAAATTCTGGAACAGCGCGGCGCTCATCTTCGGGGCGGCCAGGGCATTGCCGGCCAGCGGGCTGCCGGTGCCGACGGTGAAACTGGCCCGTCCTTCCCACAGGACCGTGCCGCTGGCCCGGTCGCGGATTGCAACGGCCAGTTCGGTGGCGACCTGTTCCTTCGCGCCGGGGGAAAGGTTGAAGCCCACCCCCACCCCCACGCCCGAACCATAGCTGCCGGTCGATCCGCCCACCCCGACGCTGACCGGGCTGGAACCGCCGGCCCTGAAAGTGCTGCGGCTCAGGCGGAGATGGGCAATCTGCGCTCCTGCGCCGGGGGCTGCCTCGGTATAGCCGATCAGCACCAGCTGGCGCGCCACGGCAGCCCTGTAGGTCTGCCACTCCAGCGAATTGCCGTTGGTGCCGGGGGCCGGCTCGACCGAGATCGTGCCTTTGCCCAGCGGACTGACATCCTCGATGTGGAAGCGGGTCACTTCGACCGGGCCGACCGGCGTGACGCAGGCCGCCAGCAGCAGGGCGGCGGCAAGACCGGGGATTGGACGCAGGCGGATCATCGGCAGTCTCCTCAGAGCCGGCAATCTGGCCTGCCTGTCATCCGCTTGCAAGGATTTCAGGCGCATTAACCACTTGCTTGCCTGAAGCTGCTAGAGAAAATCCCGACATGACCCAGAAGCTTCCCGTGCTCGTTACCGGCGGTGCCGGTTACATCGGCAGCCATGCCGTGCTTGCCCTGACCGATGCCGGCTGGCCGGTCGCGGTGATCGACAATCTGACCACCGGCTTTCGCTGGGCCGTGCCCGAAGGGGTGCCGTTCTACCAAGGCGATATCGAGGATGCAGACCTGCTCGCCCGGATCTTTGCCGAGCAGCGGATCGGCGCGGTGATGCATTTCGCCGGGTCGATCATCGTGCCGGAATCGGTCGAGAATCCGCTCAAATACTATCACAACAACACTGCCAAGAGCCGCGCCCTGATCGCCGCAGCCGTGGCCGGCGGAGTAAAGCACTTCATCTTCAGCTCCACCGCCGCAACCTATGGCGTGCCGGAAGTGTCTCCGGTCAGCGAGGACAGCCCCAAGCTGCCGATCAATCCCTATGGCATGTCCAAGCTGATGACCGAGATCATGCTGGGCGATGTCGCCAAGGCCCATCCAATCAACTTCTGCGCGCTGAGGTATTTCAACGTCGCCGGGGCCGATCCGCGCGCCCGCACCGGGCAATCGACCGCCGGGGCCACCCACCTGATCAAGGTCGCGGTCGAAGCCGCGCTGGGCAAGCGTGACAAGGTGGAAGTGTTCGGCACCGATTTCGACACGCCCGATGGCACGGGCGTGCGCGATTACATCCACGTTTCGGACCTGGCCAATGCCCACGTCCTTGCGCTGGCCGCCCTGATCGAGCAGCCGGAACGCTCGCTGACCATGAACTGCGGCTATGGCCGGGGCTATTCGGTGCTGGAGGTGCTCGACGCGGTTGACCGGGTCACCAACCAGACCATCCACCGGGTGATGAGCCCGCGCCGCGCCGGCGATCCCGATTCGCTGATTTCCGACAACCGCCGGATCAAGGCGATTTTGCCATGGCAGCCGCAGTACGCCGATCTCGACACGATCGTCGCCCATGCGCTGCAATGGGAGCGCAAGCTGAGCGAGATCCGGGAGTCTTCGTCCGCCTGACGGCAGTGCGGGAAAGCCATCCAGGTTTTTCTGGTCTGGTCGGCCAATCGCGGATGCAAGCGGCGCACCGGAACCAAGACTCTCACCTTGACTTCGCCATGACTCGTCCGTAACGGCGCACCTTCCATTTTCAGCGGCATCGCCCGCCCCCGAGGAAACCATGAAGATTCGCAACAGCCTCAAGTCGCTCAAGGACCGCCACCGGGATAACCGCGTGATTCGCCGTCGTGGCCGGACCTATGTGATCAACAAGACCAACCGCCGCTTCAAGGCGCGCCAGGGCTAAGCCCCGGCAACGGGCGGGTCCGGCAAGTCCGGACCCGGTAATCAGACGGCCCGCCTCCCACCCGGAGCGCGGGCCGAAAGTGTTTTGAGCTGCGGGGGAATGCAGGATGAACGCCAGAATCGAAGCGGTGGTGTTCGATGTCGGCAAGGTGCTGGTGCAATGGGAACGCGACCTGCCGTTTCGCGAACTGATCCCCGATCCCGCCGAACGCGCCTGGTTCATGGACACGGTGATTCCGCTCGACTGGCACGGCGAGCACGATGCCGGCCGGGATGCGGCCGACATGATCGCCGCGCGCAGTGCCGAATTTCCCGAGCATGCCCACCTGATCCAGGCCTGGCTCGACCGCTTCAACGATACCATCCCCGGCCCGGTCCCCGGCACGACCCGCCTGGTCGAAGCGCTCGCTGCGGCCGGCGTGCCGCTCTATGCGATCACCAATTTCGGGGCCGATACCTGGGCCGGCTTTGCCCCGACCTTCCCGCTGCTCGAGCGGTTCCGCGACATCGTCGTCTCCGGCGTGGAGAAGCTGGCCAAGCCGGACCCGGCGATCTTTGCCCATGCCGAGGCGCGCTTTGGCCTGCCCGGCGGGTCGATGCTGTTCGTGGATGACAGTCTGGCCAACGTGGACAGCGCCCGCGCCTGCGGCTGGCAGGCCCACCACTTCCTTGATGCCGCAGGGCTTGAGGCTGAGCTGCGGACCCGCGGCCTGATCTGATCTTGTCCTCACCCCATGAAAAAAGGCCCCCGCCGGGAAGCGAGGGCCTTGTCAGTGGGATGTTTTAGGAGAAGGTAGGGTGCCTGCGGGGCCAGAGGGCGACCCCGGAACTGCCTCAGGCGGCGGCGTTGCAGCTCTGAAGATCTTCAGCGCTGAGTTCACCCTTCGGGGTGGTGAACGTGGTGACCGCACCAAAGGCCTTCACGACCTTGGTGCAGGTATTGAGCGGCTTGGCGCCATCGACCGGACCGGTGCAGGTATCGCCCGTGCAGTTCCAGACCACACCGTTGACGACCTTGCGGGCCGGCGCTTCGAGTGCGCTGGAAAGCTTGGCGGTGTAGCGGTTGCTCCGCTGGGCTTCGGCCGGCGAAACCGTGGCCGAGAAGCTGGCGACGGTGCCGACGAGAGCCAGACCGGCGAGAACGACATTGCGCGAGAAGCTGCGGTTACGTGCGGTAAGCATGATCAAATCCCTTGTTTCGTGGGCCACGCAGGGATCGAAAGGTCCTGGGAGGGGAGACTCGATTTGCGTTGCTTTTGGCCACCTAATGCGATAGGTATCAGGTTGCAACTGAAAACTGTGCATCGCAGCAAAGATTTTTTTGTCGGAGTCCAAGGGCAGTTGCGTTAGTCTTGTCGCGGGTATGGGGGTCGAGAGATGGACAAGCTGAGAGAACCGCTGGGCGCCATGGAAAGCTGCGGCCTGCCGGCCGCGCTGGAAGTGATGGGCGAACGCTGGTCATTCATGATCCTGCGCGCGGCTTTCAATGGCCTGCACCACTTCGAGGAATTCCTCGGCGCGCTGGGGATCGCCCGCAACATCCTGTCCAACCGCCTGGCCCGGCTGGTCGAACACGGTATCATGAAGCGCGAGCACATGCCCGATGATCGCCGCAAGATCGAATACCGCCTGACCGCCAAGGGGCTGGACTTGCTCCCGGCCATGCTGGCGCTGCGCCAGTGGGGCGAAAAGTATGGCTGCGGCGTGCCATCGAACCCGGTGCTGTGCGACGCGCGCGACGGCCAGCCGATCGCCCCGATCGGCATCCACGCCCACGACGGCCGCCTGCTCGGCCCGCTCGACCTCGAATGGCGCATGGCCGCCGATGTCGGCAAGCCCGCCGCCAAGCCGGACGTCAGGCAGGACGTCAGGCAGGACGAGGACATTGTCCGGCCGGTGCTGA
>JBKBSV010000088.1:0-8748 GCA_046291115.1 Novosphingobium sp. | reverse complement strand
GTCAGTGGTGACCACGGCCGGCAGGGTCAGCTTGACGGTTTCCAGACCCCCGTCGATTTCGCGCTTCACGACGACTGCATCGCCTTCGACAGTGACTTCATTGGCAAAGGTGCCTTGCGGACGGCCCAGCAGCGCGGCGACCATCTGGCCGACCTGGTTCGAATCATCGTCGATCGCCTGCTTGCCGGTGATGATCAGCGAAGCGGCCTCTTCCTCGGCCACGCCCTTGATGATCTTGGCAACGGCCAGCGGCTCAACCTCTTCAGCGTCGCCCACCTGGACCAGCACGGCGCGGTCAGCGCCCATGGCCAGCGCGGTCCGCAGGGTTTCCTGCGCCTTGGCCGGGCCGACCGAAACCGCAACGATTTCCGTCACAACGCCCTTTTCCTTCAGGCGGATCGCCTCTTCGACAGCGATTTCGTCGAAGGGGTTCATGCTCATCTTCACATTGGCAAGATCGACGCCGGTGCCGTCGGACTTGACCCGCGGCTTCACGTTGTAATCGATCACGCGCTTCACGCAGACCAGGGCTTTCATGAGGTTCAAGCCTTTCCCGTTGAATTGACGCTGCCGCGCCTAGTTTACGTTTACGGAAACGTCAACCCGCTGTTAGCCAAGCGGTTAAGCGCCGTAACGGCTTTGCCATTGCCGCGCATTCCTATGCGGTCAAGTGGCGAATCGGGAATCCGCGCTGCAATTGCGACGGGCCGGCCTTGCGGCTGTGCATGGCCGGCCCCGCTGTGTGGCAAAGTCCGGGCCGATCAGGCGACCTTGCGCACTTCCGCCACGATCTTCTTGGCGGCATCGCCCAGATCGCTCGCCGAAACGATCGGCAGGCCCGAACCTTCAAGGATCTGCTTGCCCAGTTCCACGTTGGTGCCTTCCAGACGGACTACCAGCGGAACCGACAGGTTCACTTCCTTGGCCGCGGCGACGATCCCTTCGGCGATGATGTCGCACTTCATGATCCCGCCGAAGATATTGACGAGAATGCCCTTCACTGCCGGATCCTTGAGGATGATCTTGAACGCGGCCGTGACCTTTTCCTTGCTGGCGCCGCCGCCGACATCGAGGAAGTTGGCCGGGAATTCGCCATTCAGCTTGATGATGTCCATCGTCGCCATGGCGAGCCCTGCGCCGTTCACCATGCAGCCGATGTTGCCATCCAGCTTGATATAGGCGAGGTCGTATTCGCTGGCTTCGACTTCGGCCGGGTCTTCCTCGGTTTCATCGCGCAGGGCCATGACGTCCGGGTGGCGGTAGAGCGCGTTCGAATCGAAGCTCATCTTGGTGTCGAGCACCAGCAGCTTGCCATCCGATTCGGCCAGCGGGTTGATTTCGATCATCGAGCAATCGAGCGCGACGAAGGCGTCGTAAAGCTGCTTGCCGAGGATCTGGGCCTGCTTGTTGAGATCGCCTTTCAGCTTGAGACCGAAAGCCAGCGCCCGGCCGTGGTGCGGCATGAAACCCTGGGCCGGATCGATCGTGATGGTGACGATCTTCTCCGGGGTTTCATGGGCGACGTCCTCGATGCTCATTCCGCCTTCGGTCGAGGCGATCATGGCGATGCGACCGGTGGCGCGATCGACCAGCATCGACAGGTAATATTCCTTGCCGATGTC
Source organism: Novosphingobium sp. (assembly GCA_046291115.1). Classification (GTDB taxonomy): domain Bacteria; phylum Pseudomonadota; class Alphaproteobacteria; order Sphingomonadales; family Sphingomonadaceae; genus Novosphingobium. The sequence continues at coordinate 7,126 of JBKBSV010000088.1, read as the reverse complement.
CACGCCGTCGGTGATGTAGAGACGGTTCACCTGCTTGCCGGCATCGCCGGTCTGGATCGTCACCAGGGTGTTGCCCAGCATCTCCCGGGCGTGGGCTTCCACTTCCTCCAGGCTCTTGGCCAGGCGCACACCGCCCTTGGCATCGGGGCCAAGCTCCTTGAACTTGCCCTTGCCGCGCCCGCCGGCGTGGATCTGGCTTTTCACCACATAGAGCGGCCCGGGCAGCTGCCTGGCGGCTTCTACCGCTTCCTCGACCGACATGGCCGGTATGCCCTTGGGGATGGCGATGCCGAAGCGGCTGAGCAGTTCCTTGCCCTGATACTCGTGGATGTTCATGGATGAATGGCTCCGTGGGGGTGGTGCTGGCACCGGGAATGACGGTGCCCTAAGCACAGGCGGGCGGGCTTGAAAAGGCCTGTGAGGGGGATCAAGGTGAGAAATATGAACGCCAGTTGCGAGTCGTTCGCAGTAATGGGGAGGTCAGCCGCGTGATCGACCGCGCCCGCCTCGAAGCCATCGTCCGCGAGGCCGGGCGGCTGGCCATGGCCGCCTGGCCCGGCCATGGCCACGCGCTGGACGTCTGGGACAAGCACGGCGGCAGTCCGGTCAGCGCAGCGGACCTCGCCGTCGATCGCTTCCTCAAGCGTGAGCTGACCGCGCTGCTGCCATCGGCCGGCTGGCTGTCGGAAGAAACCGTTGATGCGCCCGACCGGCTGGAGGGCGGACTGATCTGGCTGGTCGATCCGATCGACGGGACCCGCGATTTCATTCGCGGACGAACCGGCTGGGCGGTCTCGGTCGCACTGGTCAGTGCCGGGAGACCGCTGTTCGGGATGCTGGATGCCCCGGCGCGCGCAGAATTCTGGCACGGCGAGGCGGGACAGGGGGCCTGGCGCAACGGCGCGCGGCTTTCGGCCAGCCGCCGGGCCGAACTTCCCGGCGCGCGGGTGCCGGCCCAGGCCCTGCCCAAAGCCGATGCCGATCTTACCCCGGTTGATCAGCCCAATTCGATCGCGCTGAGAATCGCCATGGTTGCGGCCGATGAGGCGGACCTGGTTGCCACGCTGCGCTGGGGCAATGAATGGGATATCGGCGCCGCCGCCCTGATCGCGCGCGAGGCCGGTGCGGCTGTGACCGATGCCTTCGGCCAGCCGCTGGCCTACAACAAGCGCGATCCGCGCGCCTTCGGGGTCCTTGCCTGCGCTCCGGCGATCCACGCTGCCGCGGTCGAGCGGCTGGCGAGGCGCGCGCAGGAGCTGGCACAGGACAACTGACAGAAAAGGCTCGCCCCAGCGGACGAGCCTTTCGCTGTTCGCAACGATAGTGCGGTTATCAACTGGCGGCGCGCGCGGCGGCCACGTCTTCCTGCGTCACCGGCACGATCTTGATCTCGACCCGGCGGTTCTTCGAGCGGCCTTCGGGCGTGGCGTTGTCGGCAATCGGCATGCTCTCACCAAAGCCCTGGCTGCGGATTCGCGCGGCCGGCACACCCTTGGTGATCAGATAATTCATCACCGTGCGGGCGCGGTTTTCCGACAGGGTCTGGTTGAAGCTGTCCGATCCGGTTGAATCGGTATGACCGTACACGTCGATCAGGCTGTTGGGATATTGGATCAGACTTTCCGCCACCTTGTCCAGAGTGGCGCGAAATTCGGGCTTCAGCGTCGAACTGCCGACGTCGAAGGTCACGCCATCGGGCAGATTGACCAGGATCGCCTGGCCATTGTCGGTTTCGGTCACGTCGACACCCGAACCGGCGGTCTGTTCCTTCAGTTCCTTGATCTGCTTGTCCATGGTGTAGCCGACGGCAGCCCCGGCCACGCCGCCGATACCCGCCCCGACGATCCGCCCGGTCTTGCCGCCGATCAGCCCGCCCAGCAGGCCGCCGACCACCACGCCGCCAACACCGCCGATCGCGGTTCGCGAAATCTTCTTTTCCCCGGTGTTGGGATCAGTCACGCAGCCGGCCGTCAGCAGCGAAAGCGCGGCGACGCCGGAAAGCAACATGCGGGTCTTGCTCATGGTAATACCCCCTCCTTCCTGGGTACTTGGCGAGAGGCCTAAGCCTCGGAACCTGAACGACGGATGGACTCGCGCCGCCTTTGGCAACAATGCGCCCCTTCGCATCGCGGCGCAACTCTGCTAACGGATCGGCCGTGCAACCTTTCCCCTGGTCCGATGTTTTCGTCATTGCGGGTCTGATCCTGCTCAATGCCGCTTTTGCCATGTCGGAGCTGGCGATTGTCTCTGCACGCACCGGCACTTTGAAGGTCGCGGCCGAGCGGGGCCACCGCGGGGCCAGGACGGCGCTGGCGCTGGCGGCGGATCCGGGCAAGTTTCTGTCCACTGTGCAGATCGGGATCACGCTGGTGGGCATAGTCGCCGGCGCCTATTCGGGTGCCAGTCTGGGCGCACCGATGGGTGAACGGCTGGCCGCACTTGGCCTGCCCGCACGCTTTGCCGAGCAAACCGGTTTTGCGCTGGTGATCGCGTTCACCACCTATTTCAGCGTCGTGATCGGGGAACTGGTGCCCAAGCAGGTGGCGCTGCGCGCGGCCGAGCCGATCGCCATGGTCGCCGCTTTGCCGATGGCGCTGATTTCGCGGATCACTGCACCTTTCGTGTGGCTGCTTGACCGGTCGAGCGCCTTGCTGCTGCGGATCATGGGGGTGCGGGCCAAGGGCGAACATGCGCTTACCGCCGAGGAACTGCATCTGGTTTTCGCCGAAGCGACCCGGTCCGGGGTGATCGAGGAGGAAGAACGCCAGATCATGACCGGGATCATGCGGCTGGCGACGCGCCCGGTGCGCGAACTGATGACCCCGCGGACCGAGCTAGACACTATCGACCGCAAGGCCAGCGAGGATGAAATCCGTGCGGCGATCAAGGGCAGTCCCCATTCCTTGCTGCCCGTGGCGGATGGCAGTCCGGACAATATCGTCGGTGTGGTCAAGGTGAAGAACGTTCAGGCCGCAATGCTGGCGGGGCGCAAGGTCAACCTTTCGCGCCTGATGAAGAAGGCCGAAGTGATTCCTGATCAGCTAGACGCGATGGACGCGCTACGGCTGCTGCAACAATCGGGCGTGGCCATGGCGCTGGTCCACGATGAATACGGCCACCTTGAAGGGGTGGTCACTCCAGCCGACCTGCTCGATGCCATTGTCGGCAATTTCGTCAGCCACCAGGACGAAGGCGACGAGCCGATGGTGGTGGAGCGCGAGGATGGCAGCCTGCTGGTGGCAGGCTCTCTGCCCGCCGATGCCCTGGCCGACCGGCTGGAAATCGCTCTGCCGGAAGACCGTGATTTCGCAACGGCGGCGGGCTATGCCCTGTCGGTATTGAAAAAGCTGCCGCAAGAAGGCGAGCATTTCCACGATCAGGGCTGGCGCTTCGAAGTGGTCGATATGGACGGCCGCAAGATCGACAAGTTGCTGATCAGCCGGGCCGAGACTGCAGCTGCGGCGGTCGCATAACCGACAAACAACAATAACCTACAAACAACAAGGGCCTACGTTTCCACAGGCCCCCTTTGCAGTTTGACCAAGGCTGAGACTCAGTTGCCGCCGATCGCGGTCTGGGCTTCGCGGCCATCGCCTTCCGGGGCGGCCACGATGTCGCGGGTGACATCGCCCTTGGCCACGGACTGGGTCGCCGGATCGCCCACGGTCGAACGGATCGACGGGGCGGCTTGGCCGGCGCGCTGGCCGACGGCGGATTCCACGCCCGACCGGGCCTGCGGCGGACCGAACAGCGCGGACTGGGCCTGGGCGGCGGTGCTCTGCTCGGTCGGACGCGGGGCCCCGGGGGCCGGGGGCACCAGCGCGAAATCGGGCGGCACCACCAAGGGGGCCTGGCGCTGGACGGCAAATTCGTCCGGACGCTGCCGGTTGAACAGCCCGCCGCCGCCGCAGGCGGTCAGCAGCAGGGCGCTGCCGGAAAGGGCGATCAGGGCTTGGGCTTTACGCATGGTCATTCGTCTCCGTAGCGGACGCGCCCGCCGGTTGGTCGCTGCTCTTTTCGCGGATCAGGAAGCTGCGGGCAAGGATTATCACGACGCCGATGGTGATTGCCGCATCGGCCAGGTTGAACACCAGGAACGGGCGGAAGCTGCCGATGTGGAAATCGGCATAGTCCAGCACATAGCCGTAGGACCAGCGATCGACGATGTTGCCCAGCGCGCCGCCCAGGATCATACCCAGCGGCACGATCTCGCCCAGCACCTTCTCGCGCAGCAGCCAGATGAACACGATTGCCGCGATGCCGGCGGTCAGCGCCACCAGCCCCCAGCGCATTTCCGCCGAAGTGGCGGTCAGCATGCCCAGCGAAACGCCGTAATTGTGCACGCGGGTCAGGTCGAAGAACGGCAGCAGGGGCAGGTGGTCACCCTCGTTCAGCAGGCCGAGCGGCCCCTGCACCAGATCCTTCAGCCATTGATCGACCACAAAGATCAGCGCGGCCAGCGACAGGCCGGTCAGGCGGGGACGGGCGGTGAAAAGGCTCATGCGGCGCCGTCCATGCCCGCAACCACCTGATCGCAGCGTGAACAAAGCGCCCCGTCTTCGGTCACGTCCGGCAGGTGCCGCCAGCAGCGGCCGCACTTGTGGTAAGCGGTGCGAGTGACGGTCAGGGCTGCCCCTTTGCTCACTGACGAGACGATGAAAAGCTCGGCCAGGTCGGTGTCACGTGCATCACCGGCTAAAGTCACTGCCGCTTCAAGACTTGAGCCAATCACCTTGTCGCGCCGCATCGGCTCAATCTGTTCGTTGACCAAGGTGCGCAACGCGCGCAGCTCATCCCACTTGGCGAGGTCCACTTCGGCCACCGGCACCACCGGCCACTCCAGCAGATGCACGCTGCCACCTTCCGGATAGCGCGTCCCCCAGGCCTCTTCGGCGGTGAATACCAGCACCGGCGCGGCGTAGCGGATCAGGGCGTGGAACAGGGTTTCGAGCACCGTGCGGTAGGCCATCCGCTTCGGATCATCCGCCGCATCGCAGTAGAGGCAGTCCTTGCGGATATCGAAGAAGAAGGCCGACAGGTCTTCGTTGCAGAAGTCGCTCAGCGCGCGGACATAGGTGTTGAAGTCGTAGTCCTCGACCGCCTGTTTCAGGGTCGCATCCAGCTGGCCCAGCAGGGCCAGGACATAACGTTCCAGCTCCGGCATTGCCGCCACTTCGACCCGTTCAGCCTCGCTGAAGCCATCGAGCGCGCCAAGCAGGTAGCGCAAGGTGTTACGCAGCTTGCGGTACTGGTCGGCCACGCCCTTCAGGATCTCGTCGCCGATCCGGTGGTCCTCGGTGAAATCGACCGACAGCGCCCATAGCCGGATGATGTCGGCACCATAGTTTTCCATCACTTTCAGCGGATCGATGGTGTTGCCGAGCGACTTCGACATCTTCAGGCCCTTGGCATCCATGGTGAAGCCGTGGGTCAGGACCTGGCGATAGGGCGCGTGCCCGCGGGTGGCGCAGGCTTCCAGCAGGCTCGACTGGAACCAGCCGCGATGCTGGTCGCTGCCTTCGAGGTAAAGGTCAGCGCGCGGGCCGCTGTATCCTGCAGGGCGCTCGAGGTCCGGCCAGCGCCCGCTTTCCAGCACGAAGGCATGGGTGGAGCCGGAATCGAACCACACGTCGAGGATGTCGGTGACCCGCTCGTAATCCGCGGCGTTATGGTCAGGGCCCAGGTATTCCTGCGCGCGTTCATCGCCCCAGGCATCGACCCCGCCGGCCTTCACCGCAGCGACGATCCGGGCGTTGACGGCGGGATCATTGAGGTATTGGCCGGTCTTGCGGTCCACGAACAAGGTGATCGGCACGCCCCAGGCACGCTGGCGCGAAAGCACCCAGTCAGGCCGCCCTGCGACCATTGCGCCGATCCGGTTGCGGCCCTTGTCCGGCACGAAGCGGGTATCGGCAATCGCGGCCATTGCCGCCTCGCGCAGGGTGGGCGAGGCGCAGCGGGCCTCGTCGGCGGGATCGACCGCGCCGCCCTCGTTCTCCCAGCCCTTTTCGGCCGGGGTCTTGGCCGGCAGGTGCGCCATCGGCTTGTCCATCGGCACGAACCACTGCGGCGTACAGCGGAAGATCACCTTGGCCTTGGACCGCCACGAGTGCGGGTAGGAATGCTGGTAGTCCGCACTGGCCGCCAGCAAAGCTCCAGTGGACTTGAGGTCGCTGCAGATCGGTCCGTCAGGCGCGTTGAACTTGGGGTTGATGACCGATCCCTGCCCGCCCAGCCAGGCCCAGTCCTCGCGGTACTTGCCGTCGCCTTCAACGGCAAAGACCGGCTCGATCCCGTGCTCCTTGCACAGCAGGAAGTCATCCTCGCCGTGGTCCGGGGCCATGTGAACCAGGCCCGTGCCGCTGTCGGTGGTGACGAAGTCTCCGGGGAGGAAGGGACGCGGCCTGGCGAAGAACCCGCCGAGGTGGTGCATCGGGTGGCGGGCGAGGGTGCCGGTGAGTTCCTTGCCATACCGCCATTGCCGATCGGCTTCTTTGCCGACCAATTCGACCGCTCGACCAAGGCGCGCCGCGAATTGCTTCACCAGATCAGTGGCGATGAGATAGCGGTGCAGGCCATCGGTAACCTGGCAATAAGTGACTTCCGGCCCATAGGCCAAAGCCTGGTTGACCGGGATCGTCCACGGGGTGGTCGTCCAGATCACCGCATGGGCGCCGACCAGTTCGGGGATCGGCGACTCAGTGATCTCGAACGCCACGTCGATCTGGGTCGAGGTGATGTCCTCGTATTCCACTTCGGCTTCGGCCAGTGCGGTCTTTTCAACCGGGGACCACATTACCGGCTTGGCCCCGCGATAGAGCATGCCGGTTTCGGCGAATTTCAGCAGTTCGGCCACGATGGTGCCTTCAGCCTCGGGGTCCATGGTCAGATAGGGATTGTCCCAGTCCCCCATGATGCCCAGGCGCTTCAGCTGTTCGCGCTGGGTGTTCACCCAGTGCTGGGCATAGGCGCGGCATTCGGCGCGGAATTCGACCGGGTCGACCGCGTCCTTATCCAGCTTTTTCTTGCGGTACTGTTCCTCGATCTTCCATTCGATCGGCAGCCCGTGGCAGTCCCAGCCCGGCACGTAAGGCGCGTCCTTGCCCAACAGGTTCTGGGTGCGGCA
>JBKBSV010000164.1:0-1881 GCA_046291115.1 Novosphingobium sp. | reverse complement strand
CGCGAGAAAATCCACACGTTGAGCAGCAGCGAAACGAAGTAAGCGGCCGGGCCGGCCAGCCACACCCGCCAGGCGGAATGGTGCACCCGCTCGAACGCGGCAAGATCGTCGGGACGGACCTCGATCATCTCGGTCGAAGGGGGAAGAGCCAGCACCAGCTGCATCAGCACCGCCGACAGGCCAAGCGGGACAAACCCCCACCACACAATCCGGGTGGCAATCGCCTGCCCGTAAAGCTGTGCGACGGTGCTGGAGATCACGACCAGCAGCAGGAAGGCAAAGATGCCCGCCTCGACCGCCAGATCAGTCGGCGGGAGTTGCACTTGCTTGAAGGCCAGCACCCCTGCCAGCACGGTCATCCCGCCGTAAATCATCAAATAGACAAGCAATCCGCGCGGGGTAGCGGCGGCGGCGGGATGCACGGGGCGGGCGTTGGTCAGGTCCATCCGCGATGCCTATGGCGATGGCTGCGAAAAGAAAAGCCACCGTTTTTCGTGTTCCCCGGTTTGACGCGGCGCGCTCTGAGCGGGCATGACGCGGGCCACCATCATCCCATGCGTTGGAAGGGGCCGCATGCATCCGATCGTCGCCAGCCTGCTCGGCATTGTCGCCATCCTGGCGATTGCGGTCCTCCTGTCGGCGGGCAAGCGCCGGATCAGGCTGCGGGTGGTTGGCGCGGCGTTTGCGCTGCAGGCGCTGATGGCGTTCCTGGTGCTCGCTACCAGCGGCGGGCGGCGGGTGATCCAGGCGATGTCAGACGGGGTTTCGGCGCTGCTGTCGTATGCCAACAAGGGCACCGAATTCCTGTTCGGGACGCAGAACCCGCTGGCCAACACCTTTGCCCTTGGCGCGCTGCCGGTGATCGTGTTCTTCGCTGCGCTGGTCTCGATCCTGTACTACCTCGGGATCATGCAGCGGGTGGTGCGCTGGGTCGGGGGTGCGATTGCCGTCGTGACCGGCATCAGCAAGGTTGAATCGCTCGGCGCTGCGGCCAACATCTTCGTCGGTCAGAGTGAAAGCCCGCTGGTGGTGCGGCCCTATCTCGCCGGACTGGCCCCGTCGCAGCTGTTCACGCTGATGACTGTCGGGATGGCGGGTGTCGCAGGGACGATTCTGGCGGCCTATGCCGGATTGCTGGGCGCGGAATATCTGCCGTTTCTGCTTGCCGCCGCGTTCATGTCGGCGCCCGGCGGGATCCTGATGGCCAAGATCATCATGCCCGACGAGGGCGGTGTTGCCAGTTCGGCGGAAGAGCCGATCCGGTTGCCCGATGCCCGGATCAGCGGCGAAGGCCCGGCCGCGCTGACTGAAGGCGGCAAGCCGCACGAGGTCGAAATCGCCGAAACTTTCGAGGAAGGTACCCGTCCGGCCAACATTATCGAGGCCGCGGCGCAAGGCGCCCAGACCGGGGTCAAGCTGGCGGTGGCGGTCGGGGCGATGGTGCTGGCGTTTGTCGCGCTGGTGGCGCTGGCCAATGGCCTGCTCAGCTGGGTCGGCGGGTGGTTCGCTTATCCGGAGTTGTCGTTCCAGCAAGTGCTCGGCTGGGTATTCGCGCCGGTGATGTACCTGATCGGTATCGCGGACTGGCAGCAGGCGCAGGTCGCCGGCGGGCTGTTCGGCACCAAGATTGTGCTCAACGAATTCGTCGCCTTTATCGAACTGGGGCAGCTGGCAGGCCTGACCGAGCGCAGCCGGGCGATCGTCACCTTTGCGCTGTGCGGTTTTGCCAACTTCAGCTCGATCGCGATCCAGATGGCGGTGACCGGCGGCCTTGCCCCCAACCAGCGCCCGATGATCGCCAAGCTGGGGCTGAAAGCCCTTCTCGCGGGCAGCCTGTCCAACCTGATGTCGGCGGCGCTTGCCGGGCTGATGCTGGGTATC
>JBKBSV010000087.1:0-9021 GCA_046291115.1 Novosphingobium sp. | reverse complement strand
GCCCCAGGCGGTGCGAATCTCGGTCCGTCCGCCGGCCGATGTGCCAGATGGCGAATACCGCGTGCACATGAGCTTTCGGGCCATTCCCGATGCAACGCCCCCCGAAGCCGTGCCTGCGACCGGTAGCGAAACCGGCGTCTCGATCCGCCTGACCCCGATCTACGGCATCACCATTCCAGTGTTTGTCCGCAAAGGCCGGCTCGAAGCCCAGGCCAGCCTCGCCAACCCGAAGCTGATCCGCAGCGAGCGCGGGGCCTACATCGAGCTCGACATGGGCCGCAGCGGGCAGCGCTCGGTCTATGGCGAGCTGATCGGCAAGGGCCCGCGCGGCGATGTGCTGTTCAACCTGCGCGGCGTTGCCGTCTATCCCGAAGTCACCCGCCGCAAGGTCTTCGTGCCGCTCGCTGCCGAGCAGGTCAGCAAGCTCAAGGGTCCGGTCAGGATCGAGTACCGCGAACTGCCGGAAAACGGCGGTGCGCTGCTCGCCGAGACGACTGCGAACTTCCAGTAAGCCTTTGTAATCAATCCCTATCTTCAGGAAGGATAGCCAATCCGGCTTGACGCCATGAAACGCTGGTTCGCCCTTGCAGGAAAATGCGCCGCCGCGGCTACGGCGGCGCTTTGCCTGTGGGCGGCGCCGGCCCGGGCGGAAGGCTGGCAGGCCAATGCGGACGATTCGCTGCTGCTGGAGCTGCGCTCTGGCCAGTTCCGACTGGGCGAGCCAATGCGCGGCTATCAGACACCGACCGGCGTCTGTGTCGATTTCGCCGACCTGATCCAGGCGCTCGATCTGCCGGTGCGACTGGACAAGAAGTCGCGCCGCGCAACTGGCTGGCTGTTCGCGGAGGATCAACGGTTGGTGATCGATCGCGATTCAAACACGGTACAAACCGTGAACGGAAGCCGTGCGATCGCCACCAATGCTATCCAGGATACGCCCGAAGGCTGGTGCATCAGCCTGACTGCCCTGTCGCAATGGATGGGCGTGCGGTTCAAGCCGGATCTCGGCAATCTTTCAGTCGTGATCGAAAGCGACAGGAAGCTGCCGTTTCTGGAGGCGATGGAGCGGAAAAGTCGCGCCGCGCGACTTCAGAAGCCGGCCAACCGCGATTTCGATCTGGCCAGCATGCCCACCGCGCAGATGCCCTATCAAACCTGGCGCGCTCCTTCGGTCGATGTTCAGGTCCAGGCGCAATGGAATCGCAATGCCGGCACCAGCATGAACTACGAAGCGCTGGCCAGCGGCGAGATTGCCGGGATGAGCTACAAGGCCCGCTTGGCCGGGCAGGATTCGCTCGCTCCGGATTCATTCCGTTTCAAGCTTTACCGCAACGATCCCTCTGGCAACCTGCTCGGCCCCTTCAAAGCCACCCAGATCGCATTGGGCGATGTGGATACCCCGCCTTCGGCCCTGACCGGGCAGAGCGCCTATGGCCGCGGAGCGTTCATCTCGAACCGGCCGCTCAATCTGCCGTCACGCTTTGGCACCACCACGCTGCGCGGCGCTCTGCCGGCTGGCTGGGATGCGGAACTTTACCGCAACGGGGTGCTGCGGGCCTATCAGGCCGATCGCGGTGACGGACGTTATGAGTTTGCCGATATCGAGCTGCAGTTCGGCGAGAACGAGTTCGACATCGTGCTTTATGGTCCGCAAGGGCAGATCCGGCATGAACGCACCAGCCAGACCGTCGGGATCGACAGTATCCCGGCCGGCAAGACCTGGTATTGGGCCGGAATCCTCGATGAAGGCAAGGACCTGCTCGCCTTGGGTTCGCCTGCCTATCTCACCCGCACGGGGTGGCGCTGGGGAGTCGGAGTGGAGCGCGGGCTTGATGGCCGAACCACCGCGGGCCTGGGCTATCACAGCCTGACGCGCTCCGGTCGCCGCAAGCACTATCTTGAGGCCAACCTGCGCCGATCGCTGGGGCCGCTGCTGGTCGAACTGTCGGGTTCGCACCAGTTCGGCAGTGGCCTGGCGCTGCGCGGCGAAGCGATCGGCCGGCTCAGGGGCATCAATGTCAACGCCTATGCGATGTGGACTGCGGGGGATTTCGAATCCGACCTGGTTTCGCTGGAGCAGAACCGCGAACTTGGGCTGCGCCTGTCCGGCTCGGTCCGGCTGGGTGGCTGGCGCCTGCCGGTCGAGGCGGGTGTGCGTCAGACGCTGAGCCGCAGAGGCCTGAAGGTTACCGAAGTGTTAACCCGCGGCTCGATGCATGTCGGCCGGGCTTCGCTGACGGTCGAACTGCTGCACCGCTCGCTTGCCGGATCGGCCCAGATCGTGTCGGGCGAGGAGCGGGGAACCAGGCTGACCCTGATCGGCAACACGGCGCTTGGCCGCTTCCGCCTGCGTGGGCAAGCGGCGTTTGGCCTCAGCGGGACCCATCCCGGTTTCCAGCGCGCGCAGTTCGTGGTCGACACTCCGATCGGGCCGGCCTCGACCCTGCGCGCCAGCCTTGACCATGACCGGATCGCGGATCGGCAGGAATATACGCTGGGTTATGTCCACCAGTTCAGGCGCTTTGCCCTGCGCGGTGAAGGACGGATCGATAACCACGGGAACCTGGGCCTCGGCTTGACGCTGGCTTTCTCGGTCGGACCCGATCCGGTCGATGGCGGCTGGCGCCTGTCGCGCGAACGGCTGGCTGAAACCGGCCAGGCCGCGGTCGAGGTCTATCGCGATGAAAACGGAGATGGCTTGCGCCAGGACAACGAGCAGGCAGTCGCGGGTGTCGCGGTCGAGGCGGGATTCCGTGCGGGCGACAAGCCGACCAATGCCAGCGGTCGGACCGTGATCGATGGATTGGCGCCTTATGTCCCGGTCCTCGTTTCGATCGATGCCGGATCGCTGGAGGATCCGCTGCTCCAGCCCAAGGGCCGGGGCATGGTGGTTGTGCCGCGCCCGGGAGTTACGGCCAGACTGTCATTGCCGTTGGCTCCGACCGGTGAAATCGAGGCCGTGCTGCTGGGCCCGGATGGCGAACCGCGCGGCGGCCTTGGCGTCGAACTGGTCGATTCGGCCGGGCAGACCGTACTGCGCGGACAGAGCGACTTTGACGGATACCTGTTCTTTGATTCGGTGCCCTATGGCAGCTATCGCCTGCGTCTGACCGAGGCGAGTGCCACGGCGCTGGGGGTGCGGACGGAGTTGGGCGGGCCGCTGCGGATCGACCGGACGCAACCATCGCTGCGTCTGGGCAAACTGCGGCTGGAATTGTTGCCGGCCAGCGACCTTGCCCGCGCACCTTAATCGTTCGATTAAATTCCGGTTGACCAGCGGCGCGGCTGGGCATTAGGCCTTGGGACAACCAAAAGCCCAGAGAGGAACCGCCATGTCGCTCGATTCGCTGGCCCGCACGGCCTATACCGAAGATCACGAAGCCTTCCGCCAGACCGTCCGCCGCTTCATGCTGGACGAGATCGCCCCGAATCAGGCCGCCTGGGCCGAGGCCGGGATTGTTCCCAAGTCGATCTGGCCCAAGGCCGGGGCGCTGGGCCTGCTGTGCCCGACCGTGCCCGAAGAATACGGCGGCCTCGGCCTTGATTTCGGCTATAACGCGATCGTCGATGAAGAAACCGCCTATTACGGCGGGGTTACCACCGGCTTTTCGCTTCAATCGGACATCGTCGCCAATTACCTGGTCGCCCACGGCTCGGAAGAGCAGAAGAAGGAGTGGCTGCCCAAGCTGGTTTCGGGTGAGGTGGTCACCGCCATCGCCATGACCGAGCCGGGCACCGGGTCAGACCTTCAGGGCATGCGGACCACCGCCAGGAAGGACGGCAACCACTATGTGATCAACGGGTCGAAGACCTATATCACCAATGGCCAGAACGCCGATCTGATCCTGGTCTGCTGCAAGACCGACACCGAGATCCAGCCCGCTTACAAGGGCATTTCGATCGTGCTGGTCGAAGCGACCCGCGAAGGCTTCAAGCGCGGCCGCAACCTCGACAAGATCGGGCAGGATGAAGCCGATACCTCGGAACTGTTCTTCGAAGACGTGCGCGTCCCGATCACCAATTGTCTGGGGCAGGAAGGGATGGGCTTCATCTACCTGATGAGCGAACTGCCGCAAGAGCGGCTGTCGATCGCCGTTTCGGCGATGGCCAGTTCTCAACGTGCTTTCGACATGACGGTTGAATACACCCGCGAGCGCAAGGCATTCGGCAAGCCGATCCTCGATTTCCAGAACAGCCGCTTCGTCCTGGCAGACCTCAAGGCCAAGCTGCAGGTCGGCTGGGCGCACCTCGACTGGGCCCTGGCCCGGCACCTCAGGAAGGAACTGACGCCGGAAGAAGGGGCCGCGGCCAAACTGTGGCACACCGATCTGCAATGGGAAGTGATGGACAAGTGCCTCCAGCTTCACGGTGGGGCCGGCTACATGAACGAATACCCGATCGCCCGGATGTGGCGCGGCGCGCGCGTCACCCGGATCTTCGGCGGGACCAACGAGATCATGAAGGAACTGATCGGGCGCAAGCTCTGATCGCCACCGTCAAGGCGGTAATGGAAAAGGGGGCCTCTTGGCCCCCCCTTTTTCTGATTTCGGCGATCAGTTGATGCGGACCCGCTTGTCCGGCACGATCTTGACCCGCTTCTCTGGCCGCGGCTTGATATAGCGTACCTTGCGCTTTTCCCGAACGGTCACCCATTCCTCGGTAACGACCGTTTCCACGCATTCGCGCGGCTGGGCCGGCGCGGCGACCTGCACATAGGCCACCGGAACCATGACTGTCATCGGCGCATAGCCATAGCCGACTACCGGCTGACCATAACCAGGCCCCATCGCACCGCCATGGCTCCAGCTGGTGTGCTGTTCCAGATAGGCCTCGCAATAGTCGCGTGCGGCGCGCTTGTCAGCCGCATCGCCGATTGCCCCGCCGGCCACTGCACCCACTGCAGCCCCGGCCACGGTGCCAACCGCGCGATTGCCTCTACCGGCAACGCGATTCCCGACCACGCCCCCGATCACGCCGCCAACCAACGCGCCGCCAACCTTGTTCCGGCTGCCGTGACGGCGGCGGCATTCGGCCAGCCAGTTGGCGCGGGCTTGCTCCCAGTCTGCGGGATAGTGGCGGGCCTGCTCGCCCTGCGGCAGCGGCGGGTGGGCCATCGGCTGGCCGGGACCCGGAGGCGGACCGCGCCATTCCGGGCGCGGATCGGGTATCGGCCCGTCGAAGACCCGGCCCTCGGCATCGACCACCCCGGTCTGGGCGGCGGCCGGCAGGGCCAGGCCGCACAAGGCCGTGCAGAAGGCTAGGCTGATCAGACGAACGGACATGGCAATCCCCTGGAAAAGGACCGGAACTTTCCGGCATTAACCTGGAATTTAGCATCATGTCGGGCCGCTGACCAAGGCTTGGTCAGGGCCTGTCTTGCCGTTGTCCCGATTCGGTGCAGCCTTGCCCGGTCAGATTACCGCCGCGATCGCACTGGCCAACGCCTCGATCCCGGCGGCGTCCTCGGCATCGAAGCGGTTCAATTCCGGACTGTCGAGATCGATCACCGCAACCACCGCTCCATTCCGAAACACCGGCACGACCAGCTCGGACTGGCTGGCAGCGTCGCAGGCGATATGGCCGGGAAAGGCGTGGACATCGCACACCAGCTGGGTCTGTCCGCTGGCCGCCGCCGCGCCGCACACCCCCTGGCCGGGCGCAATGCGGATGCAGGCCGGCTTGCCCTGGAACGGGCCAAGGACCAGCGCGCCGTCAACCATACGGTAGAACCCGGCCCAGTTCAGGCGCGGCACGAACTGCCAGATGAGAGCGGCAAGGTTGGCCATGTTGGCCACACCATCAGGCTCATCGGCCGTCAACGCCCGGGCCGCCTCAACCAGATCGCGGTAAAGTTCGGGCTTGGGCTGGGCGGGATCGGGCTGGGCGGGATCGGGCTGGAAATCGAACATGCGCGGCCCATAGCCGAGACTTGCCCGCGATCCCAGACTTTGGTTGCCGCCGTGCCGGTGGCAAAGTATCACCGCGCCATGTCGACCAATCGCAAGCTGCTTGTCGCCCTGTTGATTGCCCTGCTGGTGATCGGCGGATTCGCTTATTGGCTCTGGCGGGGCACTCCGGCAGCATACACCACCGAACAGCTCTCGGGCGGGGATCCGGTGCTGGCCGAGCCGAAAGTTGAGCAGATCCCGTCGGTTGCGATCGCACGGCCGGTCGGCTGGGCCGGGGATGAGGCACCGGTCGCCGCCAAGGGCCTGACCGTGAAACGCTTTGCCGAAGGGCTTGATCATCCACGGGTAATCTACACCTTGCCCAATGGCGATGTGATCGTTGCCGAGGCGGACTCGCCTTCAACCAATCCCGGTGGGGGGCTGGCCGGCTGGATCGCGCAGAAACTGATGAAGCGGGCCGGATCGCATGGCGATTCCGCCGACCGCCTGACCCTGCTGCGCGATGGTGACGGTGATGGCACGGCCGAACAGCGATTCGTCCTGATCGAGGGCAAGCACATGGCCTCGCCTTCGGGCCTCGCCTGGGCGGATGACCGGCTGTACGTGGGCAATCACGACACGGTGATCGTGTTCGATTACAAGCTGGGCGAAACCGCAATCACCGGAGAGCCGCGCAAGGTGATGGACCTGCCCCCGGCCGGCAACCACTGGATGCGCAACCTGGTGCTCAGCCCGGATGGCAACCGTCTGTATGTGGCGGTTGGATCGGCTTCGAACATCGGTGAAAAGGGTATGGAGATCGAGCAGGGCCGCGCCGCGATCTGGGAAAAGGACCTGACCAAGGAAGGCTTCCCGCGCCAATTTGCACAAGGGCTGCGCAATCCCAACGGGCTGGCCTGGAACCCGGCTTCGGGTGAACTCTGGACCGTGGTGAACGAACGCGACATGCTCGGTCCCGATCTGGTCCCCGATTACCTGACCAATGTGCCGGTCGGCGCGCATTATGGCTGGCCGTGGATCTATTGGAAAAAATACGACGACGATCGCGTGAAGGCCCCGCCTCCGGAATATATCGACGACTTCGTGCGCAAGCCGGAGTATGCGCTGGGCGCCCACACCGCGCCGCTGGGCCTGGTCTTTGCCGCGGGCGGAGAGCGGCTGGGGGCTGAATTCGCCAACGGTGCCTTCATCGCCCGCCATGGCTCGTGGAACCGCAACCCCCCGGCCGGCTATGACGTGGTTTTCGTCAAGTTCGATGCCAATGGCAATCCGCAGGGGCTGCCGGTGCCGGTGCTGACCGGCTTTCTCAAGGACAATGGCGATACCCGCGGCCGGCCCACCTGGGTGGCTTTCGCCCGCGATGGCGCGCTGCTGGTGACCGATGACACCGCCGGGATCATCTGGCGGGTGATCGCACCCGGCGCGGCGCCTGCGCCTGCGATCCAGCCGGTCAAGGTCGGCCGACTGCCTCCGCGCCGCCAGCTTGATGCCGATCCGGCCCAGTATCGCGGCGCTTTTGGGGCGGAAGGCCAGGCCAGACAGCAGTAAGGTCTAGAGGCTCTTTCCGGCGCGTCCGGCCAGTTCGGTGACGAACTGCCAGGCAACGCGGCCCGAGCGTGCGCCGCGCCGCTTCGACCATTCGAGTGCCTCGGCCTCGCTCCAGGCAAGGTCGTGAGCAGCACAGTATCCGGCGATGATCGCCAGGTAATCGTCCTGGCTGCAATTGTGAAAGCCGATCGCCAGGCCGAACCGGTCAGCAAGGGCCAGCCGGTCATCCACGGCATCGCGCGGATTGATCGGATCGTCCTGTTCCGAAAGGTGGCGCGGCACGATTGCGCGGCGATTGCTGGTCACGGCGATGCGGACATTGTCGGGCCGGGCCTCGATCCCCCCCTCCAGCCAGGATCGCAGCGCCCGCGGGCCGGCGCTGTCGTTTTCCTCGAAGCCGAGATCGTCGATGAACACGAGGAAGCGGCGCTCCTGCCGTCCCAGCTCGGCAAACAGCGTGGCCAGGCTGTCCAGCGCTTCGGGAGCGACTTGGACCAGCGCGATCGCGCTTGGAGCACGGCCCTGCGCATCCACCACGGCGGCGCGCAGCAGGGCCGATTTGCCCATGCCGCGAGAGCCCCACAGCAGCATGTCATGTGCGGCATGGCCGGCTGCCAATCGTGCGACATTGCCGACCACGGCTTCCTTCTGCGCATCGATCCCCTGCAGCAGGCCCAGTGGCGGTGCGATCAGCCGTTCCACCGGGCGGGCGTTGCCGTGCCAGACATAGGCCGGGGCCGAAGTCCAGTCGACAGGCGCCCCTGCTGGCGGGGCCAGTCGGTCCAGCGCCTCGGCAATCCGGATCAGCGGATCCCCCTTGTCCGTCATCCGGCCAGCGCCTCGGCATCGAGGGCGTAAAACAGGCCCGATCCGGCCATGGCCGCCGCTTTCAGCCCGCGGGCCTCGGTCGCCACGTGCTCGGCGAAGTAGCGGGCCACCACCGGCTTTGTCACGGCCAAGGGGCCTTGGGCGGCGTCGGTCTGGCGCCAAAGCTGCCAGCCAGCAACGGCCACGGCGCACATGGTGCAGAACGGCACCGATCCGGCCAGCTTGTCATCCAGGCTGGCGTCACTGGTCATCCAGCGGGCGACCTCGATGCAGTCGTTGGCCAGAGCGGCAAGGTCCGGGGCCTGTCCAGCGCATTCGCGCGCAGCGTCCGCCAGCAGGGCGCTCAGCACCGCCCCACCTTCATAGCCCAGCTTGCGGGTGACCAGGTCAGCCGCCTGGATCCCGTTGGTGCCTTCATAGATCGGTGCAATCCGGGCATCGCGGTAATGCTGGGCCGCGCCGGTTTCCTCGACAAAGCCCATGCCGCCGTGGATCTGCACGCCCAGGCTGGCCACTTCGCAGCCGATGTCGGTACCCCAGGCCTTGATCAACGGCACCAGGCAATCGGCCCGGGCCTGCGCGCCTGCAATCCCCAGCGCGCCGCGATCGACCATTCCGGCAGTGTAATAAAGCAGCGCCCGCGCGCCCTCGGTCAGCGCCCGCATCCTGAGCAACATGCGCCGCACGTCGGGATGTTCGATGATAGCTACCGAATCGCGGCTGGGTGATCCGGCCC
>JBKBSV010000086.1:0-9181 GCA_046291115.1 Novosphingobium sp. | reverse complement strand
CGCTGGATCAGGTCCGCGCGCGAGAGTGATTGCGCCCAGGCGCGATTCAAGCAGCGCCTCGACCCGGTCTTCGTCCGCGACCCAGCGCAAGGTGGAACGCTGCTCGATCCGGTGGGCCAGCCAGCGGGTCACCTCGGCTTCGCTCAGCGCAACCGCCCCGGTGATTCGCGCGCCCTTGGCCTCGCCCTGCGCCTCGCCCACGGCGAGCCATTCGGCGCGGGCCAGTGGACTGGCCGGATCGAGCCGCAGCCCCCTCCCCCCGGCAGTCAGCCAGTTCTCTCCGCTGGCATCACGGCGGCGGGCGATGTTGTCTGGCCAGGCTTCGGCCAGCAACACCCCGAGCGGCGGGGAATCGCCCTGCCCTTTGCCGGCCAGCTCAACCGCGCGCCGGGCCCACCGCTCGGCCAGCTTGCGCGAGGCTTCGGCCCGGCCGCCGCACTCGTGCTTCCAGCGATCAAGCCGCGCGGCGAGGTCCTCACCCCGTCCGCCAAGGCCGCGTTCCTGCAGCAGCAATGCCAGCAATGCTGCATCGCGCGCCGCGCCATGCTGCGCAGCATAAAGCAGCATGTGGGCCAACTGCGGTGCCATCGGCAAGGCCGCCATGTTGCGCCCATGCGGGGTGATCCGGCCCGCAGCATCGACAGCGCCAAGCGCCTGCAAGGTTGACTGTGCTGCAGCCAATGCTGCACTTGGCGGCGGATCGAGCCAGGGCAGCGCCGCCGGATCGGCCGCGCCCCATTGCGCCAGGCTGAGCAGCAGCGGGGCAAGGTCCGAGGTGAGCATTTCCGGCGGATCAAACTCCGCCCGTCCGGCATGGGCGGCCTCTTCCCACAGGCGGTAAGCGACCCCCGGCCCCTGCCGCGCCGCACGGCCCGCGCGCTGGGCGGCCGCAGCCTGCGAAGCGCGGTGGGTGACCAGCCGGGTAACGCCGGCGGCCTTGTCAAACTCTGCCCGGCGCGAAAGGCCGGCATCGACCACCACCGATACGCCATCGAGCGTGAGTGACGTCTCCGCAATCGCGCTGGCCAGCACGATCCGGCGCCGCCCCTGGGGATCGCGCCGGATCGCCGCGCGCTGGGCCGCCGGTTCGCACTGGCCGTGAAGCGGCAGGACCAGCGCGCCGGGCAGCTTGTCCGCCAGGCGTTCGCGCACGCGCTCGATCTCGCCCACGCCGGGCAGGAAAGCGAGGATGTCGCCCGTCTCCTCGCGCCAGGCGGTCAGCACCGCGCTGGTCATGGCATCCTCCAGCCGCAGTTCGGGCCGCGCGCCCAGCCAGCGGATCGACAAGGGAAAGGCCTTGCCCGCGCTTTCCACCACTGGCGCGTGACCGAGCAGCCCAGCGAAGCGCAGGCCGTCGATCGTCGCGCTCATCACCACCAGCCGCAGATCGGGCCGCAGCACCTGCTGGCTTTCGATCGCCAGCGCCAGGCCCAGATCGGAATCGAGATGCCGCTCGTGCGCCTCGTCAAACAGCACGGCGGAAACGCCAGCGAGTTCCGGGTCGTTCAAGATGGTCGAGACAAAGATTGCCTCGGTCATCACCAGCACGCGGCTGCGGGCGCTGCGCTTGCTGTCAAGCCGGGTCAGGTAGCCGACCGTTTCGCCCGGAGCCTCGCCCAGCAGCTCGGCCATCCGCTCTGCCGCCGCGCGCGCCGCCACCCGGCGCGGGGACAGCAGGATGACGCTGCCGCCGCACCACGGCTGATCGAGCAGCGCGGTGGCGACCGATGTGGTCTTGCCCGCCCCCGGCGGCGCGATCAGAACGGCGCTCTCCCGCTGGCGCAGCACGGCCAGCAGGTCGGGCAGGACGGCATGGATGGGCAGCGCTTCGGACATCGGACCCCTGCGCTAGAAGATCTGGCAGTCCTCCGGCAAGCTCAGGACGAACGGAAGCCATCGCAAAACCGCTGAGGAGCCGCGATCTGGCCCTTGCCGGGCTGCGAATGGTGCTTCTCGAGCGCCGGCGCGCAGCGCAGTTCAGCACGAGAGCACCAGACGCCCAGAACAGTGCCGTTCGCAGCCCGGCAAGGCCAGAGCGGTTTACCTCACCCCATCGGATAGCGGATTTCGCGGCTTACCTTGTCGATCGCTTTCATCAGGTCGGCCGGCAGCACCAGATCGGCAGCGGCAAGGATTTCAGCAAGCTGCTCCCCCTTGCTGACCCCGACGATGGTCGAGGCGACAAAATCATGCTGCTTGGACCAGGCCACGGCCATGGTAACGGCGCTGATCCCCGCTTCGGCGGCCAGAGCCATGAACCGTTCGGTCGAGGCGAGCGAGCGATCGTTGACAAAACGCTTGGCCATCGCCGCCTGCCGTCCGCCGATTTCGAGATAACGGCTGAATCGCGCCCCGTCAGGCTGCGCCCCGCCGTTATACTTGCCCGAAAGCACCCCGCCGCCGATCGGTGAATAGGGGATCAGGCTTACCCCTTCCATCCGGCATACCTGGGCCAGTTCGTCCTCGAACCGGCGATTGTTGAGGCTGAAATTGTTCTGGATCGTCTGGTAACGCACCGTGCCAAGCCGCTCGGCGGTCTGGATCGATTTCATCAGGCCCCAGCTGGTCTCGTTGGAACAGCCCACGATCCGCACCTTCCCGGCACGGACCAGTTCGTCGAGCACTTCCAGCGTCTCGTCATAGGCCAGTTCATGGTCAGGCCAGTGGGTCTGGTACAGGTCGATGTAATCGGTGCCGAGCTTCTTCAGGCTGCCTTCCACCGCGACCGTGATGTTGCGCCGGTCAAGCGCGGTCATGCCTTCGCGCTTGGGGCTGCGGAACCAGACGTGGCTGGGGCCGGAAACCTTGGTGGCAAGGATGATCGCATCGCGCGGCTTGGTTTTCAGCCATTTGCCCACGATCTCCTCGGTGCGGCCAACCCATTTGGGATCGGGCGGCACGGGATAGCCTTCGGCCGTATCGTAAAAATCGATTCCCGCCTCGAAGCACTGGTCCAGGATACGCAGCGCCTCGGCCTCGTCCGTCTGGCTGCCAAAGGTCATGGTGCCCATGCAGATCTCGGAGACGACGATGGCGCTTTTGCCGAGACGGCGACGTTGCATGCTGGATTCTCCCGGTTGCGGTTGGCGCTTGCCTGGCAGCGGGGAGTGCCGGGGGGATGCTGCGCGGTCAAGCCCCAACACCGCCGCCCCGCTCAGGAGCCTTGCGGGCCTTCAGGCGCGCCGCGCCACTGCAAATTCGGCAGCCTCGGCCATGGCGGCGCGGGCCGGACTGGCCGGGAAAATCGCAATCGCATTGATCGCGCGCTGAGCAAAGTGGCGGGCGCGTTCACGCGTGGCGTTGACTGCATCGTGGCGATTGATCAGGTCGACCGCGTGGGCCAGGTCGGCATCGGACGTGCGATGGCCGGCAATCGCGTCTTGCCAGAAGGCGCGCTCTTCCTCGGTGCCGCGCGCATAGGCCAGGATCACCGGCAGGGTCATCTTGCCTTCGCGGAAATCGTCGCCCTTGCCTTTGCCCATCTCGAAGGTGCTGGAATCATAATCCATCGCGTCATCGACCAGCTGGAAAGCGATGCCAAGGTTGCGACCATAATCGTCAAGCGCGCGCTCTTCCGCTTCGCCCTTCTCGGCGACGACGGCAGCGATCCGGGTGGCGGCGGCGAACAGGGCGGCGGTCTTGGCGCCGATAATGTTCAGATAGCGGTCCTCGCTAGTCTCGATCTGGCGGGCGGCGGTAAGCTGATCGACCTCGCCCTCGGAAATGACCGAGCTGGCACCTGAGAGGATCTTGAGCACTTTCAGGCTGCCGTCCTCGACCATCAGTTCAAAGCTGCGGGTGAACAGGAAATCACCGACCAGCACCGTGGCCGGATTGCCGAAGATCAGGTTGGCGGCGGCCTTGCCGCGGCGAATTTCGCTGCCGTCCACCACATCGTCGTGAAGCAGGGTGGCGGTGTGGATGAATTCCACCGCCGCGGCCAGCTTGTGATGGCGGGTGCCATGATAATCGCACAGCGCCGCCCCGGCCAGCGTCAGCATCGGCCGCATCCGCTTGCCCCCGCCGGCAATCAAGTGGCCGGCCAGCGCGGGAATCAGCGGAATTTCGCTCTGCATCCGCTCCAGGATGACCTGATTGACCGCATTCATGCCACTGGCGGTCAGGGCCATGATCGGGCCTAGCGAAGGTTCGCGGCCACGCGGGTGAAGGGGGACGACATCGGCGCTCATTTCGCCTGTCGCATTGCGCGCGGATTATCCGGAAGGCAAGCTTGGAATTGCGCCATTTTCAAGCTAGCGGTTGAAGGCGATGAGCGAGACCCAACCCGATCCTGTCCTGGCCGGCTTTCGCGCCAGCATCGACAATATCGATGCGGCCCTGATCCACATCCTGGCCGAACGTTTCCGCATTACCAAGGCAGTTGGCGCCTACAAGGCGGAACAGGCCCTGCCCGCGTCCGATCCGGGCCGTGAGGAACAGCAGATCGCCCGGCTGCGCAAGCTGGCCGAGGAAGCCCAGCTCGATCCCGAATTCTCGGAAAAGTTCCTGCGCTTCATCATCCAGGAAGTGATCCGCCACCACGAGCAAGCGGCGGGCAAGTAAGCGTCGGCTCAACCTATTGTATCGCGCACCAGGCGACCGCTGATCTTGGCAAATCCACCTTCCTGGGCAGCCTTTTCGTGTTTCGCAGCCGCATGGCGCAAGGCTTCGGCGCTTTCGGCAAGGCACATGTCGTCCTGCGCCCGGATAGCGCTGAACGGCTTTTCCGAAGTGAAGACCGGCATGGCGTTCCTCTCGCGCGGTTTCTTCGGCACCGGCCTGCACAGCACCGGGTGGCAGCCCCTTGGGATCGGGCTGGCGCATTTCGGCCTTTCGAAAATCGGCGCGGCGGCATCGAACCAGGGCTTGTCCGATAGGACCATGTTGCAGGCTTACAGCAACATGGCCGCCCCCGGTGCCAGCAACGCCTTTGCCTTCCTCATCCCTTTGCCCCTCCCGCCCTTGGCAGCCGCAGTTTGACCAGCAGCCCGCCCAGATCATCGCTTTCCTCCAGCAGGACCGAGCCGCCATAGATTTCCGCCACATCGCGGACGATGGCAAGCCCCAGTCCTGTGCCCGGCTTGCCGGTATCAAGCCGCGCACCGCGATCGAAGATCCGGGTCCGTTCGGCCTCGGGAATCCCCTTGCCGTCGTCTTCCACCCAGATCTCGCACCAGCCGTCTTCGCCGGTCGGGTCGATCGTGACGAAGACCGATCCGCCGCCATATTTGGCCGCGTTCTCGATCAGGTTGCCAAGAATCTCGTCAAGGTCCTGCCGCTCGACCGCAACCAATGCGTCGCGCTTGCCATCCAGATCGAAGCGGGTCTGCTGGTAAAGCCGGGTGACGGCACGCAGCACCGCCTCAACGCTTTCGCCAACATTGGCCCGCGCCCGGCCCCCACCACGCCGGCCGACCGCACGCGCGCGGGCCAGGTGGTGATCGACCTGGCGGCGCATCACCGCCGCCTCGCGGATCACGGTATCGGCCAGGTCCGGGGCCTGCGCCGTGGCCGCGTTCATCACCACGGTGAGCGGGGTCTTGAGAGCGTGGGCGAGGTTGCCGGCATGGGTCCGGGCTTCCTCGGCCTGGCGCTCGGTATGGGCCAGCAAGCCGTTGAGCTCCTCGACCAGCGGCTGCACCTCCAGCGGCAGCGGCTCGGTTACCCGGTTGACCCCGGCGGTACGCATCTTCTGGATCGCCAGCCGCACCCCGCGCAAGGGGCCAAGGCCCAGCCAGGTCTGGAGCATCGCCATGATGAACAGGCCCAGCCCCAGCACGGCAAAGCTGCGGAGCAGGATGCGGCGAACCTGGCCGATCTGGCGGTCCAGTTCGGCCCGGCGTTCGGCCACGGTAAAGAACCAGACCGTGTCGCTGCCGGGCAATTGCACGCTTCGTTCGATCACCCGCAGCGGCTCATTGGGGAACTGCAAACTGTCATAGACGTGCGGTTCCTTGTCGATGTGGGTGGTGCGCACGTCGAGCGTCCGATCCCATAGCGAGCGCGAGGGGAAATCGTCATGACCCTGCCCCCGGATCTGCCAGTAAAGGCCGCTGTTGGGTTCCAGCAGGCGCTGATCGCCAAGCGGGCGGTTGAGGAACACTTCGCCGTCCGGGCCAACTTCGGCCGAGGCGATCATGCCGTTCAGCAGGTATTGCAGCTGCGCGTCGAAATTGCGGGTGACAAGGCCGGTCAGGGTCCGGTCCAGCGCCACGCCGCCGCCCAGCAGCAGCACGCCGATCCAGACCGCTGCGATCAGCAGCATCCGGCGCGAGAGCGATCCGGTATGCGGGATGGGCGCGGTGGCCTGATCCGGATTCCTGGCGCTCACCGTCCGCCCGTGCAGTCAGTCTCAGCCGCGGCCCGGTCCGGCCGGATCGTCAAGGCTGTAGCCCAGCCCGCGGATCGTGGTGATCACGTCCGGACCAAGCTTCTTGCGAATGCGGGTGACGAAAACCTCGATGGTATTCGAATCCCGATCGAAATCCTGATCATAGATATGCTCGATCAGTTCGGTCCGGCTGACCACCTTGCCCTTGTGGTGGAGCAGATAGGACAGCAGCTTGTATTCCTGCGCGGTCAGCTTGACCGGCTCGCCATTCAGGGTGACCCGGCCGGAACGGGTGTCCAGCCGCACGGCGCCGGCGGTCAGCTCGCTGCTGGTATTGCCCGATGCGCGGCGGATCAGCGCGCGCAGACGGGCGATCAGTTCTTCGGTCTGGAAGGGCTTGGCCAGATAATCGTCGGCCCCGGCATCCAGCCCGGCGACCTTGTCGGACCAGCTGTCACGCGCGGTCAGCACCAGCACCGGGAACTTGCGGCCTTCCTTGCGCCACATGCCCAGCACGGTCAGCCCGTCGATTTCCGGCAGGCCAAGATCAAGGATCACGGCATCGTAATCCTCGGTCGAACCCATGAAGTGCCCGTCCTCGCCATCGGTCGAAAGATCGACGGCATAGCCGTTGGCTTCCAGCGTGTTTTTCAGTTGCTTGCCGAGAGTCGGTTCGTCCTCGACGATCAGGATGCGCATGGCAGGTTCCCCAAATGTCCTTGCCCCAGTCAAATGAGGCCAAAGCCCGGAGGCGTCAAGCTGGCCGCGGCCTTACTTCAGCGTGCGCATCACTTCGCCGGTGCGGGCATCGACGTCGACGAAAATCACCCGCCCGTCGCGGATGAACTTGAGGCGATAGGCCTGGGCCACGGGATCGTATTCCGGCCCCAGGTATTGCGCACCTGGCATGGTCGGCAGGACGCGCTGCTCGATTTCACGCAAGGGGCGCACCGATCCGGAGCGCAGATCCTTGCGGGCCTGTTCCTGGGCCTTGCCGGGATTGGCCAGCACCGGCGCGGCGGGAAGGGCCAAGGCCACCGCAAGGAAAAGAAAAAGCGTGGTTTTCATGATGACTTGCGCCCTATCCGGCAGGCCTTGAACATCAGGTGAATAGGAACATCAAGTGAATGGGAACATCAGGTCAATGGGTCAGGCCGAACGCAACCGGGCGATATAGCGCTGGCGGATCTCGGCCGTTACTGCGCCCGGACCACCATTGCCGATCGGTTTGCCGTCAACCGACACCACCGGCAGGATCAGCGACCCGGCGCCGGAAATGAAGGCTTCACGCGCGGCAAACAGCTCATCGGGCGTGAACGGCCGTTCCTCTACCGTCAGGCCCATCTCCCGCGCGATCTCCAGCGCATTGATCCGGGTTACGCCGGGCAGAACCCCGTGATCGACCGGGTGGGAAACCAGTACGCCGCGGCTGTCGATGATGTGGGCATTGGCACTGGTCTGTTCGGTTATCACGCCATCCTCGACCAACCAGGCATCGTCATACCCGGCATCGCGGGCCGCTTCCTTGGCCATCACGGCGTAAAGCAGCTGGGTGGTCTTGGCCGAGCGGACCTGCCAGCGTGCATCGGGATGCAGCATCACCCGCATGCCGGTCTGCGCCAGCGGATTGTCGACCAGCCTGGCCTCCTGGGTGAAAGCAAAGCGGATCGGCACGGCCGGCGGCACCGGGGAGAGGAAATCGCGGTCGGCCGGCGCGCCGCCGGTGACCTGGAGATAGACCCGCCCTTCGACCAGCTTGTTGCGCGCGATCAGTTCAGCGAGCACGCCCGGCCAATCGGTATCGTCGGCAATCCGCGCGGTCGCCATGCTGCGCGCCAGCCGCGCCGCGTGGTGCGGCCAGTTGCAGAAATGCCCGTCAAGCACCGGGGACACTTCATAGACCCCCTGCCCAAACAGCAGGGCGCGATCGAAGATCGGCACTTTCGCTTCGGTTTCGGGGAGGAATTCGCCATTGAGCCAGACAATACGCATGGCCCATTGCACTCTCCCACTCGGACGGAACTGTCAAACCCTTCCTGCCCTGGCCCTTCCTGCCCTGGCCCTTCCTGCCCTGGCCCTTCCTGCCCTGGCCCTTCCTGCCCTCGCCCTTCCTGCCCTCGCCCTTCCTGCCCTCGCAATGCCGTGCAATTTCGGCTAGGGGCCGCGACAACATGGCTGCCGCACCGATCTTGTCCTGGGAAGGGCTGGGCCTTCAGCAAGGCTCAGGCTGGTTGTTCCGCGATCTTGACCTGCACATCGGCCCGCGCGACCGGCTGGCCCTGATCGGCCGAAACGGCGCTGGCAAAACCACCCTGCTGCGGCTGATCGCCGGGCAGATCGAGGCCGACAAGGGCAAGCGCTCGATCCAGCCCGGAACCCGGATCGTCACGCTGGAACAGGATCCGTTCTTCACCGGGTTCGCCACGCTGATGGACTTTGCCCTGCACGGTGCTGACGCTCCGCCCCGGCATGAGGTGGAGGCGATTGCCGGGCAACTGGGCATCGACTTGAGCCGGAACGCCGACAGCGCCAGCGGCGGAGAGCGCCGCCGCGCCGCCCTCGCCCGGGCACTGGCCAGCGAACCCGATCTGCTGCTGCTGGACGAGCCGACCAACCACCTTGACCTTGCCGCGATCGACTGGCTGGAAGACTGGCTGAGCCGGTACAAGGGCGCTTTCGTGGTCATCAGCCACGATCGCACTTTCCTGGAACGGCTGACAAAGGCGACGCTCTGGATTGATCGCGGCAACCTGCGCCGCAAGGAAATCGGCTTTGGCGGCTATGAAGCGTGGATGGAAGCGGTCTATGCCGAGGAAGCCCGCGCCGCCGAAAAGCTGGATGCCAGGCTGA
>JBKBSV010000085.1:0-9457 GCA_046291115.1 Novosphingobium sp. | reverse complement strand
GCCCGGCAGCGGCAGGAACTGGTCACCGCCGTACGCCGAAGGGGCGGGCGTCTTGGGGGCTTCGATGCCGCCCTTCATCGGGCGAGCAACGCCAAACTGCGGCTTGGCTCCGGGCGCCAATCCCGCTGCGCCATTGCGTCGGCCAAATGCGCTCATCTTTGCGTTGTTCCCTCAAGTCCGCTGCTGCGCCGCAATCGGGATGGACCCCGCTGTGGCTGTTTCATGGTGAATAAATGGCAAAGATTGAAATTGCCTAAACGGTGCTGGTCCGATCAGGTCTGGCTGCGGTCGAACCAGAACAGGGTCCGGGTCGGCAAGACATCGATCTGCTTGACGATCCTGGCCCGCTTTCCCAGCAACCGGGCGAAGGCCTCCTTGTCGTAATCGGGAAAGATATCGCTGCGGTGCGCCAGCAGGGTCTGAACCATCGGATCGGTCTTGTGCGGAAACTCGATCACTCCGGTCGGGGCATGTGACACCAGCCAGTCGGTCGCCATGTCGAGCGGAACGTTGCGGCCGATCGCGATATGATGGATCACTGCCAGAGCCAGCAGCGCCTGCGGTGCCGCGCGCCCGGAAAAGCCCTGGCGTTCGGCCTGGCTCCAGCCCTGCGACGGGCTGGGATTGGCGGCATCAAGCCACAGCGGCAGGAACTTGCGGTTGCCTTCCTGCGCCCGGCGATAGGCAATTTCCAGCGCGCCGTGATCGAAATCGAACCCGATCACGTAGCCCGCGCCGGCATCCAGTGCGGCGATCGAGTAATCGCCGCTGTTGCAGCCGATGTCATACAGCAGATCGGGTTTGACCGCTGCGACCATCTCCCGCACGAAGCGATGCTTGGCTTCCATTTCGGGCGTGGAATAGCTGGTATTGTCGGCATAATCGCCCCAGACGGTGCGGTGCGAGGGCACCTCCAGCCTGGCGATATGCGCCCGCAGGCCCTCCAGCATCCCTTCAAACCCCTTGCGCGGCAGCCGGGCGGCGCGGTAGCGGCCGGCCTGACCGGCGGTCCTGACGGTGCGGTTCTGCAGCGCGGCCTGGGCGATGACATGGGTCATCACGGTCAGGTTGAGGCGCTTGCGCCAAGGGATCAGCTTGGCCAGATCTTCCGGCGCAATCCCTTCAAGCGAGCCGCGAAACCAGTGGCTGGGTTGCAGATCGAGCATCGACCACATCAGCAGCGGATTGAGAAACTGCATGCAGAACTGGCGATGACCGGCCCAGATCTCGCCATCCTGATAGGGCCGGATCGAAAGGTGATCGATAAATACCGGCCGCACCCCGTCGAACTGCACGTTGTAGGCCGTGGCATCGCTGAGCGTGAACCCGTCCTGCAGCAGCGAAAGGTGCAGATCAAGATGCGCCAGCGCCGCTGCCTTGTGCAGGCTGAAGCTCCATTCATAGGGATAGGAGACAAAGGGAATGCGTGGGTGCGACAGGACGAAACTGGCCGCATCGAGGCCGTATTCGGCGGCTTGGTCGGTCACGTCGGCGAAATCCACCAGCTGACCGTTATCGGCCAGGCGGCGCAGCACGCCCGCTTCGTTCACGCGGGCAAAATCGGCCGCCGCCGCAGCGGTGACGGTACGCAGGATCGCCTCGCCGGCACGGAAGATGCGACCGCCCGGATCGCGGAACGATCCGGCCTCGACTGTCGCTGCTGCTGCGCTCATTGGTCGCTGCCGGCCTTGCCGCGCCAGAAGAAGCGCTTGATCCGGTAAAGCGAGGTACGCAGGAACAGCGTGGCCCCAGCGATCGCACCGATGGTTGCCTGAAGAATGATGCTGCCCGTTGCCGGGTCGAGATAGGCGTGGGCCGGTGCCGCAGCGCTCAGCATTGCCAGGGTGCCTGCCACGGATATTGCGGTCTTTGCGTTCATCGTCGGTTCTCCTGGAAAATCAGGGCAGGATCAGCCTTGAGAGCTAAACAAACATTCCTAATTGCCGGTTAATTTTCTGGTAAAGTCGGGCAGAGAAATCCGCCGGCGCGGAACCCAGTCAGCATCCATCAGATAGACCTGCGGCGGCCCGCCCACGGGGCTGGGCGCCGCGGCAAACCGATTGGCCGCAAGGCTTCCGAACAGTTCGTCCAGCGCAACCCGGCCGGGCCGGATCGCTGCCGCTTCGCCCGGCACCCGGATGGCGAAAAAGGCCGAATGGGTAACCGCCAGGGCCCGCTGGCCGGGCGTTGGACCACCGGCGGCAGGCAGGCTGTCGATCGTGCGCGATCCGTGATCGCCGTGGATCACCACAATGGCCGCCCGGCCCGCTTCGGTTCGCTCCAGCGCCGCCAGCAGCCGGCGCAGACCGCCGTTGGTGACGCACCTGACCTGCCGGGCATAGGCGGCATCACGCTCGGCCTCGGTGGCCGGGCCATGCTCGTCGATCCAGTCGGCTTCCGGCAGGATGCGGCACTGTCCGTCGAGCAGATAGGGATCATGCGGCAAGAGCAGGTGGATGAAGCGCACTTCCCCGCGCCGCAGCGTGCCAAGATCGGCGCTGAATCGCTCCAGTTCCCGCAGGCCGGTAAGGGAATAGAGCTTGGCGCGGTTATAGACGTGGCGCCGGGGGGCAGTTTGCGAAGCTGGGAACAGGCGGTCGATGGCAGCCGCGATGCGGGCGGTGAAATCAGACAGTTCCAGCATGGTCAGGCCGAGCACCTTGGCCCGGTCGGTCACCGCCAAGCCCGATCCTGCCATGGCCGCGAGGTGAGAGCGATTGTAATTGCGGCACCGGGTCAATGGCTGGTTGATGCAGAAATCGACAAAGGACGGCGCGCTGACCGAGGTGCGGTAGCCTGCCCGGTCAAGGTCCTCGAAATAGGGCAGGGCAGGGGCCACGGCATATTGCACGGCGCGCGGCTCGCGGCCCTGTTTCACCCGGCCGTAGGACAGCAGTTCCGGGAGCGCATTGATGGTCTTGGCATGGCGGCTGTAGGCCTGCGGATAGAGCTGGAAGCCGTGAGCCAGGAAGAACGCCTCCTGCTCCTGCCGCAGCGTGCCGAAACCGGTGTCGGGCGCGCTCATCCCGTCAAGCCCGATGTAGGAATCGAGGATCAGATGCACGATCGGCGGGGACCGGCTGGCGGCGCGGGCAGGGTCCTGCAGGCGTTTCGCCTGGTTGTCCGGGGGCACCGGACGGCCGATCCCCGTGGTCAGCGCCAGCACCTGAAAGATCAGCACTGCGCCGAACGCGGCAGCAGCCAGTTTCAGGATCTCGCGCTCATGAAACCAGGCCAGCAGGGCGATGATCGCGGCGGTCGCGTAGAAGGCAAGCAGCGACAGATCGGACCCGAAGTCGATCAGCAGGGCAACGATCAGGCCGGTGACCAGAAATGAAAGTCGCGGCTGGGCCAGACCGTGCAGCGCGCTGCCAAGCCCGGCCATGCCCAGCAGAATCAGGGCCAGCAGCGCGGTTTCGCCACTGATCGCAGGATAGCCATGGAAGTTCAGCAGGTTCGCCAGATTGCCCAGCAGGCCGAAAGCCAATACCGCAAAAGCCAGTCCGGTCAGCGACCGTCCCTTGCCCGTTACAGTCGCTGTCTCATCATCGCTCAAAGCCGGTCCTGCCCCTTGTTGCGTTCGGCAAGGCAGCCTAACGGTCCCCCTTAAAGATTGTGTAAACCATAGATTGCAGGGTTTCGGCAGCCTGCCGATGCCAGGCCGCTTGGAGATACCATGCAGCAGGATCAACGCGCCGGAATGCTCTATGCGCTGGCGGGCTTTGCCACGCTGTCGCTGGGCGATGCGGTGATCAAGACCATGGCCGGGCTGTGGTCGCCCGTGGCGATCGCCGCGCTGCGCTTCAGCATGGCTGCGATCGGCCTGGCCGCCTTGCTGCGCTGGCGGGAAGGAGCCGCAGGTTTTCGCCTGGCCGCGCCGCGCGCGCAGATTGGCCGGGGGGCGGCGCTGGCCGTCTCCTCGACGATCTTCTTCACTTCGCTGTTCGTCCTGCCGCTGGCGACCGCCACGGCGATCAGCTTCACCACGCCGATGTTCACCGCGATTCTCGCCGCCGCGCTGCTGGGCGAGCGGCTGCGCCGCCCGACCCTGATCGCTTCGGCCGTCGCTTTCCTTGGCGTGCTGGTGATCCTGCGTCCCAACCTGACCGAAGCGGGCTGGTGGGCGATGCTGCCACTGGCCTCTGCACTGACCTTCAGCCTGCTGATCATTGGCAACCGCCATGTCGCCGGCACCGCCTCGGCGCTGGCCATGCAGTTCTGGGTCGCGGCCTTTGCCTCGCCGATCCTGCTGCTGGCCGCGCCGCTGTTCGCCCGAACCGGGGTGGAGCGCTTTGCCCTTGTCTGGCCGGATTGGACGGTGGTGGCGCGCTGTGGGTTCGTGGCGGTATCGGCCACTTGCGCGCACTGGCTGATTTACCTTGGCACCACCCGCGCCGGGGCCTCGGTTGTGGCACCGACCACCTATATTCAGCTGCTGGTGGCCAGTTTCCTTGGCTGGCTGTGGTTCGATACCCAGCCCGATGCGATGACCCTGCTGGGGGCCTGCATCATCATCGCCGCCGGGCTTTACCTGTGGCGGGCCGGGCAAGTGCGCGAGCCGCCCGAGACGGAGTGAGGCGGCTCTTCCGGCGGCTTGCGCTTCGCGCTACACCCGCGGTTCATCCGCCACCCGGCAAAGGGCTGATCATGAAGACACTGGCCGCTGCAGCGCTGTTGCTGCTCACCGCTCCGCTTGCCGCGCAGACCGTGGCGCGGCCCAGCCTGCCGGGCTGGATGGCCGGGACCTGGATGATGGAGGACGGCGCCAACTGGTCGGACGAGGTGTGGACCGATCCGCGCGGCGGGATCATGCTGGGCGTTTCGCGTTCGGGCTTCGGGCCGGAACTGCAATTCTGGGAAGTGGCGCAGATCCGCCTCAAGCCCGATGGCCGGATCAGCCTGTTCGCCCAGCCGCAGGGCAAGGCCGCCAGCGAGTTTCCGATGGTGCTGATCAGCGAGGAATCGATCGAATTTGCCAATCCCGCCCACGATTACCCGCAGCGGATCCGCTACTGGCGACAGGGGCGGCTGCTGATGGCGGAAATCTCGTTGCTGGACGGCAGCCGCCCGCAACGTTGGAACTATCGCCCGGTGGTTCCGCCCAGGGATCAGATCGAATGATACGCCGCCGGCCGTTCAAGCAAGTCGACGTATTCACCGCCGTGCCTTGCAAGGGTAACCCGGTGGCCGTGGTGCTGGACGGGGATGGGCTGTCCGATGCGGAAATGCAGGCCTTCGCCAACTGGACCAACCTGTCCGAGACGACCTTTGTGCTGCCGCCCAGCGATCCGGCAGCGGATTACCGCGTGCGGATCTTCACCCCCAGGGCTGAACTGCCCTTTGCCGGGCACCCGACGCTGGGCACGGCCCATGCCATGATCGAAGCAGGGCTGGCGCCGGCAAGCGAAGGCCGGCTGGTCCAGCAATGCGCGGTCGGGCTGGTTGAACTTGCCGTGGGGCCGGGCGGCCTGTCCTTCCGCCTGCCGCGCTATGCCCTGACCGAACTGACCGATCCGGAAGCGACGGCGTGGATCAATGCCCCGGTCCGGGGCGCGGCCCAGGCGGTCGATGTCGGACCGGTCTGGCTGGTGGCCGAGATCGATGGGATCGCCGCGCTGGAAAATCTTGCCCATGATGCGGCGCGGCTGGCCGATTACTATGTCCCGCGCGGCATGACCGGGGCGACGCTTTTTGCCGTGGAGGGCGAGCGGGTCGTCGTGCGCAGCTTTGCGCCCGGAGACGGCATTTCCGAAGATCCGGTCTGCGGCAGCGGCAATGGCGCGGCCGCCGCCTTCCGGCTGGCAGCCGGGCAAGTGCGCAGCGGTGACAGCTATGTCGCCAGCCAGGGCCGGCAGATGGGACGCGACGGCATCGTGCAGGTGCGCTTCGCAGGCAGCGAAATCCACATCGGCGGGCAGTGCGTAACCTGCATCGAAGGGGCAGTGGTGCTCTGAAACGCAAAAGGGCGACCCGCAGGCCGCCCTTTTCATACCCGGCAAGGCCGCAGGCCTCAGCCTTCGACGTGTTCGGCCAGAACCGTCAGGCCGTTATCGCCAACTTCGGCAAAGCCGCCCTGGACCTGGATTTCCTCCGGCGCAGCGCCGTCGGTCTTGTAGATCCTGAGCGTGCCGTCGCGGACGGTCGACATGAAGGGGGCATGGCCCTCCAGCACGCCGAACTCGCCTTCGATTCCGGGAACGACGACCATGTAGACATCGTCCGACCGAACCAGACGCGCAGGCGTGACGAGTTCGAAGTGCAGTGCCATGTCGTCAGGCTTCCTCGGCCAGCTTCTTGGCCTTCTCGACCGCTTCGTCGATCCCGCCGACCATGTAGAAGGCGGCTTCGGGCAGGTGGTCATATTCGCCGTCCACCACCGCCTTGAACGAACGCACGGTGTCTTCGACCTGGACGAACTTGCCCGGGATGTTGGTGAAGACTTCGGCCACGTGGAACGGCTGCGACAGGAAGCGCTGGATCTTGCGGGCGCGGGCGACGGTCAGCTTATCTTCTTCCGACAGTTCGTCCATGCCGAGGATGGCGATGATGTCCTGCAGCGACTTGTACTTCTGCAGGGTTTCCTGAACGCGGCGGGCCACGTCGTAGTGCTCCTGGCCGACGACGGCCGGGGTCAGCACGCGGCTGGTCGAGTCGAGCGGGTCAACCGCCGGGTAGATGCCCAGTTCCGAGATCGCACGCGACAGGGTGGTCGTGGCGTCAAGGTGCGCGAACGAGGTGGCCGGCGCAGGGTCGGTAAGGTCGTCGGCCGGAACGTAGATGGCCTGGACCGAGGTGATCGAACCCTTGGTGGTCGAGGTGATGCGTTCCTGCAGGGCGCCCATGTCGGTGGCCAGGGTCGGCTGATAACCCACCGCCGAGGGAATGCGGCCGAGCAGCGCCGACACTTCCGAACCGGCCTGGGTGAAGCGGAAGATGTTGTCCACGAAGAACAGCACGTCCTGGCCTTCCTGGTCGCGGAAGTATTCTGCCATGGTCAGACCCGAAAGCGCGACGCGGGCGCGGGCACCGGGGGGTTCGTTCATCTGGCCGAACACCAGCGCCACTTTCGAACCCTCCGGCGTGGCGTTGCCGTCGGCATCCTTGGCGATAACCCCGGCGTCGAGGAATTCGTGGTAAAGGTCGTTGCCCTCGCGGGTGCGTTCACCCACGCCCGCGAAGACCGAGACGCCGCCGTGGCCCTTGGCGATGTTGTTGATCAGTTCCTGGATAAGCACGGTCTTGCCGACGCCGGCACCGCCGAACAGACCGATCTTGCCGCCCTTGGCGTAAGGGGCGAGGAGGTCGATCACCTTGATGCCGGTGACCAGAATCGACGCTTCGGTCGACTGTTCGACGAATTCGGGCGCCTTGGCGTGGATCGGTGCGCGCAGATCGGTATCGACCGGGCCGCGCTCGTCGATCGGATCGCCGACGACGTTGAGAATGCGCCCCAGCGTGCGCGGGCCGACCGGAACCGAAATCTGCGCGCCGGTGGCGACGACCGGCTGACCGCGGGTCAGGCCGTCGGTCGAGTCCATCGCGATGGTGCGGACGGTGTTTTCACCCAGGTGCTGCGCCACTTCGAGCACCAGGCGGTTGCCGTTGTTGTCGGTTTCCAGCGCCGAGAGAATGGCCGGCAGTTCGCCTTCAAAAGTCACGTCGACGACGGCGCCGATGACCTGGCTGATCTTGCCGGTGGCGGTGCCGGTGGCGGCAGCCTTGGGGGCGGCCTTCTTGCGGGTGGTGGTCTTGGCTGCGGTGGCCATGGTCGTTTCCTTGCCTGCTATGCCTTAGAGCGCTTCCGCGCCGGCGATGATTTCAATCAGTTCGGTGGTGATCGCGGCCTGGCGGCTGCGGTTGTACTGGATGGTCAGCTTGTTGATCAATTCGCCGGCGTTGCGCGTGGCGTTGTCCATCGCGGTCATCGAGGCGCCCTGTTCCGAAGCGGCATTTTCCAGCAGCGCGCCGAAAATCTGCGTGCGCAGGTAACGCGGCAGCAGCGCGGCGAGGATTTCCTCCTCGTCCGGCTCGTAATCGACTGCCGCGCCGCCAGCGGCCGGAGCTTCGGCCCTGGGGGCTGGCACCGGGATGATCTGCTGCTGGGTCGGGATCTGGGCCAGCGCGCTCTTGAAGCGCGAGAAGAACAGGTGGGCGACATCGAACTTGCCGTCGTCATAAAGTGCCAGCAGTTCGTTGGCGATCGCCTCGGCTTCGGCATAGCCGGGTTCCCGCACCGAAGCGGTGTCAAAGCTGGCGAGGATCGCCTTGGGATAGGCGCGGCGGATCATCGCGCGGCCCTTGCGGCCGACGAGGTAGAACAGCACGGTCTTGCCCGCGGCTTCCAGGTCGCGGGCGGCGACCAGCGCCGCCTTGACGATGTTGGAATTGAACGCGCCGCACAGGCCCTTGTCGCTGTTGGCCACGACCAGCAGGTGAACCTGGTCCTTGCCGGTGCCGGCCAGCAGCTTGGGGCTGCTGTCCGAAACGGTGATCTTGCCCGCGATCGAGGCCATGACCGCGGCCAGCCGCCCGGCATAGGGCCGGGCCGCTTCGGCAGCGGACTGCGCCTTGCGCAGCTTGGCGGCGGCGACCATCTGCTTGGCCTTGGTGATCTTCTGGGTCGACTTGACCGAGTTGATCCGCCCTTTGAGTTCCTTAAGCGAGGCCATGAAGCCTTACCCCTTCAATCGGATCAGGCGAACTGCTTCGCAAAAGCGTCGAGCGCGGCGACGGTCTTGGCCTTGGCTTCATCGCCAAAGTCGCGGCTGTCGCGGATCAGCTTCAGGACATCGGCGTGCTTGTCGCGCATGAAGCTGAGCATTTCGGCTTCGTAACGGGTCACGTCCGAGGTCGCGATGCCGTCAAGATAGCCATTGGTGCCGGCGAAGATCGACACGGTCTGCTCTTCGAACGGCAGCGGGCTGAACTGGGCCTGCTTGAGCAGCTCGGTCAGGCGCGCACCGCGGTTGAGCAGCTTCTGGGTCGAGGCGTCGAGGTCCGAACCGAACTGGGCGAAGGCCGCCATTTCGCGGTACTGCGCCAGCTCCAGCTTGATCGAGCCGGCCACCTTCTTCATCGCCTTGGTCTGGGCCGCACCGCCGACGCGCGACACCGAGAGGCCGACGTTGATGGCCGGGCGGATGCCCTGGTAGAACAGACCGGTTTCAAGGAAGATCTGGCCGTCGGTGATCGAGATCACGTTGGTCGGAATATAGGCCGACACGTCGCCCGCCTGGGTTTCGATGATCGGCAGCGCGGTCAGCGAACCGCCGCCCATGCTGTCGTTCATCTTGGCCGCACGCTCCAGCAGGCGGCTGTGGAGATAGAACACGTCGCCCGGATAGGCTTCGCGGCCCGGCGGGCGGCGCAGCAGCAGCGACATCTGGCGGTAGGCGACGGCCTGCTTGGAAAGGTCGTCGTACACGATCACGGCGTGCATGCCGTTGTCGCGGAAGAA
>JBKBSV010000163.1:0-2067 GCA_046291115.1 Novosphingobium sp. | reverse complement strand
GATCGCCTGGCGCTTGATCTGGATCAGGCGGATCAGGTTGGCGGTCGGCTGGGGCAGCGGCCCGAAGCGGTCGATCATTTCGGCAGACAGCGATTCGATCTCGGCGGTATCCTCGGCATCGTTGAGGCGGCGATAGAGCGCCATGCGCACGGCCAGATCCGGGACGTAATCATCCGGGATCATGATCGGAGCATCGACGGTGATCTGCGGGCTGAGCGCATGGCGTTCCTTGACCACGCCAAGGTCCCCTGCCTTGGCCGCGAGGATCGCGTCCTCCAACATCGCCTGGTAGAGTTCGAACCCGACCTCGCGGATGTGACCGCTTTGCTCGTCGCCCAAGAGGTTGCCCGCACCGCGAATGTCGAGATCGTGGCTGGCGAGCTGAAAACCGGCGCCGAGCGAATCGAGATCGCCCAGCACTTTCAGCCGCTTTTCCGCCACTTCGGACAGCTGCGTATCCGCCGGCGTGGTCAGATAGGCATAGGCCCGCAGTTTCGAACGGCCGACCCGCCCGCGCAGCTGGTAGAGCTGGGCAAGGCCGAACCGGTCGGCGCGGTGGATGATGATGGTGTTGGCCGACGGAATATCGAGGCCGCTCTCGACAATGGTGGTCGATAGCAGCACTTCGTATTTCTTTTCGTAAAAGGCGCTCATCCGCTCTTCGACTTCGCCCGCCGCCATCTGGCCGTGAGCGGCGACGAAACGGACTTCGGGCACGGTTTCGCGCAGCCATTGCTCCAGCTCGTCCATGTCGGCAATCCGGGGGACGACGATGAAGCTCTGCCCGCCGCGGTGATGTTCGCGCAGCAGCGCCTCGCGCATCACCATGTCGTCCCATTCCATCACGTAGGTCCGCACCGCGAGGCGGTCGACCGGCGGGGTCTGGATGGTGGACAGTTCACGCAGGCCGCTCATCGCCATCTGCAGGGTGCGCGGGATGGGGGTGGCGGTCAGCGTCAGGACGTGGACGTTGCTGCGCAACTGCTTGAGCGCCTCCTTGTGGTTGACGCCAAAGCGCTGTTCCTCGTCAACGATCACCAGCCCCAGCCGCTTGAACTGCAAGGTCTTGGCCAGGAGTGCGTGGGTGCCGACAACAATGTCGATCGTGCCGTCGGCCAGCCCCGCCTTGGTGGCCTTCGCTTCCTTGTCTCCGACCAGCCGCGACAGCCGCCCGACTTTCAGCGGGAAGCCGGCAAACCGCTCGGTAAAGCCGGTGAAGTGCTGGCGGGCAAGCAGGGTGGTTGGCGCGATGACCGCCACCTGCTGCCCGGCCATGGCGGCAACGAAAGCCGCGCGCAGGGCCACTTCGGTCTTGCCGAAGCCGACATCGCCGCAGACCAGCCGGTCCATCGGCTTGCCTTCCCCCAGATCGCCCAGCACGTCCTCGATCGCGGCTTCCTGGTCCTCGGTCTCGGCCCAGGGGAAACGTTCGCAGAACTGGTCATAGGCACCCTGGTCCGGGACCAGCACCGGCGCGGTGCGCAGGGCGCGCAGGGCCGCAGTCTTGAGCAGTTCGTGCGCAATCTCGCGGATCCGCTCCTTCAGGCGGGCCTTGCGCTTCTGCCAGCCTTCACCGCCGAGCCGGTCGAGCGCGACGAATTCCGCATCACTGCCATAGCGGGAGAGGACGTCGATATTCTCGACGGGCACATAGAGCTTGTCGCCGCCGTGGTATTCCAGCGCAACGCAATCGTGCGGGCTCTGGCCGACCGGGATCGATTGCAGGCCGATGTAGCGGCCGATCCCATGCTCCATGTGGACTACCAGATCGCCGGGGGTCAGCGCGGCCAGTTCGGCCAGGAAGGCATCGGCTCCCTTGCGCCGTTTCTTGCGCCGGACCAGCCGGTCACCCAGGATGTCCTGTTCGGTCACCAGTTCCAGCTCGGCATTGGCAAAGCCGGTTTCGAGCGGCAGGACTATCGCCACCGGAGCGCCCTTGGCGGCCAGACCCAGCGCTTCCTGCCAGCTGTCGGCCATGACCGGGGCAGGCTGCGCGGCTTCGCCCAGGATCGCGGCGATGCGGGCGCGGCTGCCTTCGGAATAGGCCGCGATCAGCGCCTTCCGGCC
>JBKBSV010000084.1:0-9798 GCA_046291115.1 Novosphingobium sp. | reverse complement strand
CGCCTGCAGCCGGCTGCGCGCTATCCGTGCGCCCCGCTCTGATGATCCGCCAGGCGGCAAAACCCAGCACGCCCACGCCAAGCAGCAAGGCCGCCCACAGACCCAGCGTGCGCGGATCAAACGGTGTTTCGGGCGCGGCCGGGGCGAGCAGGATCACTGGCGCTTCGCCCGCGCTGGCCACCTCTGCCGGCCGCTTCCAGGCGCGCAGCAGTTCGCTGGGCTTGCCAAGGTCAGCCGGATCGAACCAGGCCGGCTTGGCATCGATATTGCCGGTGACAAGGTTGAACGGGCCTTCGTTGTTGAAGGCGGCGAACAGGGTGATCGGCTCGACACTGAGCGATACCTTGGGCACTTTGGAAAAGCCCGCGCTGCGCTTGTCGGCGAGCAGCTTGTATTCCTTCAGCGTTGCGCCCGACAGTTCCAGCGTCAGCGCCCCTTCCCCTTGCTTGAGCGTGCCGCTGGCCAGCAGCCCCCAGGGTTCCGTGCGGTCATTGCGGCCCAGCAATTGCACCGGAACCATTCCGTCCTGTCCGGTCATTTCCAGCTTGATCGCGGCTATCGGCACCGCGATCTGCGGGGCAAAGCCGATTTCGTGCGCGCTGGCCAACGCGGCACCACTGGTTTCAAGATCGACACGTGGTTCCGGTCGTTCGACTGCTTCGAACACCCGCACGCCGCTGACGTTGACATCCGGCACGGCTTCCCAGCTGATCCGGACATAGCGGTCCTTGAGCCGGATCGAGGGCAGGGCGATGCGCGGCTGCCCCAGGACTTCGGGATCGTTGCCGGTCCGCAGCAGAACCTTCTGGGCCAGCGGCTCCCAGGTTTTGAGGTCTTCGCCTGCTTCGAGCGTGAAGGTTACCGGCACCCGCCGGGGCAGGTCGGCCTTGATCTCGACCCCCACCACCGGGAGCGCAAGAGTGCGCGTGTCGATCAACACGGCCACCCGCTCGTCCACGGCAATGGCAGCATCGGTTGCAGTCACGGCCAGGGCAGTATCCCCGGCCTTGACCTCGACCGAGACGGGGACCGGGGTTGTCGCCTTGCCTGCGGCAATCGGAATGGCTGGCAGGTCCGAGGTTCTGAGCACGCTCGATCCGCCCGATCGGTCATAGCCCAGTGCCAGCGAAAGTGATCGCCCCTTGGCATCGAATATCCGCACGTCACCCAGGTCCGGGCGCTTGATTTCAGCCACCGCGGCGGCTGGCAGAACGACGCGGCCAAGCTTGCCCTCGTCCTGCGGGGCAACGGCCAGTGCCACTTCGAACTGGTCGGGCTTGGTCGGTTCGGGGCGCTGTTCCTCGGCACATCCAGACAGGGCTGCGGCAAGGCCAAGGCTGGCGATCAGGACCAGGCGGCGGGCAAGCATCAGGTGTTCTCCTCGATCCCCTTGCGCGGGGGAAGGGGTACGAAATAGCCGATCAGCAGCATCAATACACCCACCGCGATGAATGCGACGATGCGGGCAAGGCCTTCGGCCTGGGATATATCGACGAACAGCAGCTTGGCCACCACTATGCCGAGCAGGATCGCACCACTGAGCCACGGCAGGCGCTGCCCGCTGTGCTTGGCGCTCAGCATCAGTCCCATCGCGATCAGAGTCCACAAGATCGAAAAGCCGGTCAGCACGGTCGGGCTGGACAGGGTGGTGTAATCCCACGGCACGCCCATGAGATGATGCGCGGTGCGCACCCAGATGCCGTTGACCGCGACAAAGCCCAGCCCAGCCAGCGCGCCCAGCCCGCCATTGCCGGCAACCCACGCGGCCAGGCGGGGCTGCGGCCGGACCCGCCGGAGCAGTTGCCGGCGATAGGCCAGTGCGGCGATGGCCAGGCCCACGGCCAGATCGATCGGGTTGACCAGCGGCACATAGGGCAGGGGGCGGGCATCCCCTTGGGCAAGCCAGCCCGCCGCCAGCGCCCCGCCATAGGTGAGCAGGGCGAGCACCGATGCCGCACGCCACCAATAGGCGCGGGCATGGGGATCGAGCGGCCAGCCGAACCCTTCTGGTCCGGCCACGCCCGCGCGCCCGGCCCACCGGGTCAGGACAAACAGCATGGCCGTGGCGCTGGTCAGCAGGATCACCCCGGCCCATGACGTGTTCCACAGGCTGGCGGCATCGATCAGGCGGAACAGCGCATCGGCCAGCATGCCGGTCAGCAGCAAGGCCCCCAGCGTGTGCATGGCGCCGTTCCAGCCGCTTGGCAGCCCATCGCCGCGCCGGTCATCCAGTTGCAGCAGCCGGGCATGGATCCCCACTGCTGCGATCCAGCCGAGCAGGTCGGGCAGGTCGGTCACGCTGCGGCCCATCAGCAGAGTGGCCGGATAGGCCAGCACGATCAGTGGCAGGGTAATCCGGGCCGGCCAGGTCGCCACCGGCCATTCCCGGGTCCGCCCGAACCAGTGCGCCAGCGCGATCAGGCCAAGCAGGGCGATCAGGCCGACCATGACCTGCTGATGATCGCGCAGGACCGGTTCGGCCCAGTCCGTGTTGGTCACCGGGGGCAGTCTGCGGGTAACTTCCTGCACCACGGCAACCGAGGCAAACAAAAAGCCGCCGAGGAACCATGGTTTGGCCGCGCTCCGCTCGATCGGCTCCCACCGCTGCGCCCAGGCGGAACCGCTGTGCGGCGCAGACTGGCGCAGCCACCATGCGGTCAGCAGCGCCGGAATGGCGATCAGCAGCGGGCCGAAAAGACCATTGTTGGCAAGCGGCATGGCTGAAACGTTCGGAGCCAGATCGGCCCAGGCCAGCGCGCCGCCCAGCACTTGCAGCAGCAGGCCGAAAGCGCGCGGCATCCAGCGCGCCTGCCGCGCGCCAACCCAGAATGCCCCGGCTCCTTCCAGCGCCCAGGCCGCGCCGGTCCATTTGACGTCCAGCGCCAGCGGGATGGCCAGGGTGACAAAGCCGATCCCGATCGCCAGCACACATTCAGACAGCAGGCCCATGCCATCCTTGCGCCGTTTCAGCGCCCAGGCCGCGACCGCCAGGTAGATCGCACCGAAGACCAGGGCAGACCAAGCGGCGGCATAGGGCTTATCGTGAACCAGCCCGGCCTGCAGCCCGAATCCGGCCAGGGCCGTGCCGAACAGCAGGGTGGAATCCGCCGCGTTGCCCAGCTTTCCGGGCGTGTTGTGGGCATAGAGCAGGGCGGTGGCGAGGAAGATCGCCATAGTAATCGCCAGAAACACCTGACAGATCAGGAAATGGCGGTCCTCATACGAGCCTGCGCCCCACAGTCCGGCAATCGCGAAAGTGGCAAAGAAGCCGAGCAGGTTGAGCAGCCGCCAGCTC
Source organism: Novosphingobium sp. (assembly GCA_046291115.1). Classification (GTDB taxonomy): domain Bacteria; phylum Pseudomonadota; class Alphaproteobacteria; order Sphingomonadales; family Sphingomonadaceae; genus Novosphingobium. Next base: position 6,503 of record JBKBSV010000084.1, on the reverse strand, counting down.
TTTTTCCAGGCGATGCCCATCACCGCGAGGTTGAGGATGGTGATATAGCTGAACAGCGCCAGCGGGGTTTCCGCCTTTCCGCCCAGCAGGACCGGCACGGCATAGCCGCCAAGGAACGAGGCGAGCGCCATGACCCGCGAATCCTGCATCACTGCCAGCGCCGCGCCCAAGGCGGCAAACAGCAGCATGAAGGCGAAGGCGGCCAGTGGCGGCAGCACCTCGTAAATCCGTGCGGAAGCGAACACGGTGAGGTACATCACTGCCACCCCGCCGCCTTGCAGGGGCAAGGCGAAGTCCGGGCGGGTGTAGCGCTTGAGCAAGCCGACCGCGAGCAGCGCCGCACCGATCAGGCCGACCGTGGCGAGGCGTGCCTCCAGCGGATAAAGCCCGGCGGAAGCCGCCAGCCGGGCGAGGAAAACGAGGCCGACAAACAGCACGACCAGGCCCGCGCGGACAATGGCGTTGCCGCCAGTGAACCAGGCGACGATTGCCTGCACGGCCTTGGCGGCCAGGCCCGGCTCGGCCGGTTTTGCCGGAACAGGGGTGATCTCCTGCCAGGCCGGTGGTTGATCGGTCCAGACCGGGGCCGCGGCTGGTTTAGCCGGAGCGGCCGGCTCAGCGGGTGCGACTGGCTGAGCGGCTGGCGCCGGCGGCGGCGCTGCTGCGGGTTCTTGTTCGACCGGCTGGGCTGGCTGCGGCGTGGCAAAGTTCAGCCCGGCAAGATGGAGCCGCACTTCTCTCGCCACGGCGGCGCGAAGCAGCCCGCGCAGCCAGCCGCCCATCATTGCCCCGAGCAGCGCGCCCACGATCACCCCGGCCTCGGGCCAGTCGGCCGTCAGCCAGCCGATCAGCGCCCCTGCCACCGTTGCCCACAGGATCATGGCCCGGTCCTCCTCCATTCAACTCTGGCAGAAATTGCTGCCAAGGGAAGCGCTTGGGGCAATTTAGCTGGGGGAAGCGGCTGATCCGGCACGCATTCCGCCAGCGATCGACAGTTCGCTGCCGGTGACTCGCCGCCGGTGACATTGGCCCGCTTCATCCAAGGCCAGCAGCACAGCCAGCGCGGCGATTTCCTCCGCCCGGCCAAACCGCCTGAGCGGGGTAGCGGCAAGCAGCGCTGCCATTTGTTCCGCCCGGTCCGGCCCTTCGCCCGGCATCGCTTCCCACATCTCGGTCAGGACGGCGGCGGGATGGATCGCATTGCCGCGGATCGCCGCCTTGGAACTGGCATCGGCTGCCGCACCCGGATTACCAACCAGGCCGGCCCTGTCCGCGAAGCTGGTGATCCTGGCGATGGGGATGCCATTGGCCGGCAGGCGGCGCGGCTGGCCGCCGGTCAGGGTTTCGTCCGCCGGGGCAGTGTCACTGGACCAATCGAGGAAGTGCTGCCGGCTGCGGGAATCGGCATGGCGCGATCAGGCCGCGTCGCCAATCCCCAGCTCGCTGAGCTTGCGGTAGAGCGTGGAGCGGCCGATGCCGAGCCGGCGGGCAACTTCGGTCATGCGGCCGCGATAGTGGCCGATGGCCAGGCGGATCACGTCGGCCTCGATTTCTTCCAGCGGGCGCAGGTTGCCATCCGGGGTGTAGAGCATGACGCCGACCCCTTCCTGCACCGGCGCCTGATGAGCGCTCTCGCTGCCCAGCAGATCCGATAATTGCGGAAAATCCTCGGCGGTCAGCGCATCGCCGTCGCAGAATACCGCGGCGCGGAACAGCACGGCCTGGAGTTGGCGGACATTGCCAGGCCAGTCATAAGCAGCCAGCAGCGCCAGCGCGCCATCGGTGATCCCCAGCGGCCGCAGCCCCGGCTGCTCGCCGATCCGGGCAAGGAAATGACGGGCCAGCGCGGGTATGTCCACGGCCCGTTCGCGCAACGGAGGCAGCCTGACCGTGACCGGGGCGATCGCGGCATGAAGTTCGCTCAAGAACTGGCCGGATGCGGTCAGGTCTTTCAGCGGCAGATTGCTGGCAGCGATCAGGCGGACGTCGATCCGGAACGAATGGCGTGCGCCGATCGGGCGGACATCGCCGCGCTGGATCGATTCGAGCAGCCGTTTTTGCACGCCCAGCGGCAGGCGGTCGATCTCGTCTATCGCCAGAGTGCCGCCGTCTGCATGTTGAATGGCCCCGATGTGCCGGTCGAATGCCCCCGGAAAGGCCCCTTTCTCATGCCCGAACAGCGCGGATTCGACCGAATTGGCCGGAATCGCGCCAACATTGATCAACCGGAACGGCAGCTTGGAGCGCGGACTGGCGGCCTGCATCGCCCGGATCACCATTTCCTTGCCGGTCCCGCTTTCCCCCTCGATCAGCACCGGGCCATGCCCCCGCGCGGCCTTTGCCGCCACGGCAAGGGCGGTGCGAAAGGCCGGAGCGGCGCCGATCATCGCGTCGAAATCGGGCGTGGTCGGCATTTTCTCGGTCAGCGGCTGGAGCTCGTCACGCGGAGCTTCGCGGGTCGTTGCCATGCGCAGTGCCTGCATCAGCCGGTCTGGCGCGACCGGCTTGACCAGGTAGTCGGTCGCTCCGGCGCGCATGGCCTCGACGGCGAGCAGCGGCGACGCGCTGGTGGTCAGCATCAGGATCGGGAGGGCCGGGCGGCGGCTACGCAGTTCGGCGATCAGGCTGCAGGCTTCATCGCCCGGAACCCATTGATCCAGAATGATTGCATTGAGCTGCATGCCCTGCCGGGTGCCGAGCGTAGCGATGGCGGTTTCGCTGTCCTTGACAACCAGCGTGCGCCAGCCTTCGCGCGCGGCAAGCGCGGTGATCAGCCGGCTTTGTGCCGGCTCATCGTCGATCAGCATCAACAGGCGCTGCTCGATTTCCGCCATGATTCCTGCCAATTGCCCCCACTTCGTGAAGGCCCCGTATAGGCAATTTGGGTAAAGTTCCGATTAAGGCAGCGAATTGGCGGCCATTACGCAGGCTTGGGCCTTGAGCATCATTTCAATGCCCGATAGAGGTCCGTCAAACAGTCTCTCAACCTGCACATCAAGGGTACACCAATGGCCAGTGGCAACGACATGAAGGCACATGAATCGACCTACTCCGGCTTCACCAGCGTGGTGAAGTGGGGGACAGTTGCGGCCGTGCTGGTCACCGCCTTCATTCTCTACATGATCACCAAGTAAGCGCTAGGGTGCCAGTGCGGATCGCGGTCCTGAAGGAAATCGCAACCGGGGAAACCCGTGTCGCGGCCAGCCCTGAAACGGTGAAGAAATTCATCGCACTTGGCGCAAGCGTGGCGATCGAAGCGGGAGCGGGCGAGGGCGCATCAATCAGCGATGCCGAATTTGCCGCCGCCGGCGCCGAAGTGACCAAGGACGCGGCCGCTGGCGCAGACATCGTGCTGGGTGTGCAGGGGCCTGACCTGGCTCAGCTCAAGGGGGCGAAGCCCGGTGCGTGGATTGTCGCCGGGCTGGATCCGTTCGGGCGGCGCGACCGGGTGGATGCCTATGCCGCGGCCGGATTCGAAGCCCTGGCGATGGAATTCATGCCGCGCATCACCCGCGCGCAGAGCATGGACATCCTTTCCAGCCAGTCGAACCTGGCGGGCTACAAGGCGGTGATCGAGGCGGCCAACGCCTATGGCCGCGCTTTCCCGATGATGATGTCCGCAGCCGGGACCGTTTCGGCGGCCCGATGCTTCGTCATGGGTGTCGGTGTGGCCGGTCTTCAGGCGATCGCCACTGCGCGGCGGCTAGGCGCGCAGGTTTCCGCGACCGACGTGCGCAGCGCGACGAAAGAGCAGATCATCTCGCTTGGCGCCAAGCCGATCTTCGTCGAAAGCGTCGCCGGGATCGAGGGTGAAGGTGCGGGCGGCTATGCCACCGAAATGTCGGAAGAATACCAGCGGGCCCAGGCCGAGCTGGTCTCCAGCCATATCGCCAGGCAGGATATCGTCATCACCACCGCGCTGATCCCCGGCCGCCCCGCACCGCGGCTGATTTCGGACGCGCAGATCGCGACGATGAAGCCCGGGAGCGTGATCTTCGATCTGGCCGTTGCTCAGGGCGGCAACGTCGAAGGCAGCAGGCCGGACGAAGTCGTGGTGAGGCACGGCGTCAAGATCATGGGCTGGGCCAACACCCCGGCGCACCTGGCCGCCGATGCCTCGGCGCTGTTTGCCCGCAACCTTTACAACTTCCTGTCCGCCTTCTGGGACAAGGAGCAGGGCAAGCCCGTGCTGGACGAGGAAATCGGGGGTGCCATCCGCCTGACGCAAGGCGGCAAGGTGGTGAACGAAAGGCTGCTGGGGTGAGCCTTCAGCGGGCAGCCGAATGGCTTTGGGCGCATCGCTGGCTGGCCGCCTTCGCCTGCGTGAGTGTGTTTGGATACAGCTGGGGCAAGGACATGGCTCTTCGCGACAATGCCCGCGATGCCGCCATGGTTCAGGGGACCGAATAATGGACTTCATCTCGATCCTGTCGATCTTCGTGCTGGCCTGTTTCGTGGGCTATTACGTGGTCTGGTCGGTCACCCCGGCGCTGCACACGCCGCTGATGGCGGTTACCAACGCGATCTCCTCGGTGATCGTGGTCGGCGCGCTGATTGCCGCGGCGGCGGCGGGCAGCGCCACTTCGAAGTGGCTGGGCCTGCTGGCGGTGGTGCTGGCGAGTGTCAACATCTTCGGCGGGTTCGCGGTCACCGCGCGGATGTTGGCAATGTACAAGAAGAAGGAGGAGAAGAAGTGATGAGCCTCTCGCTCCTTTCCGCTGCGGCTGCCGGCCACAGCGCCACGCCGGCCTGGGCCATGCTCGCCTATCTCGTCTCCGGCGTCTTGTTCATTCTGGCGCTGCGCGGACTGTCCAGCCCCGGAACCAGCCGCTCGGGCAACCGTTATGGCATGATCGGGATGACGATCGCGGTCGTGACCACACTGGTCACCCATGTGCCGATGAAGGCCGGGGATGCCTTCAACAGCTATGTCGGACCTGATGTTCTCTCGCTCGGCGAAATCCTCGCCGCCATCGCCATCGGTGGCGGGATCGGCTGGGTGATCGCGCGGCGGATCAAGATGACCGACATGCCCCAGCTGGTGGCGGCGTTTCACAGTCTCGTCGGCCTCGCCGCCGTGCTGGTCGGCTGGGCGGCCTATCTGAACCCAGAAGCCTTCGGGATCCTGGGGGCGGACGGGCAGATCAGCCCGGTGTCACGGCTTGAGGCAGGGCTTGGGATCGCAATCGGTGCGATTACGTTCAGCGGCTCGGTCATCGCCTTCCTCAAGCTGGCCGGCAAGATGAGCGGCGCACCGATCCTGCTGCCGGCGCGGCACGTGATCAACCTTGGCACGCTGCTGGCGATCCTTGGCCTGACCGCTTTCTTCATGACCGACCAGAGCCTGTGGGTGATTGCAACGATCACGGTGCTGGCCTTCGTGATCGGTTTCCTGCTGATCATTCCGATTGGCGGGGCGGATATGCCGGTGGTTGTCTCGATGCTCAATTCCTATTCGGGCTGGGCGGCCGCGGCGATGGGTTTCACTCTGTCCAATTCGGCGATGATCATTACCGGGGCGCTGGTCGGCGCGTCGGGCGCGATCCTGTCCTACATCATGTGCAAGGCGATGAACCGCGCCTTCCTGAGTGTCATTGCCGGCGGGTTCGGTGCGGAAGCGGCCGCCGGTGCAGAGGTGCGCGAACAGCGCCCGTGGAAGCGCGGCAGCGCCGAAGACGCGGCCTATATGCTGGGCGAGGCGGAAAAGGTCATCATCATCCCCGGATACGGCATGGCCGTGAGCCAGGCCCAGCACGCGCTGCGCGAAATGGCCGATCTGCTGAAAGCGAGGGGCGTGGAAGTGAAATACGCCATCCACCCAGTCGCGGGCCGCATGCCCGGGCACATGAACGTGCTGCTGGCTGAAGCCAACGTGCCTTATGACGAAGTGTTCGAGCTGGAAGACATCAACAGCGAATTCGCCACGGCCGATATCGCCTTCATCATCGGCGCCAACGATGTGGTCAATCCGGCGGCCAAGACTGACAAGTCATCGCCAATCTACGGCATGCCGGTGTTCGATGTCGACAAGGCCAAGCAGGTGTTCTTCATCAAGCGCTCCATGGGTGGCGTAGGCTATGCCGGCGTCGACAACGACGTGTTCTACATGGACCAGACCCTGATGCTGCTGGCCGATGCCAAGAAGATGGTCGAGGACATCAACAAGGCCCTGGCACACTAGGATCAGGACCCATTGACCGCGCCGTCAAGGTTTGCGTCCGTATGGCCCCAGGGCAGGAAGGCGCAGGAAGGCGCAGGAAGGCCCAGGAATAGGACGTATTTCCCGGCTTTCTGACGCAGCGCCGGGCCATTGTGGCCATACCCCTTGGCGGCGTTCCGATGGCTTCGATTTCAGGCCCACCGGCCCCGGCAAAGGCAACATCCAGCGGCGGCAGTCTGGGCACCCACACATTGCCGAAATTGACTTCATGGCCCTCATCAGCCTGTTCGATCACCAGCCGGCCAGCGCGCTCAACAACAGTGTCTTCCGGCTTGGGTGGCGG
>JBKBSV010000083.1:1869-9852 GCA_046291115.1 Novosphingobium sp. | reverse complement strand
GCACCACGACATAGAAGGCGGAGCTGATCCAGCCCTGATAGTGCACGTGATCGGCGTGAAAACCGTGATCGGTCAGCCGCACCGACCAGGCCCCGGCGACACGCAGATCGTCACGCCGGTCCAGCAGCATCGGGTGCGCGCGGTCCGGCGGGGGGAGCTGCGCGACATAGTGGCGGACCGCTTCCAGCAAAGCGGCGCGCAGCCGGCGGATTTCCGGTTCGGCCCGGGCGAGCAGGTTGCCATCGGTCTGAGTGCCGCCGCGGACCGACTGGTCGAGCGGCTGCCCCTTGGCGGCGTGCAGGCTGCGCAGCACTGCGGCAAGGTCCTCCAGCGGACCGACTTCGGCAGCAATATCATAGGTGCCGACCAGGCGTGCATCGCCCTCCAGCCAGCCCCAGCGCGGATCGCCGAGCAGCCGCCACAGCAGGGAGCGATAGGGCCACAGCGGCGCGGGCGACTGGCCGTCGAAATGGTACTCCGCCAGGGTCAGGGCCTGATCGTGACGGCCAAGCCGGATATAGTTGCGGATCGGCCAGATCGCCTGTTCGGGATCGGCCGGGAACGGCAGCCGGTCAAACAGCACCTGCGCTTCTTCGGCCCGGCCCAGTTCGGTCAGGCACAAGGCGGCAATCCGGTCCAGCTCATCCGCCGGGCCAAGCGCGGCGCGGGCCTCGTCCACCACGGCCAGCGTGGCGGCATAATCGCGGGCTTCCATCAACACCCGCATGCGCGCCTGCCACAAGGCCCCGGCCCGGGGATGCTGGCGCAGGGCGGCGCGCAGGCTATCGTCCAGCGGCGCACCAGGCCGGACCTGGGCAAGGAACCGGGCAAGCGCGATATGGCCGTCGATCCAGCCGGGATTGGTCACCAGCATGGCGGCCAACTGATCACAGGCGTCTTCCCCGCGTCCCTCGGCAAACTGGCTGGCGGCACGGCCCAACGCCACGCTGCCGTCGCCGGGGGCGAGCAGGCGGGCGCGGTTGAACAGCGGCAGGGCAGGATAGCCGGCCTCCAGCGCGCTGCGGGCCAGGCCATGGGCAATCAGCGGATCGTTGGGAGCCAGCGCGGCGGCGCGGGTGAAGGCGTCATGCGCCCCGGCGCTGTCCTGCAAATCGCGGCGGGCAAGGCCAAGGAACTGCCAGATTCGCGGATCGGACGGCAAGCGAGCGACCGCTGCGGATAGGGTCGCCTCAACTTCGGCGGCGGCCCCGTGTTCAAGCGCCGCGCTGGCAGCCCGCAGCAACGTGGCAGGATCGGATGATGGCGCGGCGGCCAGGGCAGTCAGGGCAAGGTTGCGCGGGTTCATCGCCAGATCCTAGCCGCACTGTTGCCGGGCACCAAAAACAAAGTGGCGGGAACCCGAAGGTCCCCGCCACCCTGTTGGCTTGGCCAATGTGCTGCTGGACTTAGAAGTCGAGCGTCACACCGGCGTAGACGTAACGACCCAGCGCGTCATAGACCTGGGCCCAGGTGTTGCCGTTGCAAGCACCCGCCGGGCAAGCCGCGCCGGCAACCTGCGGCGGGGTCTTGTCGAGCAGGTTGTTCGCACCGAGGCGGAACTTGAAGTTGTCGCCCACATCGGCGGTCAGCGCCAGATCGAAGTAGTTGAACGCCGGGATCCGGAGATTGGCCGGCTGGCTCACACCAGCAAGGTTCGGGTTCGTGCTGGTGCGGTCCTGAACAACCGGATCGAAGTAACGCCAGCGAACCGACACACCGACACCAAGCTTGGTATCAAGGCCAACGCGCAGCTGGTGACGCCACTTGGGATTCGGCGTGCCGCACAGGGCGCCGTGGTAACCCACGCAATCAACCGGAACGGTGATCCCGTCATAGGTGACCAGTTTGTCCAGCCAGGTGCCGACGAAGCTGACGTTCAGGCGGCCCAGACCGCCAAGCTGGCGGCCGTAGGCGGCCGAAACGTCGATCCCCTTGGTCTGGGCATAACCGATGTTCTGCGGCGTGTTGATCACATAACCGCCGTTGGTGCGCCACAGCGAACCGGAAGCGTCACGATGAACGAGGCTGCAGAAGAACGGATCAGCCGTGTTGGTGCACTGGGTGACGATGGTATCGGCCCCGATGCCCTGGATGGCGTCCTTGACCTTGATGTTGAACCAGTCAACGCTGGCCGAGAAGCCAGGCAGGAAGCCCGGCTGCAGCACCACACCAACGGTGTAGGTATCGGCCACTTCCGGCTTCAGGAACGGGTTACCGCCGCCCAGGCCGTTGTACTGGTCAGCCGGGTTGGGAGCGACGAACTGACCCACAGTCAGGCCCTGAGCAAGACAGCCGGTGTTGGCCGCCGTGATCACGAAGCCGGCGCAGGGATCGTCCGAACCGTCAAGCGCAACCAGCTGCGGAGCGAACAGGTCCTGCAGGGTGGGGGCGCGAACGGCGCGGTTGTAACCGCCGCGGAAGCGAATGTCGCGGATCGGGGCGAATTCGCCTTCGATCTTGTAGGTGTCGGTGCTGAAGCTGCCACCACCATTCACCTTGTAGGACGAATAGCGATAGCCGCCGGTGAAGGTCAGATCATAAATGAAGCTTTCCTGAACCAGCGGCATCCGCAGTTCGGTGAAGACTTCCTTGACATCAAACGAACCGGCAACCGACGGAGTGGCGCCGCCCTGCCCGGCAAGGTCGCCGGTCTGGAACGACACGTCGGTGACGAAGTCGAGGGTCGACTTGCGGTATTCCGCACCCACGACGATGCCGAAGCCCTGCTGGGCCGCCGGGCTCTTGATGCCATAGGCGCCAAGATCGCCGCTCAGATAGCCAGAGACGACCTGTTCGGTGTTGATGCCCTTGGCCAGACCGGGAACCTGAACATAGTTCAGCGCGGCCTGGGTGACCGTGCCCGTACCCCAGATATCCCAGGGCACGCAGTTCGGATCGGTGCCGTCGAGGACCGAACGGCAGACCGGCGCACCGCCGTTCGGATCGGCCACGACATCAAGTGCACGGGTGATGCGGGTGACCGAGAAGTCATTCTTGTAGATCTGGTTGTAGACCGTCCGGCCATACTGGTAGTACATGTCGTACGACCAGGCTTCCGTCAGATCGCCCTTCAAGCCCAGCACGCCGCGGTACGAGGTGTGCTGCAGGTCGCTGACGCGGCCGCCGCCTTCGACGTTACGGCGCAGGATCTGGGCGAAGCCCTTGTTGTAGGTGTTGCCCAGCGCATCGGTGAAGACCAGGGCGGTGCCGCCGCTGTTGCCGACCGTGGCAAACGGGTTGGTCGGGTCCGACAGCAGGTTGCTGGGGGCGCACAGCACGGCCAACTGGCTGGCACCCAGCAGCGGGTTATCGCAGTTGATCGACAGGGTGTTGCCGAAGTTGCCCGACGGGGCGATCTGCGCCAGCGTGCGGTCGTCCATGAACATGAATTCAAGGTACGGCTTCAGCGAAGGGCTGACTTCGTATTCGGCAAAAACGCCGGCGGTGTAACGCTCGTCCGGACGCTGGAAGTAGTTCAGCGGACCGAAGTTATAGGGCGTGAAGCCCGGCAGCAGGGTGCGTCCGGCGCCGATCTGATAGGTCGACGAGGAACCGTCGAAGATCGTGCCGTTGGCCGAAGTGGCCGAACCGCCGCAGTTATAGAGCAGGCCGCTCGAATTGAACTGTGCAGTGGTGCGGGCCGAGAGCGAGCAGGCCGAATAGTCACGGTCGCGCTGCAGCACGGCATCGACCTTGCGGTAGCCGGCATAGGCGGTGATGTGGCCGCGGCCGTCATCGAAGCTGGTGCCGAAGGCAACGGTCGCATCGACGGTGCCGCCATCGGTGACCATGCCGCGCGGAATCGCGTAGCCACGGGCTGCCAGGCGGCTGGTGACCTGATCGCCGATGTCGTTGTTGTGGTTGTAGAAGCTGTACTGGCCATCGATGCGGAAGCCTTCGAACTTCGTATCCATCACGAAGTTGACAACGCCGGTCACGGCGTCGGCACCGTACACCGACGAGGCACCGCCGGTCAGCACGTCAATGCGCTTGACCATCGCGCCGGGGATGACGTTGACGTCGGCAGCAGACGACGACGGATCGCCGGGGACGAGACGGCGGCCGTTGACCAGGACCAGGTTACGCTCCGAACCCAGGCCACGCAGGTTGACCGTGGCCGCGCCCGAAGCGCCGTTCGAATAGTTGGAACCCTGGCCGGCGAACACCTGCGGCAGCGAGTTCATCAGGTCTTCGACGCGGGTGGTGCCGGTCGACTTGATTTCGGCCGCGGTGACGACCGTCACCGGGGTGGCCGACTCGAGGTTCGGCGAAGCCAGACGCGAACCGGTGACGATGATGGCAGCGGCATCATCGGCTTCGTCCGAAGCGGTCTGGGCATATGCCGGCAGAGCGGTCAGCGCGAAGCCGAGCACTGCGGGGGCAGATGCGAGTTTGAGCATGGTTTTCATGTGTTTCCAGTCCCTCGTTGTTCTGGATGCAGGACCGAAACCCGGCAAGCGAAGGGGCAGCAAGGCCGCACATGCGACCCGGACTTGCCCGATGCCACACCCCGTGCCGCCGCAAGACCCGGCTGTAAAGCGCAGAAGCCCGGATTCGCGGCACTTTCGCTGGCACTGTAACCATAAAGTCACAGTAGTTTACGCCGGGGCCAAGGCCTGTTAACCCGCCGCAACAGTGGCCGGACGCGGACTGCGCCGGACTGGCGAGGGAGTTAGGGGCAATGCGCGTTAACCATCTGGCCGGAACAATCGGACTTTTTCTGGTGCTTGCCACCCCTGCCGCCGCGAAGGACAAGGCGCCGCCGCCCGCACCGCAGGCCTACAAGGACCTGGTCGCCTGCAAGGCGATTGCCGATCCGGCCGCGCGGCTGGCCTGCTTCGACGCCCAGGTCGGCAAGCTGGAACAGGCCACCGCCGCCGGTGAAGTGGTGGTGACCGACCGCGCCGCCGTGCGCGAGACGAAGAAGGGCCTGTTTGGCTTCAAGCTGCCAGGCCTGGGCCTGTTCGGCGGCGGCGATGACGACGACAAGGACGAGATCAAGGAGATCCTGGGCACGGTGGCTGCGGCCCGGACCTTTGGCTACGGCACCTGGCGGATCACGCTGGAGGACGGATCGGTGTGGGAACAGACCGATAGCGAACGGCTGGTGTTCGACCCGCGCAAGGGTGACAAGGTGCGAATCTACAAGGCGGCGCTGGGCACTTACCGGATGAACGTGGACGGGCAGCGCGCGATCCGGGTGCGGCGGGTGGAGTAGGGACGGGAAACCCTAAGCCCCGGTCTTGCCCACGAACAGCAGCGGATCGAGCCGCGCTTCGCGCCACTTGATCGACCAATGCAGGTGCGGCCCGGTCGCCCGGCCGGTCGCACCGATGCGGCCGATGAACTGCCCCTGGCGGACGGTGTCGCCGTCCTTCACGGCATGATCCAAGCAGTGCAGGAAGGCACTGTTCAGACCCATCCCGTGATCGATCATCAAAAGCCGCCCTTCCAGCGTGAAGGATTGTGCTGCCGCCAGGATCACCACCCCGTCGGCCGGGGCGACGAACGGCGTGCCGCTGGTGCCGGTCGCGATATCGAGGCCCGAATGGTAGGCCCCCGGGCTGCCGTTGTAGATCCGCTGCGAACCGAACCGGCCAGAGATCCGCCCGATCGCCGGCCAGATGAACTTCTGCCGCCAGCCCTCGACCGCGTGGTCCTTCAGCCGGGCGGCGCGGATCCGGGCCTGTTCGGCCTCGCGGCGGCGGGCATATTCCTCGCTGGGGACCGATCCGGGACGCGGCCCGATCGGAACATGCTCGATCTGCCAAGCGCGCGGCGAAATGGCAAAGCTGCCACGGCTCGATCCGCCGCCGCGCTGCTCGGCCAGCAGCTCGGCGCGCGGGCCGGCATCACGATCGAAAGCGATGAAGAACGACAGGTCCGGTGCAAGGCGCACCTGCTGCCCGTTGAAATACAGCCGTGTGCTATCGGCAGGGGCCTTGCCCCGCGCCCAGCCGCCCTGCGTGAGTTGTCCATTGAGCGCGAAATCAGCCAGCGGATCCCTGCTGGCCCGCTCTGCCGCCCAGCCTCTGGCCCGCCATAATCCGAACCCGGCCGCCGCCCCGCCGGCCGCCAGGAACAGCCGCCGCTGCATCACCGCGCTCACCCCTGTCCCAGCAGGTGCCGGGTTGCCACTTCGGCGCTGGCATAGGCTTCCTGGCGCTCAACGCTCCAGTACCGCAGCAGCTCAAGCGCCACTTTCTCGCCGGTGGCGGCGCAAACCACGTGGCTGCCGGGGCTCAGCACCCGGAAACCATTGGCGTGGTAAAACAGCATGGCCGGGCGATCGGCGGAATTCATCAGCATGGCAGCTTTCTAGCAAAGCCGCCCGGTCAGAGCAATTTGCCCTGTTCCGGCGGCAGAGCCGGCGGCGTGCGCGGCCGGGCCGGAAGGCGCGCGGAGCCGCCACCCGGCGCAACAGCGAGCGTTCCGTCGCGGAAATGCAGGGTCAGCGCCGGTTCCTGCGCTGCTGCCGCCTTGCCGGTCAGGGTCCGTCCGTCGGCTGCGGTCACCCGCACGTAGCCGCGCGCCAGCACCCGGTCGGGATCGAGCGAAACGAACAGGCGCGACAGCCCGTCCAGCCGCCCTTTCGCGGCCTCGACCCGCGAGGCCAGCAGCGGCAGCGAGAGCCGCCCGGCCACCCGCTGAAGATCGCTCGAAGCCAGCATGGTCCGGTCAGCCAGGGCGCGGCGGAACCGGTCGGCAAGGTCATCCAGTCTCTGCGCCTGCGGGCTGAGCAAGGCCTGCGGCTGGGGCAGCCGATCGGCCCGCGCGGCCAGCCGTTCGCGCCCCAGGTGCAGCGGGCGCAGCACGGCACGGCGCTGGCGCAGCGCCAGTTCGGCGATCTGGTTGGCGAGGTCCGCCTTGACCGGGACAGCCATTTCCGCCGCCGCGGTCGGTGTCGGCGCGCGGCGATCGGCGGCGAAATCGCACAGGGTGGTATCGGTTTCATGCCCCACGGCGGAAATCACCGGGATCGGGCAATCGGCCACGGCGCGGACCACCGCCTCTTCGTTGAAGGCCCACAGATCCTCGATCGAGCCGCCCCCGCGCGCCACGATCACGAGGTCCGGGCGTGGCACCGCGCCATTCGCCGCCAGCGCCGAAAACCCGCGCACGGCGGCCGCGACCTGCTCGGCCGCGCCCTGCCCCTGCACCAGCACCGGCCAGACGAGGACGCGAACCGGAAACCGGTCTGCCAGGCGGTGGAGGATGTCGCGGATCACTGCGCCAGTGGGAGAAGTCACGACGCCGATCGTGTGCGGTAGGAACGGAATCGCGCGCTTGCGCTCCGGCGCGAACAGCCCTTCGGCCTCGAACCGGGCCTTGTTGCGGGCCAGCAGGGCAAGCAGTGCGCCTTCGCCGGCCACTTCCATTCGTTCCACCACCAGCTGGTAATTGGAACGGCCGGGATAGGTGGTCAGCTTGCCGGTCGCGATCACTTCCAGCCCGTCTTCCGGCTGAAACGTGAGCCGCTGGGCCGTGCCGCGCCACATCACCGCGTCCAGCCGCGCGTTCTCGTCCTTGAGCGCCATGTAGACGTGGCCGGAAGCGGCCCGTTTCAGCCCGCTCAGTTCGCCCCGCACCCGCACGAAACCGAAGCGGTCCTCGACCACGCGCTTCAGCGCCGCGGAAATTTCGCTGACGGACAATGCGGCGGCGTTGTCGCCCGCGGCTTCCTTCGCTACCAGCCCGGCGGGTTCTTCTTCGGCAAAGGGCGGCGGTGTCATGAATATCCTGCTGATCGGTTCGGGCGGGCGCGAACATGCGCTGGCGTGGAAGCTGGCGCAATCCCGGTTGTGCGACAAGCTGTTCGCCGCCCCCGGCAATCCCGGCATTGCCCAGCATGCCGAGCTGACCGCTCTGGCGGTTGAAGACCACGGCGCCGTACTGGCCTTTTGCAAGGCGCAGCGGATCGGCCTGGTGGTGATCGGGCCGGAAGCACCGTTGGTCGATGGCCTGGCCGATTCGCTGCGCGGC
>JBKBSV010000083.1:0-1859 GCA_046291115.1 Novosphingobium sp. | reverse complement strand
CCGGGTATGGGCGGGGGGGTGTGGGGGCGGTACCCCCGGTTGGTGTTGGGCCGGGCGGATGCGGGGCGCGGCGCGGGTGTGCCGGTGTTCGGGCCGAGCAAGGCGGCGGCCCGGCTGGAAGGATCGAAAGCATTCACCAAGGAACTGTGCGCCCGTCACGATATTCCCACCGCCGGGTTCCGTCGGGTGACCAATCTGGACGAAGCGCTGGCCGCGCTCGACGCCTTCGGCCTTCCGGTGGTGGTCAAGGCCGATGGCCTGGCCGCGGGCAAGGGCGTGACCGTGGCCATGACCCGCGCCGAAGCCGAGGAAGCCTTGCGCGAGATCTTCTCTGGCCGGTTTGGCGAGGCCGGCGCCGAAGCGGTGATCGAGAAGTTCCTCGAAGGCGAGGAAGCCAGCTTCTTTGCGATTACCGACGGGCACAGCGTGGTGCCGTTCGGATCGGCGCAGGATCACAAGCGGGTCGGCGATGGCGACACCGGTCCCAACACCGGCGGAATGGGCGCATACAGCCCGGCACCTGTGCTGACCCCGCTGCTGGAAGGCGAAGCGATGGAGCGGATCGTGGTGCCGACCGTCCAGGCCATGGCGCAGGAAGGCATGCCCTATTCCGGCGTGCTTTATGCCGGGCTGATGCTGACCCCGACGGGGGTGCAACTGATCGAGTACAACTGCCGCTTCGGCGATCCCGAATGCCAGGTGCTGATGCTGCGCTATCAGGGCGATCTGGCCGAACTGATGCTGGCCACCGCCGAGGGCCGGCTGGGCACTGTGCCGCCCCCGCGCTTTGCCGATCAGACCGCGTTGACCGTGGTGATGGCCGCCGAGGGTTATCCCGGCCTTCCCAGGAAGGGCGGCGCGATCGACGGGCTGGACGCGGCCGAGGCAACCGGGGCGAAAGTGTTCCACGCCGGAACCGCGCTGGCCGATGGCCGACTGGTGGCAAGCGGCGGGCGCGTTCTGAATGTCACTGCCATGGCCAGCTCGGTCGGGGCTGCTCAAAAGGCGGCCTATGACGCGGTGAAGAAAATCGACTTCCCGGACGGGTTTTGCCGCCACGATATCGGCTGGCGCGAAGTGAAGCGCGAAGCTATGCGGAAATAGTCGCGCGTTGAATTTGGTCTGTCCGGAGCCATTTGCAGCTCTCCGGAAGAACGGGGAGAGCGCCAAGTGAAGATCATCCTGCTCGACGCGAATTGTGCTGCGCTTGATTCTTGTCTGATCGGCTACGTCGGTGGG
This sequence comes from Novosphingobium sp., assembly GCA_046291115.1. Taxonomy (GTDB): domain Bacteria; phylum Pseudomonadota; class Alphaproteobacteria; order Sphingomonadales; family Sphingomonadaceae; genus Novosphingobium. Next base: position 620 of record JBKBSV010000083.1, on the reverse strand, counting down.
GAATTCATCGATCAGGGTGGCTTGATGCGGCGGGTTATTCCGGCTCGGCCGAACTGTTTCATCCAGATCATCCTTGAAGGGCGTCACTGGCTTTACGATCTGAACACGAGGATCCACCGCGAGGCGCCCACCGCCGCCATGTTCGGCCCCACGACCAGCTACCGGTTCGATATGGAGATCGCCGGGCCGCTGCGAACCTTCTCGGCCCGGCTGCAACCGGCGGCGGCGGCCGGGCTGTTCGGAATCGATCCGGTAACCCTGGTTGACAATATCGTGCCGCTCGAGGCCCCGTCCGACCTGATCGAAACGCTGCGCCGGGCTGCGCGCTGGGAGGACATGGTCGAGCCTTGCAATCGCTGGCTCCTTTCGCTGCTGAAAGGCAAGTCCTGCAACGATCCGGTCGCACGGGAAGCCACCCGGCTGCGCCTTGCCCACGGAAACGTGCCGATCCAGGACCTGGCCGACAGCGCCGGTCTTTCGCTGCGCCATTTCCAGCGCCGCTTTCGTCAGTTGACCGGGCTCAATCCCAAGCATTACGCGCGAATCTGCCGCATCGGCCACGTCGTGCACCGCAAGGAACTTGAACCCGAAGCGAGCTGGACCCAGCTGGCGCACGAGGC
>JBKBSV010000082.1:0-9969 GCA_046291115.1 Novosphingobium sp. | reverse complement strand
AGGGGGAGCGGGCCGGTGTTGCAAGGGCTGGCGGATGCCTGCCCGCATCGCCGTGAGGCGGACAACAACTCCCTCTCGTTACCCGGCCCTTAACCCTTTTCCGGTAAGGCCGGGGCGCAATGAGCGATCAGCCCAGCCAGACTGCCGATCTTCGGCCCGCCAGCGATGTGTCCGCCATTACCGGCTGGCTGGGGCTTGGCGCGCTGACGATTTACGTGATGATCTGCCATTTCTGGCCGGAAATCGTCGTTGCCTTCGGCCTGCCGAGCCGGATCGATCGGCTGACCGGGCCGAACGCCGCGCTGCTGGGCCTGGTGATCACCGCCGCGCCGATGGTGCTGTGGTCGGTGCTGGTGGAGAAGGTTCACCGCCGCCCCTCGACCGGGATCGACTGGGACAATCCCCGCCCGCTGGCGGACGTGATCGACGTAGCGATCACCAAGCTGGCCGGCCTGTGGGCGACCTGGGCCCTGATCGCGCTGTTTTACTGGCTGGGGCGCTGGTACTGGGAAGGGCCGTACCTGTTCGCCATGCAGGTGCTGACCACGCTGGCCATGCCGCTGTTCGTGCTTTCGATCCCCTATGTCCTGTGGCTGGACCGCTATCTGATCAATCCGCGCGATGGGGCCTGGCACATGGGGGCCATGCTGGTCGGGCGCGAGGCGTGGGAGCCGGACCAGGTCTGGCGCCACCTGCGGGCCTGGGCGGTGAAGGGCTTTTTCACCGCCTTCATGCTGATGATCGTTCCCGGCGGTTTCGAGAACCTGGTCGCGCCGGACTGGAGCGAGTTTTTCCTGTCTCCGCAGGGCGTTGCGACCCTGCTGATCACTCTGATGTTCGTGATCGACGAGCAGATCGGCACGGTCGGCTATGTTCTGACGATGAAGCCGCTTGATGCCCATATCCGTTCGGCCAATCCATACCTGGCCGGTTGGCTGGCGGCGCTGCTGTGCTATCCACCGTTCCAGGTGATGAGCCCGCAGGACCGCCCGCTGTTCTACCTTGCCGGGGTGCCGGGGGATGACAACTGGTTCCGCGTCTTTGCCGAATACCCGACCATCCTGTGGGTCTGGGCCGCACTGCTGGTGTTCCTTACCGGGGTCTATGCCTGGGCGACGGTGGCCTTCGGCATCCGCTTTTCCAACCTGACCTATCGCGGTGTCCTGACCAACGGGCCCTATGCCTTCACCCGGCATCCGGCCTATCTTTCCAAGAACCTGTTCTGGTGGTGCGCTTCGATGCCATTCCTGGTCCAGACCGGATCGACCACCGATGCAGTTCGCAATGCCTTTTTCCTGGCCTGCGTCAGTGCGATCTATTTTTGGCGCGCCAAGACCGAGGAAAGGCACCTGCTGGGCGAAGACCCCAAGTACCGCGAATATTACCACTGGATGGAACGCAATGCCCTGATCACGCGGACGTTTCACCGGCTCGGTCAGGGGCTGAAACCGCACCGCCCGCTGCCCAGTGCACAGCCGGCCGAATAGCCATCAGAAGCGTTCGTCGTAGACCCGGACGATATCGCCGCCCCATTCGCCGTGGAACTTGTCAAGCAGGACCTGGGCCGGAACCTTGCCGCTGCGGACGATTTCGTCGAGTTCACTGAGGAACCCGCTTTCGTTGTCTCCGGCCGAGTTGAGCCGGGCGCGGGCATTAAGGCCGCTGCGGCTGATTGCCAGCACTTCGGCGGCGATATCCTTCAAGGTTCCGCCACCGGGCAGCGGCGCATCCAGCCCCAGCTTCGGCACGGCCGCGCGCAGCGCCTCGCGCCCTTCCATGTCCCAGCCCTTGACCAGATCCCAGGCCGCATCAAGCGCGCTCTGATCATAGAGCAGCCCGACCCACAGCGCCGGCAAGGCGCAGATCCGGCTCCACGGCCCGCCATCGGCGCCGCGCATTTCCAGAAAGCTTTTCAGCCGCACTTCGGGGAAAGCGGTGGAAAGGTGATCGATCCAGTCGCTCGTCCTCGGTCGCTCGCCCGGCAAGGCCGGCAGCTTGCCTTCCAGGAAATCGCGGAAGCTCTGCCCGGCGGCATCGATGTATTTCCCATCGCGGAACACGAAGTACATCGGCACGTCGAGCATGTATTCGACATAACGGTCATAGCCGAAGCCGTCTTCGAACACGAAGCCCAGCATCCCGGTGCGGTGCGGGTCGGTATCGGTCCAGATGTGGCTGCGATAGGACAGGAAACCGTTGGGCTTGCCCTCGGTGAACGGCGAATTGGCAAACAGCGCGGTGGCCAGCGGTTGCAGGGCCAGGCTGGTGCGAAACTTCTGCACCATGTCCGCCTCGCTTGAATAGTCGAGATTGACCTGGATGGTGCAGGTCCGCAGCATCATGTCGAGGCCGAGATTGCCGACCCGCGGCATGTGCCGCAGCATGATGGCGTAGCGGCCCTTGGGCATGATCGGCAATTCGGCGCGGGTCTTGTCTGGCCACATGCCAAGGCCAAGGAAGCCCTTGCCGGTCTTGTCCCCAATCGCCTTGATCTGGGCCAGATGGCGGCCGGTTTCCTCGCAGGTCTGGTGCAGGTTTTCGAGCGGCGCACCGGACAGTTCCAGCTGCCCGGCCGGCTCCAGGCTGACCGTGCCGTCGCTTCCGGCCATGGCGATCACGTTGCCGCCCTCGATCACCGGTTCCCAGCCAAATTCGCTCAGCGCCATCAACAGGTCGCGGATCCCGCCGGGTTCGTCATAGCTGGGGGCATGATGATCGCGGGTGCAATAGACCAGCTTCTCGTGCTCGGTGCCGATCCGCCAGCGATCCTTCGGCTTTTCGCCCGCGATCATTGGCGCGACCAGTTGATCGCGGCTTTCGATTACCGGATCGTTGGGACCTGAAACCTGTCTTGTGCTCATGGCGCGGGAGTTAGTGCCTTGCGGGGCCGCGCGCCAGCGATTTTCTGCAGGCGTCTACCAATCGCCGACCGTTCCCATCCACAGCGCCGTGGCGGCGATAGCGGCGGTTTCGCCGCGCAGGATGCGGGGGCCAAGCGTAATCGCGCGGGCCTGGGCGTGGCTGCGGATCGCGGCGCGTTCGGCATCATCGAACCCGCCTTCCGGGCCGGTCAGCAGCGCGGCAGGGCCGGGGTGGGCGGCAAATTGCCGGGCCGCATTCTCCCCGCCGTTCTCGTCGGCAAAGAACAGGGTGCGCGCTTCTGGCCAGCCTCTCAGCAGGGCATCCAGCTTCACCGGTTCGGCAATCTCGGGCAGCGCGGTGCGGGCGCATTGTTCGGCCGCTTCGGTCAGAATGCTGCGCGCCCGGTCCAGGTTCAGCTTGTCGGCCACGCAGCGCCGGGTCAGGACCGGCTGGATCCGGGCCACGCCCAGTTCGGCGGCCTTTTCCAGCACCAGATCGAACCGATCCTTCTTGAGCAGAGCCGCGCACAGGGTGAAGTCCGGCACGGCCTCGCGCAGCCGCAGCTGGCCGACCACGGTCAGGGTGATGTTGCGCTTGCCGGCATGGGTCACGGTGCTGGCCCATTCGCCGGTGCGATCATCGCACAAGAGCACGGCATCGCCTTCGCCCAGCCGCATCACCCGCGCGAGGTAATGCGCCTGCGGCCCGGCCAGCATGATCACTGCGCCGACATCGAGGGGTTCGGTCACGAACAGGCGCGGCGCGCTTTTCGGGGGCCAGGCGGGAGTGGCGGGCATGGCAGCGGGATAGCGCAAGGCCGGGCGAAGTAAAGCGCGGCACCCCTGTCCTACCGCGCCGCCTTGTGCCACAAGGGCGCGATGATCCGCCGCGTCCTGCCGATGATCCCGCCCGCTTTGCACCGCAAGGTGACGCAGAGTGCCGCGACGCAGGATGAGACGACGCAGGGTGAGACGACGCAGGGTGAGACGACGCAAGGTAACATGAGGCGACACCGCCTGACGCAAGGTTTTTTCCCGTCCCTGAACCCTGTGAACTTTGTCAGGCGAGGCGCATGAACCCGGCCGATCAGATCGTTCCCGATTCGCAGCACAAGGGGCTGGTGGCGGCCCTGCCGCAACCGCTGCGCGACTATGCCCAGCTGGCCCGGCTGGACCGGCCGATCGGCTGGTGGCTGCTGTTCTGGCCCTGCGCCTGGGGGCTGCTGCTGGCGGGGGGGGAAGCGCGCTGGGATCTCTTGCTGTGGTTCCTGCTTGGCTCCATCGCCATGCGCGGGGCGGGCTGCGTCTATAACGACATCGTCGATGCCGATATCGACCGGCAGGTGGCCCGCACCGCGGCGCGCCCGGTGGCCAGCGGGCGGGTGAGCAAGCGCGCCGCCTGGGTCTGGCTGGTGGCCCTGTGCGGGCTCGGCCTGATCGTGCTGCTGCAATTGCGTCTGCAGGCGCAGCTCGTCGCGCTGGGCAGTCTCGCGCTGGTCGCGGCCTATCCGTTCATGAAGCGGATCACGCGCTTTCCGCAGGCCTGGCTGGGGCTGGTTTTTACCTGGGGCGTGCCGGTCGGGTGGATTGCGCTGCGCTTCGACCGGCTGGACGTGATGGCCGCGCTCTATCTCGGCGCAGTGCTGTGGTGCATCGGCTATGACACGATCTACGCCTGCCAGGACCGCGAGGATGATGCCGCAGTCGGGATCGGCTCTTCCGCGCTGACGCTGGGCCAACACGTCAGGGCCGGGGTGGGCATGTTCTATGCCGGCGCAGTCTTGCTGTGGGCTGCGGCTTTCTGGCTGCTGCGGCCGGATTGGATTGCCCTGCTTGCGCTATTGCCCGCCGCCCTGCACCTTGGCTGGCAGGTGCTGACACTGGAGGATGCCGATGCTGACAATGCCCTTGCCCGGTTCCGGGCCAACCGCACGAGCGGATTGTTGGTTGCGCTGGCCTGCTGGGTGGTCGGCAATGCGTAGCGCAGCGCTGGCTGGACTGGCGCTGTTGGCGGGGTGTGAAGGCGGCGCGGACAAGGCGGCGCAATCCGGGGAGAATCCGCCCGGCGCAACATCCGCGGTTGAGGAGATCGCCGCCGCGTCCGCAGCACCTGTCGCCACTGCCGCTAGCGCGCCCGCGCCCGATCAGGCGCTCGGCCCGGTCGCCACGCCGATCAGGCCGGCGCAGTCGCCGCCAAGGCGTTTCCAGGCCCTGGGCACAGAGCCGTTCTGGTCGTTCGATGTGCTGGAGGGGCAACTGCGCTACACCAGTCCGGAACAACCAACCAAGGTCACGATCAAGGCGCAGATGACCGCCATTGGCAAACACGGCGATGGCGGCCTTATGTGGGAAGGCCGGATGGACGGAAAGCCGGTGATTTTGACGATCCGCGAAGGCCGGTGCAGTGACGGGATGAGCGACACGGTCTATCCCTACACGGCCAGCTTCACCTGGGGCGAACGGACCGAACAGGGCTGCGCGCGGCCCAAGTAGTATGTGCAACCTCTACCGCATGACCAAGGGCACGGCGGAAGTCGCCAAACTGTTCGAAGTGACAGGCGATTGTGCCGCCAACTACGCCTGCGAGGTCTATCCCGGCCTCCCCGGACTGGTCGTGGCCGAAGGGCGGGCGCGGGCGATGCAGTGGGGTTTTCCGCTGGTGCTGACCGGCAAGCAGGGCCAGAAGCTGAAGCCAAGGCCGGTCACCAATGCCCGCGAGGACAAATTGCTGACGCCCTTCTGGCGTGACAGCTTCATAAACCGCCGCTGTCTGGTCCCGGTCAGCCAGTGGGCTGAAGCGGAGGGCGGGAAGGGCCGGATGACCCGGACCTGGTATGGCCTGCCGGACGCGGCAGTCTTCGCCGTGGCCGGCCTGTGGCGGCCCAGCGCCGAATGGGGTGAGGTCTATACCCTGGTGATGGTCGATGGCCACCCGCAGATGGCCCAGGTGCATGACCGGATGCCGCTGATCCTGTCCCACGCGGCGCAGCGCTACTGGCTGGAAGCCACGCCGGACGAGGCGCTGGCGCTGTGCCGGACCTGGGAAGGCGCGATCACGGTGGAGCGGACCGAGCAGCTGTGGGCGGGCGGCTGGCAGCAGGGCGAACAGCAAAGCCTGCTCTAGGCAAGGCTGATCACCGCGGCTTCGGCAGCGTCCCGATCGCCCACCACCGGTGGGATGCGGTTGCGCGGCGTGCCCCTGGAAATGCGCTGTCCGGCCACCTCGCGGCGGATTGGAACTGCGGGGCAATCGCGGTCCTTGCCGACATTGATGGTCCGCCCGCCCACTTGCCAAGGCCCGCGCCAGCGTTGGTGCCAGCCGCACGCTTCTTGCAGCAACGCGGATCACCGCTGCGGATCGCTGATCGTGATCCTGGCATGTTCAAGAATGCCGCCGGGCATAAGAAATAGTTTGTTCTTAATGGTTTACCGCGCAAACGAAGCGAAACACTTTATCTTGGCGCAACCTCAAGTTAGGTTGAGATCAAGCGAAATCGCGAAAGACTTGCCCCATGGACCGCAACGCCCTGCTTCCCATTGGCGAACTGGCCCGGCGCACCGGGCTCGCGGTTCGTGCTGGACTGACTTGCGGAAATGCCGGAATCGCTGACTTGTCTGGATCCTGTTAGCCCGGCAGCGAACAGGCACTTTCCTACTCCGCCGCCAGCAGTTCTTCCGCCCCTTCAAGGTCGACGCTGACCAGGCGGCTGACCCCGCGTTCGACCATGGTCACGCCGAACAGGCGGTGCATCCGGCTCATCGTCACGGCGTTATGGGTGACGATCAGGTAGCGGGTCTGGGTTTCCTTGACCATCGCGTCGAGCAGGTCGCAGAACCGTTCGATATTGGCATCGTCCAGCGGCGCGTCGACTTCGTCGAGCACGCAGATCGGCGCCGGGTTGGTGAGGAACAGGGCGAAGATCAGCGCGACGGCGGTCAGCGCCTGCTCGCCGCCGGAGAGGAGCGTCAGCGATTGCAGCCGCTTGCCCGGCGGCTGGGCGAAGATCTCAAGGCCGGCCTCCAGCGGATCGTCGCTGTCAACCAGCGCGAGGTGGGCCTGCCCGCCTTCGAACAGCTTGGTGAACAGCCGCTGGAAATGGCTGTTGACCGCCTCGAAGGCCGCGCGCAGCCGCTCGCGCCCTTCGCGGTTGAGATTGCCGATCGAACCGCGCAGGCGGCCGACCGCCTCACTCAGTTCGGCCTGTTCGGCCAGGCTGGAGCCGTGACGTGCCTCGGCCTCGGCCAGTTCGTCGGCGGCGAGGAGGTTGACCGGGCCGAGCCGTTCGCGGTCGGCCACCAGCTTGTCGTGATCGGTGCTTTCCTGCGGGGCCGGGCCGACCTGATCAGACGCAAATCCGAACCTTTCCGGTAACAGCGGCGGCGGGCACTGGAAGCGTTCGCCGGAAATCCCGGCCATCTCGGCGCGGCGGGCTTCCTCGTTCTCGGCCCGGGCGACCGCCCCGGCGCGGGCCTCGCGGGCCAAGGCAAGGGCTTCATTGGCCTGGCTGAAGCGGGCGTCGATCTGGCGGGCGGTTTCGCTCAGCTCGGTCACCTTGGCCTCGGCGGCAGCGAGTTCGGCGGTGATACGGGTGCGGACCTCGTCCCCGGCCTCGATTTCACGCAGCAGGCTGGGCGGCTTGGCGGCAACGACGGCGCGCTCTGCTTCGATTTCCTCGAAGCGGCGGGTCATCGCGGCAAGGCGGCTGGCGGCATCCCCGGCGCGGGCCTGCCACGATTTGATGTCGGCGCGCTGTGTGTTGCAGCGTTCCCGCGCCACGGCGAGGCCCTGATCGTGCGCGGCAAGCGCGGCCGTGGCGGCTTGCAGGCCCTGCCGCGCCGCATCGTGGCGGGCCTGGGCGGCTGCCAGCTGGGCGCGGCCGGTGGCGGGATCGGGCAGCTCGGCGCGGCGGGCTTCGGCGGCTGCCACTTCGGCCTCGGCCAGGCTGCGCTGTTCGGCGAGGTCGCTGGCGCTGGCGGCCAGTTCCGCGCGGCGGGCCTCGATCCGGGCCTTGGCCGCCTCGGCCTGATCGAGCGCGCGCAAGGCAGCGCGCTCGGCATCGGCGGCTGCGGCCAAGGCGCGTTCGGAGGCGATTACCGCGAGTTGCAGTTCGGACAGTTCGGCCGATACGGCCTGCGCCTTCGCCTCGGCTGCTTCGACCGCGCCGCGCAGGGCGGGCAGCTCTGCTTCCAGTGCGGCAAGGCGGTTCTCGGCTTCCAGCCGGGCGGCCTCGGCGGCGCCTTCGCCCTTGGCGACGAAGCCGTCCCAGCGGCGGATCCGGCCATCGCGCGTGACCAGCCATTCGCCGGGGCCAAGCGCGCGGCCATCATCGGCCTCGGCCACGTGAACCAGGGCGAGACGGGCCTTCAGTTCATCCGGGCAGCGGGTGACGTGAGCGGCCAGACTGTCAGCCACCGGAGCGGGCGCTGCGGCCCCGGTCCAGAACCGCCCATCGCCAGCTCCAGCCGGGCCAAGCGGAGCCTTGGCATCGCGGCCCAGCACTGCGGCGAGTGCGCGTTCGTATCCGGGAGCGGCGCTGACGGCATCCAAGGCGGCCGCGCCATGCCTGCCGCTGGCCTGCCTGGCGCGGGCATCGCGGTCACGCACCAGTGCTTGCCATTCGCGCTCCACCCCGGCCAGTTCGGCGCGGGCCGAGGCGAGGGCGGAACCGGCCTCGTCGCGGCTGCCTTGCAGTTCGGCCTTGCGGGCCTGCTGCCCTTCCAGCGCGGCGCGGGCCGCGGCAAGGGCGGCGGCGGCTTCGTCGCGGGCCTGTTCCGCTGCGGCCAGCGCGGCCTGCGGATCGCCTTCGCGGCTCAGACTGTCAGCAAGGTCGGCTTGCCGCCGGGCTTCGGCATCGAGCCGGGCCAGGCGCTGCCGGGCCTGGGCCAGTTCGGCCTCGGCCACGCGCCATTCGGCCTCCACTCCGGCCTGGTCGGCGGTTGCCTTGGCCAGCGCCAGTTCGGCCTGCCGCAGGTTGCGATCGGCATCTTCGAGTGCCGCGGCCACGACCGGGCGGCGCTTCTCGTCAGCGGCCAGGGCGGCTTCGCCATTGGCCAGTTCGCGTTCCAGCCGGGCCAGGGCCTCGGCAGCATCGCGGGTCAGCCGGTCGGCATCGCTGCGGTCTTCTTCCAGCCGGCGGTGCTGCCGCTCCAGATCCTTGAGCCGTTCCTCGGCCGCTTCCAGCTGGCTGGTCAGCTGGGCCATGCGGTGGCCGTGGGCAGAGGCATCATCGCGCCGGTCGGCCAGCTCGTCGCGGGCCTCGATCAGCGCCTGGGCGGACTGGTGCTGGGCCTCCTGCGCGGCTTTCATCGCGCCTTGCGCTTGGGCAACGCGGGCTTCGGCTGCCTGGGCCTCGCCCCGCGCCGCTTCGGCAGCGGCGGCGGCATCGCGCCAGCGGGCGAAGACCAGCCGGGCCTCGGCCACGCGGATCCGGTCGGACAGCGCCTTGTAGCGTTCGGCGGCGCGGGCCTGGCGGCGCAGGCTGCCGATCTGCTGATCAAGCTGCCCCATCAGGTCTTCCAGCCGGGCCAGGTTCGCTTCCGTGGCGCGAAGCTTCTGCTCGGCATCCTTGCGCCGCACGTGCAGGCCGGCAATGCCGGCTGCTTCTTCCAGCATCATCCGCCGTTCGGCCGGCTTGGCGGCGATCACCGCCGCGATCTTGCCCTGGCTGACAAGGGCGGGGGAGTGCGCGCCGGTCGCGGCATCGGCAAAGACCAGCGCGACGTCCTTGGCCCGCACATCGCGGCCGTTGACGCGGTAGGCACTGCCCGCGCCGCGCTCGATCCGGCGGACCACTTCCAGTTCGTGATCGTTGTCACCGGTATCGCAGTGCAGGACGACTTCGGCAAAATCGCGCGGCGGGCGCGATGCCGTGCCGGCAAAGATGACGTCCTCCATCCCGCCGCCGCGCATGGATTTGGGGCTGCTTTCCCCCATTACCCAGCGGATCGCTTCGAGCAGGTTGCTCTTGCCGCAGCCGTTGGGGCCGACGACGCCGGTCAATCCCGGCTCGATCCGCAGTTCAGCCGGCTCGACAAAGCTCTTGAAACCAGAGAGCTTGAGCCGCGTGATCCGCATCGTGCCGGTCCGTTCCCCCGCAGGCCCGGATCA
>JBKBSV010000081.1:0-9998 GCA_046291115.1 Novosphingobium sp. | reverse complement strand
AATTGCTGCAATGTGAAGTGCAGGTGCTGCAAAAGCGCCTGGCCGAGCTGGTGGCAGAGCGTGACGCCGCTGCTGCGGCCAAACGGGTCGCGGCCCGCAAGCGCAAGGCCAAGACGGCTTGAGCGCAACCGTAACTCCTTTTCCCCTCCACGCGGCCCGGCCCGCACAGGTCGGGTTCGAGCGGGACGAATTGCAGCGCATCCTCGATCTGTATGGACGGATGGTCGCGGCCGGGCTGTGGCGCGACTATGCGATGGATTTCGGCAAGGATGCCGCCAGCTTCTGCGGCTTTCGCCGCGCGGCCGAGCGGCCTGAGGCCCGGATCGAGAAGCGCCCGGCACTGCGCGCCAAGCAGGGCATGTGGACGCTTTATGGCGAAGGCGGCCAGGTGCTGAAGCGCGGGCATGAGCTGAGCGGTGTGCTATCCGTGATAGAACGCCGCTTGCTCAAGCTGATCGAACACTAGGGGCCTGACCCTGGACCTTGCCCCAGGCAAAGCCGCGCCGCGGCCCTGCCGGGAACCACGCGGCGGCTCCCGGTTCGCTTGCCCGCCGACAAACAGGGCGCGGCTGGCTGACTGGCCGGCGGCATCGCCGCCGGCTTCGCTATGGCGAGGTGGCGCAGCGGTCAGGCCAAGGCCATCAGCCAAGGCCGCCGATCTTGGCCAGCGCGGCCATTACCACCTGGCTTTGTTCGCCGCCCGACTGGGGGACGATTTCGCCGGTGCGGTCGATGATCTGGTCCCAGTGGGCGGCGATGCCTTCGGGAGTGCGTTCCTCGGCCGGCAGGGCCACGCCCGGGGTGAGAGTGATGTAGGCAGCGTGATAGGCTCCGGCGCCCGCGCCGCAGATCATGTTGGTCGGTGCCTCGTCGCTGACCAGGTACAGCGCCATCGGCGCGACATTTTCCGGCTTCAGCGCGTTGAACAGGGCTTCGGGCATACCGAGGTCTTCGGTCATGCGGGTGCCGGCCACCGGGGCCAGGGTATTGACCCGCACGTTGTACTTGGCGCCTTCCAGCGCCAGCGTCTTGGTGAAACCGGCCAGACCCAGCTTGGCCGCGCCGTAATTGGCTTGGCCGAAATTGCCGTAAAGGCCAGTGGAGCTGGCGGTGTTGAGAATGCGGCCATAGGCCTGCTCGCGCATGATGTCCCACACCGCCTTGGTGCAATTGGCGCTGCCGTTCAGGTGCACATCGACGACCAGCTTCCAGTCGGCCATGTCCATCTTGGCAAAGCTCTTGTCGCGCAGGATCCCGGCGTTGTTGATCAGGATATGGACGCCGCCCCACTTTTCCTTGGCCTTGGCGGCCATTTCGACCATCTGCTCGTAGTCGGTGACCGAGCCGCCGTTCGACATGGCTTCGCCGCCCATCGCCTTGATTTCCTCGACCACCTTGAGCGCGGCATCGGAATGGCCGGTGCCATCGCGGCTGCCGCCAAGGTCATTGACGACCACCTTGGCCCCGCGCTTGGCGAGTTCAAGAGCATAGACGCGGCCCAGGCCGCCACCGGCGCCGGTGACAATTGCGACGCGGTCCTTGAAAGAAATGGTCATTGGCTCGTCTCCATAGTGTCTGGTGGTCCCGCTGGGGAAGCGGGGCGTCACTGGCACGAACGCGAAGGGCTTTCAACCGCGCTGAAAGGGCAGGGCAGTGCCGTAAGGGAAAGGCAAGAGTGAATGTCAAAATAATGTCATACAGCGGACCTAGTGCGGTCTGCGAATCGAAACATAATCGTCATGAAAGAACCTGCCGTGAAACGCACTTTCCAAGCCTCTGTTGTCGCCGTGGCCCTTTCTGCCGGCTGGATTACACCAGCCCAGGCCAGCGCCGCCAAGCAGCCCAGCGCCGCCAAGCAGCCCAGCGTCGCGCAGCAGTTCGCCGAGATGCAGGCCCGGCTCGACAGGCTGGATCGCCGGGTCGAAAACCTGGAGGGGGAACTGGACAAGGAACGCGCCCGCGCCGATGCTGCAGAAGCGCGCGCGCAAAAGGCCGAGGCCGAAGCGGCCGCTGCCCGCGCCGAACTGGCCAAGGCTCCGCCGCCGGCTTCGCCCCCGTCCGTGAGCGGCAAGCCCGCGACCGAGATTGCCTGGAAGGGAGCGCCGGAACTTTCGACCAAGGACGGCTGGAGTTTCAAGCCGCGCGGGCGGATCCAGCTGGATGTGGCTGGGGTCAACGCCCCGGACAGCATCGTCAGCCGTCCCAAGCTTGGCATCGGCACTGAGTTCCGCCGTGTCTATCTCGGCTTCGATGGCGCCATGCCGGGCGGCTTTGCCTATCGGGTCGAGGCTGATCTGGCGAATTCCGGCGTGGAATTGACAGACCTTTATCTGACCTACAAGGCCAGTCCGAAACTGGCCGTCACGATCGGCCAGCACAAGCCCTTCCAGTCGCTGGAAGACATGACTTCGGACCTGTTCTCCAGTTTCATGGAGCGCGCAGCCTTCAACAGCGCATTCGGATTTGAGCGCCGCGTCGGCCTTAGTGCCACCTACAGTGGCAAACAGGTGCTGGTGCAGGGCGGCATCTTTGCCGACAATGCCCGCGACCTTTTGGCCGACAGCAACAACAGCTTCAGTCTGGATGGACGGATTGTGTTCATGCCCAAGCTGGCTGGCGGGACTCTGCACCTGGGCGGATCGGCCCATTACCGCGAGTTCAACGACCTTTCCAACATCGTCAACTATTCGGCCCGGCCCTTCGTGCACACTACCGATCTGCGTCTGATCGGCACCGGCAACATCGGCGCCAGCGCCGAGCGTTCGTTCGGAACCGAACTGGCCTTTGTCAGCGGCCGGTTCCATGCGACTGCGGAAAGCCACTGGATCACGGCGCTGCGTCCGGGCCTGAGCGATCCCGTTTTCAATGGCGGTTATGCCGAAGTCGGTTATCTGCTCACCAACGATGTAACCGCATACAAAAGCGGTGCCTATGACCGGATCCGTCCCAAGTCGCCGCTGGGCCAGGGTGGTTTCGGGGCGGTTCAGGTCAACCTGCGCTATGACTGGCTGGACCTGAATTCCGGAACGATCATCGGCGGACGCCAGCAGATTGTTGGGGCTTCACTGGTATGGATGCCGACCGCGTTCACCCGGTTCAATCTCAATTACGGCTACATCTGGCTTGACGATGCCGTGGTAACGGCTGGACCGGACCGGGATTACACGGCTGAAGCGATCGGGCTGCGGGCCCAGATCGACTTCTAAAGCTTTGAAAGTGCAGGGATCAGAGCGTCGAAGTGGTCGATCAGCGCATCGGCGCCGAGGTCTTGTGGCGCGGCATCGCAAAACCCGAAACTGACCGCGACGCACGGCAGCCCGGCCGCCCGCGCCGCGCCGGTGTCGAAAGTGGTATCACCGACGAAAGCGGCCGCGCCGCCACCGCACTGCGCCACCATGGCGTGCAGGGCATCAGGTGCGGGTTTCAGCGGATAGCGCCCGCCGCCGATCACACAGGCAAAGCGGGGAGAGAGTCCGAGGGCATCGAACAGGCGGACCGCCAGATGCTCCGGCTTGTTGGTGACCACCGCGATCCGGGTTCCGGCGGCGGCCAGGGCGTCCAGCATTTCCGCGCCGCCGGGGTATAGCGCCGTGTGGTGGGCGATATTGTCGGCATAGTGGGCGATCAGGACCTGGCGCAGCGCTTCGAAGTCGATCCCCTCGTCTCCGCCGGTCAGCGCCAGGGCGCGGCGCAGCATCAGGCCCGAGCCGCCGCCGATCAGACCCATCACCTGCTCCGGCGGGACCGGGGGGCGACCGATGGTAGACAAGGCATGGTTCAGGGCCACACCAAGGTCACCCGAGGTATCGAGCAGGGTGCCGTCAAGGTCGAACCCGACGATGTCAAAGCGGTGGGCAGGGCGGTGGGCAGGGCGGTGCGCTGTCATGCCGGGGGCATTGGCGCAGCGTGGTGGAAACGGCAACAATTTGATGGCATGGCGCTTAACCATGAGCGCTGACCTTCCCCTTGCCGTCATCGTCCTTGCCGCGGGCAAGGGCACCCGCATGAAAAGTGACCTGCACAAGGTGCTGCACCCCATCGCCGGGCGGCCGATGCTAAAGCACCTGCTGGCCAGCTTGGGCGAACTGAGCCCGGCGCGGCAGGTGATCGTGGCCGGAGACCGGCGCGAACAGATCGCGGCGGCGCTGGCCGGATTGGGCGCCCAGGTGGTGGTGCAGGAACCGCAGCTTGGCACCGCCCACGCCGCGCTGATGGCCAAGGATGCGCTGGCCGATTTCGACGGGCTGGTGCTGGTCTGCTTCGGTGACGTGCCGTTCCTCTCCAGCGCCACCGTCGCGCGGCTGTGTGCGGCGCTGGACGGTGCGAAAGTGGCGGTGCTCGGCTTCCGCCCGGCCGATCCCGCCGCCTATGGCCGGATCATTGCCGATGAGGCCGGGACTGTTGCCAAGATGGTTGAGCACAAGGATGCAAGCGCTGAAGAGCGCGCGGTGAACCTGTGCAATTCCGGCGTGATTGTGGCCCACAGCGCCGACATGTGGCGCCTGCTGGCCAAGGTCGATTGCAACAACGCGGCCCAGGAATACTACCTCCCCGATGTTGCCACCCATGCCATCGCCGAAGGCGCGCGGGTCGCCGTGGTCGAGGCGGACGAGAGCGAAGTGATGGGCATCAACAGCCGCGCCGAGCTGGCCGAGGCGGAAAGCCGCTGGCAGCAGCGCCGCCGCAAGCAGGCGATGGATGACGGCGCAACCCTGATCGCGCCGGAAACGGTGTGGTTCGCCTGGGATACCAAGCTGGGGCGCGACGTGCTGGTGGAACCCAACGTGTTCTTCGGTCCCGGCGTCAGCGTGGCCGAGGGGGTGAAGATCCGCGCCAACTGCCACATCGAGGGGGCAAGCCTTGCCGCCGGCGTTGAAGTTGGCCCCTTTGCCCGCCTGCGTCCCGGCACCGTGCTGGAAGAAAGGGCCAAGGTCGGCAACTTCGTCGAAGTCAAGAAAGCGACCATGGGGGCGGGCGCAAAGGCCAATCACCTGTCCTACATCGGCGATGCCGAAGTGGGGGCCGGGGCCAACATCGGCGCGGGCACGATCACCTGCAATTACGACGGCTATTTCAAGTACAAGACCGTGATCGGCGAACGCGCCTTCATCGGCTCGAACTCGGCGCTGGTCGCCCCGGTCAAGATCGGCGCGGATGCGATCGTCGCGGCCGGCAGCGCAGTGACGCGCGATGTCGCCGCCGGCGAACTGCGGATCGTGCGCGGCGAACAGCTGGTCAAACCGGGCTGGGCCGACCGGTTCCACGACGCGATGAAGAAGAAAAAGGCGGACGCGAGGTGAGGTTCGGGCCTGCACATTGCAGCAGTGCTTTCTGCATGCAGGTCCCGGTTCTCGGCAATTCCCCGCTGGTGGTTATGAAATAGGTATTTTCGGTAACACCGTTCGGTAACACCGATGGTTCATGGGATCGTGCCGGCAAAGAAGTGAAGCGGGCGGGATATTGTATGGACGTGCGCATTCTTTGTGCGGATGCGCATGGCTTTCCGAAACCCGGAACCCGCGGTCGGGCCAAGTCACAGGATGAAGATCTTGAGGCCGCCGCGCTTGTTCAGCCCGACCAGGTCGGCGGTCTGCTCAAGGAACTGCGCCTTTCCGCGCCAAGGGGGCGATTTGCCGGAAACTGCCACGAGCATGGCGTGATGGAATTGGACATGGTCGCATTCGATCCAAGATTGTCAGAGCTTATGCCTTGATATGATATCATGATATGATATCAATATATTATCATGAGCAGATTCCTTGTCGATATACCCGAAGAAGACCTGGCTCGGCTCGATGCCCTGGCCAAGGCCGAGGGCAAGTCACGCGCAGCGGTGCTCCGCGAGGCTGTGGCAAACTACATCGCCGCAGAATCGCAGCAAGGCTTCGAGAAGTATTTTGGCCTGTGGGCCAGGCATGGCTCGACCGTCGATGGTCTCGCCTATGAAGAAAGGCTGCGCGGCGAATGGCCCGAAATACCCGAGCCTTCTGACCCGCAAAAGAAGCGCAGCACCGTATGAGCGAGCGCTTGTTCGATACCAACATTGTGATCGACATGCTGCACGATCGCCCCGCGGCATGGGCGGAGGTGCGCAACGTCACCCGCGCCTGGATCAGTCGCATGACCTGGATCGAGGTCATGTCTGGCGCTCCTGAAGGGGCAGCGTCCGAAACTGAGGAGTTCCTCAGGCTGTTCGCGATGAGCGAGGTTGATGAAGAAATCGCCCGGCGCGCGGCAGCGCTGCGTCACCAACGCAATTCGCTCAAGTTGCCCGATGCCATCATTCTGGCTTCCGCCCAGGTCGGCGGGCGGATTCTGGTGACACGAAATACAAAGGATTTTCCGGCAGAGATGCCGGGCATCCGCGTTCCTTACACTCTCTGAAGAAAGCAAAATTCCATGTGCGGTATTATCGGCATCGTCGGCAAGGATGAAGTGGCGGAGCGGCTGGTCGATGGCCTGCGGCGGATGGAATACCGCGGCTATGACAGTGCCGGGGTCTGCACCGTCCACGATGGGCAGCTGATCCGCCGCCGCGCGCCGGGCAAGCTGGCGGGGCTGGTCAAGGAACTGGCCCGCGATCCGGCGCCGGGCACCACCGGCATTGCCCATACCCGCTGGGCCACCCACGGCGCGCCGACCGCGGCCAATGCCCACCCGCACGCTACGGCCGAACTGGCGCTGGTCCACAACGGGATCATCGAGAATTTCCGCCAGCTGAAGGAAGCGCTGACCGCGCGCGGCCGCGCCTTTGAAAGCGATACCGATAGCGAAGTGGTGGCCCACCTGGTGTCCGAGCGGGTCGAAGCCGGGGACGATCCGGTGGCGGCCGTGAAGGCCGTGCTGCCGCAACTGCGCGGGGCCTTTGCACTCGCCATTGCCTTTCGCAGCCATCCCGACATGCTGATCGGCGCGCGGCTCGGCTCGCCGCTGGTGGTCGGCTATGGCGATGGGGAAACCTACCTTGGCTCTGACGCGCTGGCGCTGGCGCCGCTTACCCAGAAGATTTCCTATCTCGATGAGGGCGACTGGGTGATCGTGACCCGCGAAGGGGCGCAGGTGTTTGACAAGGATAACCAGCCCGTCACGCGGGAGATCACCACCTCGGGCGCATCGGCGGCAGAGATCGAGAAGGGCAATTACCGCCACTTCATGCAGAAGGAGATCTTCGAGCAGCCGACCGTGGTGGCCCAGACACTGAAAAGCTACATCCGCCAGGTCGACCAGTCGGTGGCTCTGCCGCAGTTCGATTTTGATCTCTCCAGCATCAACCGCGTCACGATCGTCGCCTGCGGCACCAGCTTTTACGCGGGAATGGTGGCCAAGTACTGGTTCGAGCAGTTCGCGCGGCTGCCGGCCGACATCGATTTCGCGTCCGAGTTCCGCTATCGTCAGCCGGTGCTGGAGCCGGGCGGCCTCGCGCTGTTCATATCGCAGAGCGGGGAAACCGCCGATACGCTGGCCGCGCTGCGTCACTGCAAGGAACAGGGCCAGACCATCGCGGTGGTGGTCAACGTGCCGACCAGTTCGATGGCGCGCGAGGCGGACCTGCTGCTGCCGACCCATGCCGGGCCGGAAATCGGCGTGGCCAGCACCAAGGCCTTTACCTGCCAGCTGGCCGTGCTGGCGGCGCTGGCCGCGCACATGGCGGTGAAGCGCGGCCGGATGAGCCGGGCGGAAGAGACCAAGGTGGTCAAGCACCTGCTGGAAACGCCGGCCAGTCTCAACGCCGCGCTGGTCCATGACGACGAGATCGCGGCCATGGCCCACCTGATCGCGCCGGCCCGCGACGTGCTCTATCTGGGCCGCGGGCAGGACTATCCACTGGCCCTTGAAGGCGCGCTGAAACTGAAGGAAATCAGCTACATCCATGCCGAAGGCTATGCGTCGGGTGAAATGAAACACGGGCCGATCGCGCTGATCGACGAGGCCGTGCCGGTGATCGTGATCGCGCCGTCGGGGCCGCTGTTCGAAAAGACCGTATCCAACATGCAGGAAGTGCGCGCGCGCGGCGGCAAGATCGTGCTGATTTCGGACCGCGAAGGGCTGGAGGAAGCGGGTGAGGGATGCCTCGCCACGATCGAGATGCCCAGGGTCCACCCGCTGATCGCGCCGCTGGTCTATGCCATCCCGGTCCAGCTGCTGGCCTATCACGTTGCCTGCGTGAAGGGCACCGATGTCGATCAGCCGCGCAATCTGGCAAAGTCGGTGACGGTGGAATAAGTGACGAAATATCGCCGCGGCCCCGCCATGCTTTACGCGGTGATAAGGTTTGGGCGCCTAATACGGGCGCGTGACTGATACCCGAACGACCACTTCTGCGCTTCCCAAGAGCTTGCCGGTCATGGCGGTACTGGGCCTGACCGATCCGGGCGATGGTGACTGGCACCGTCTGCGCGGTCTGCAGTATTCCAGCCTGTCGCGGGTCACCTCGGCGCGGATCATGGCCCATGGCCTGGCATCGCTGGCAGTTTTGCGGCTGTACTATGATTCGGTCCATCCCGCCGGGCTGGTTGCCTGGTTCGTCCTGCTGGCCGCCAGCCTGGTGTTCGGCGCGAAGATCGACAGGGCGCTGGGCGATACTGACCGGCGCCGCATCACCCCCGGCGAAGTCAACCGCCAGTCATTGAGCGCGATCGGCAATGCGCTGGTCTGGGTGGCGCCGATCGCGGCATTCACGCCGTTCGGGGATCCCAAGGAACACCTGGAACTGTGGGCGGTCTGCGCGATGCTGATGACGGCATCGGCGGTGCTGCTGCCGGCCGTGCCGCTGGCCAATCTGCTGTTCGGCGGAATTGTCGGCGGGGCGGCGGTGGCCAGCTTCCTGTTCGGGCAGAGCTATGAAATGGCGCTGATCGCGATTCTGTTCATGGTCGTGGTCGGGCTGGGCGCAATCGAGAACGCCCGCTTCTTCCTGACCGCCCGGATCGCTGAAAGCGCCATGGCCGAGAAAAGCGAAGTGGTGTCGATGCTGCTGCGCGAGTTCGAGGAGGGCGAGGCCGACTGGCTGTGGCAGACCGACCCTTCGCGCCGGGTGCGTGCGGCCAGTCCGCGTTTTGCCTATGCCCTGGGGCTTTCGCCCGAAGAGGTGGAAGGAAAGCCCTTCATCCAGCTGATTGCCGGGCCGGCCTGGGATACCGGCCAGTTTCCTTCCTCGATGCATGACCTGGCCGAACGGCTGAAGCGGCGCGAGAGCTTTTCCAACCTGCTGGTGCGCGTGACGATCAACAACCAGCAGCGCTGGTGGGAAATTTCCGGTACGCCCAAGCTGGACGAGAACGGCAACTTCGACGGCTTCCGCGGGGTCGGTTCGGACGTGACCGAACAGCGCGAATCGAGCGAGAAGATCGCCCGCATGGCCCGCTTCGATACCCTGACCGGCCTGCCCAACCGCATGATGGTGACCGAGGCCCTGGGCGAGGCGATGCGCTACGCTGACCAGTGGCGCACGCGCTGTGCCTTCCTGATGATCGACCTCGACCGGTTCAAGGCGGTCAACGATACGCTCGGCCACCTGGTTGGCGACCAACTGCTGGCGCGGGTGTCTGATCGGCTGAAATCGATCATGACCGACAACGAACTGGTCGGCCGGCTTGGCGGCGACGAATTCGCCATCGTGATCCGCGATGCATCCGACCACAACCGGGTGGCGGCCGTGGCCGAGGCCGCGATCGAGCTGCTCTCGCGGCCCTATGACGTCGATCACCACACGCTTTACATCGGTGCCTCGGTTGGTTCGGCGATCGGGCCGCGCGACGGCACGACCGTCGAGACGTTGATGCGCAATGCCGACCTTGCGCTTTACCGCTCGAAGGAAGAG
Organism: Novosphingobium sp.; assembly: GCA_046291115.1. Classification (GTDB taxonomy): domain Bacteria; phylum Pseudomonadota; class Alphaproteobacteria; order Sphingomonadales; family Sphingomonadaceae; genus Novosphingobium. The sequence goes on along the minus strand of JBKBSV010000081.1, from coordinate 178 downwards.
GGCGGCGGGACCCATCATGGCTACGAGCCTTCGCTGCACCAGGAGGCCGAAGAGCGCCGCAAGCTGGAATTTTCGCTGCGCCGCGCGCTGGAAAAGCGCGAGCTGCTGTTGAACTATCAGCCGGTGGTTGATGCAAGGGACGAGTCCATCGTCAGCTTCGAGGCCTTCGCCGAGGCGG
>JBKBSV010000080.1:0-10089 GCA_046291115.1 Novosphingobium sp. | reverse complement strand
GATCGCCGCCTTCTTCATCTATGGCATCAACTATTTCCCCGAATGGGGCGGGATGAAGCGCCTGATGGCCTTTGCCGCGGCTATCGGCGCGGGCTACAAAGGCCCGGAAATCTACTTGGCCAACCTGATTTCCAAGCGCACCGACGCAATCCGCAAGGGCCTGCCCGACGCGCTCGACCTGCTGGTCATCTGTGCCGAAGCCGGTCTTACCGTCGATGCCGCCTTCAACCGGGTGGCGCGCGAACTGGGCCGGGCCTATCCGGAGCTGGGCGATGAATTCGCCCTGACCGCGATCGAGCTGTCGTTCCTGGGCGAACGCCGCCAGGCGTTTGAAAACCTGGCCTACCGCGTGGACCTTGATGCCGTGCGCGGCGTGGTCACCACCATGATCCAGACCGAACGCTATGGCACGCCGCTCGCCTCAGCGCTGCGGGTGCTATCGGCCGAGTTCCGCAACGAACGCATGATGCGTGCCGAAGAAAAGGCCGCGCGCCTGCCCGCGATCATGACGGTACCGCTGATCCTGTTCATCCTGCCGGTGCTGTTCGTGGTGATCCTTGGCCCTGCGGCCTGCTCGATCGCCGACGCTTTCGCCGCCAAGCCGGGCGGGCCGAAGTAGGGCGCTGCAACCAACCACCGAAGGCAAGGGCCGGAACGGGAAACCGCGCCGGCCCTTGTCTTGTCGGCCCATAGGCGGTGCGGCAAGGCCATCCGGCCTTTCCCGGCAACACCGGCGCACCCAGCCGGGATTCAGGCCGGCACTGGCATCACAGTACCCTCGATCGCGCCGAAGATCGTGTGTCCGTGATCATCGCGCATCTCGATCCGCACCGTATCCCCATAACGCAGGAACGGCGTGCGGGCCTGGCCGGTGGCGATGGTTTCTACCATGCGCTGTTCAGCTATGCAGGAATAGCCGCGCCCGCCTTCGCTGCACGGCCGCCCTGGTGAGCCGTCGGGGTCGCGGTTGGATACCGTGCCCGATCCGATGATCGAGCCTGCGCCGATCCGCCGGGTCTTGGCCAGGTGGGCGATCAAGGTGCCAAAATCGAACGTGCATTCCTCCTCGGCCCGGGCCCGGCCAAACGACTGGCCGTTGAGATCGACAGCCAGCACCCCGCTCAGCCGCCCGCCGTTCCAGCGCGCACCCAGTTCATCCGGGGTCACGAACACCGGCGAAAAATGGCTGGCCGGTTTCGACTGGACAAAGCCGAAGCCCTTGGCCAGCTCGTCCGGGATCAGCCCCCGCAGCGAAACATCGTTGACCAGCCCGACCAGCCGGACATGATCCAGCGCTGCGCTGGCCGACACGCCCTGCGGCACATCGCCGGTCACGACGCAGATTTCCGCTTCCAGATCGCAGCCCCAGGCCTCGTCCGCAAGCAGGATCGGATCGCGCGCGCCGCGCAGATCATCGCTACCGCCCTGGTACATCAGCGGATCATGCCAGAAGCTGTCCGGCAATTCTGCCCCGCGCGCCTTGCGGACCAGTTCGACGTGGTTGACATAGGCCGAGCCATCCGCCCACTGATAGGCCCGCGGCAGGGGGGCAGCGGCATCGCGCTCGTGAAACCGTTCGCGCGGGATCGCGCCGTGTTCCAGCTCGGTTGCCAGCGCGCGCAGCACTGGCTCGTGCCGGTCCCAGTCATCCAGCGCGGCTTGCAGCGTCGGGACCAGATGATCGGCCGGGGCATACCAGGCCAGATCGCTGGATACCACGATCAGGCGGCCATCCCGGCCATGGCGAAGCGAGGCAAGTTTCATTGGGGCTGATCTCCGTGGCTGATCGCCTGGGCGTAGATGCGGGCCAGCAGGCCCTTGAAAGTCTGAACCTCGCTGGTCGAAAGCGGTGCGAACAGACGGCGCTCCATGTCCAGAGCGATCGGCATGATCTCGCCATGCACGCCGCGCCCGGCACCGGTCAGTTCCAGGTGGTGCGAACGGCCATCGCGGGCATTGGGGCTGCGCGCCAGCAGACCGCGCTCTTCCAGCACCTTGCAGGCGCGGTTGACGGCGACCTTGTCCATCCGGGTCGCCCCGACCAGTTCGCGCTGGGTCAGCGGCCCGGCATCGCCCAGCACCGCCATGACCCGCCATTCGGGAATCTTGAGGCCGAACCGCGCGCGGTATTCATCGGCGATCCGGTCACTCACGGCATTGGAAGTGACCGAGAGCAGATAGGGCAGAAAATCGGCAAGGCGGGTCTGGTCGGACATAACTGGTTCCTGTTGCAACCAGTTTGCTAGGGGCTGGCGGCCCCATGTGCAAGCGACGATTAGGGTTTGACCGCGTCCGGCGCAGCAGCGGCGAAGGCCGGCAGTTCGCGCAGCGCCGCATCGATCCGCACCAGTTGCCGATAGGGCGCCAGGTTCACCTCAAACCGGCGGGCATTGGCCATCTGCGGCACCAGGCACAGATCGGCCAGATTGGGGCCCGCACCGCCAAACAGACCGGTGTGCGGAGCCTGCGCCTCCAGCGCGGCAAAGCCCAGTCCGATCCAGTGACGGTTCCATTCGACCGCCTGGTCATGGCTGGCCCCGAACTGGCTTTTCAGACGGTTCATGACCCGCAGGTTCTGCACCGGGTGCGTATCGGCGGCAATCACCAGCGCGGCTGCCAGTGCGGCGGCCCGCGCCGCCGGATCGGCCGGAAGCAGACGCGGTTCCGGGCGGGTCTGATCCAGGTAGTCGATGATCGCCAGGCTCTGCGTCAGCAGCAATCCATCGATATCCAGCGCCGGAATCAGGCCCTGGGGATTGCGCGCCAGGTAATCCGCCCCGCCCTGCTGCCCTGCTGCCAGGTCAATCGGAACCGAACGATAGCTAATGCCCTTGAGATTGAGCGCAATCCGCACCCGGTAGGCAGCAGACGAGCGCCAATAGTCATAGAGAACCGCTTCCTCGCTCATCCCAGCACCCGCCCGGCAACGGCATGAAGCCGGGCCACCAGCGCCGGATCGCGGGCCTCGCGCGCGGTCATGATCGCATTGTCCAGCGCATGGTCGATCGGGCTGGCGCCGCGGTGCGCCGGCAGCAGCCGGGCGAAGCGGGCAATCACCCTGCGCCCCAGATCGATGTTGCGGTGCATCACCCGAACCACGTCGGCGGCATCGACATCTTCCCCGACCTCGCGCCAGCTGTCATAATCGGTCACCATGCCAAGCAGGGCATAGGGCAGCTCCGCCTCGCGGGCGAGGCGTGCCTCGGGCAGCGCGGTCATCCCGATCACGTCTGCGCCCCAGCCCCGGTAGAGCCGGCTTTCCGCGCGGGTCGAAAACTGCGGCCCCTCGATTGCGATGTAGCAGCCGGCCGGATGAACGACGGCATCCTCCTGCCGGGCTGCCTCGGCAAGAGCGGCGGCAAGGCGCGGACAGACCGGGTCGGCCAGACTGACATGGGCAACAAGGCCGGGCCCGAAGAACGAATTGGCCCGCGATGTCGTGCGATCGATAAACTGATCGATCGTCACGAAATGGCCCGGAGCCATGGCCGGATTGAGCGAGCCGATTGCCGACAGGGCGATCACGTCGGTCACCCCGCAGCGTTTCAGCACGTCGATGTTGGCGCGGTAATTGACCTTGGCGGGCGGGATGGCGTGGCCCGGGCCGTGGCGCGGCAGAAAAGTGAAACGCACCCCTTCCAGCGTGCCGGTGGTCACCGCGCCAGAGGGCAGGCCGAACGGGCTTGCCACCTCGATCGTCTGCGCATGGTCCAGATCAAGCCCGGACGAGAGGCCGGACCCGCCGATGACGCCGATATGCCAGGAACCTGCCATTATCTGGCGAGGATGCCGGCCATGATGAAGTCAATGCAATGCTCACGATAGCGATCGCGCAATTCCTCGGTCAGCGCCTCGGTATCGTAGCAGTGCTTGAGCACCAGCCGCGAGGAAAAGAACCGGTCGCACGCCCCGGTGGTGGTGAAATAGAACAGCTGCGGATCGACCGGCCGGAACACGCCTTCCTTGACCCCGTCCTTGATCAACCTGTCATAGGCGCGGCTGAGCGGGGTGAGGTAGGAATCGGCGATCCGGTGGGCTTCTTCCGGGTCGCTTTCGCGCACCAGCCGCATCAGCAGGCGGTTGAGGTAGGGCGTCTTGAAATAGGTATCGACCACCGCGCCGATGTGGCGGCGCAGGCGCTGTTCGGGGGCCATGTCCTTGGCCATCAACGCATCGACCGCCTGGACGATATCGGCCATGTCGCGATCCAGCAGGGCGCGCATCAACCCGGCCTTGTTGCCGAAATAATATTTCACCAGCGCCGAATTGAGCCCCGACCGCAAGGACAGTTCCGATAGCGAAATATCAACGATATCGCCTTCGCGCATGATGTCGGATGCGGTCTGCAACAGCAGGTCGCGCGCACCGGCAGTAGCGTCGCTGTCGGTCGGCTTGGTCTCTTGGCTCATTCGTACGGGGGCTCCCCTCCCCACCACGGGTAAAAGTCTGGCATATCGGCCGAAACGCGGCCCGGAAAGACTGGCGCCCGCTTTTCCAGAAAGCTTTGCACACCTTCCTGTGCATCGACGCCTTTCGACAGGCGGTAGATCGCCCGGCTATCAACCTTGTGAGCTTCCATCGGGTGATCGCCCGAGGGGATCCGCCACAGCATCGCGCGGGTCATGGCGACCGACACGGCCGACGTGTTGTCGGCAATCTCGCGGGCCAGGCCACGCGCGGCATCGACCACTTGACCCTGGGGGTGGATCGAGCGGATCAGCCCGCCCCGCAGCGCCTCTTCCGCGCCAAAGATGCGCCCGGTCATGCACCATTCCAGCGCCTGGTTGACGCCGACGATCCTGGGCAGGAACCAGCTTGAGCAGGCTTCCGGCACGATCCCGCGCCGGGCAAAGACAAAGCCGAAGCGGGCATTGTCGCTGGCCAGGCGAATATCCATCGGCAGCTGCATGGTCACGCCGACGCCCACCGCCGCGCCGTTGCAGGCCGAGATCAGCGGCTTCTTCGACTGGAACAGCCGCAGGGTCAGCAGCCCGCCGCCATCGCGCACCCGCGGATCGGACAAGGTTTCGACCGTCTCGTTGCTGGCAAAGGGCTTGCGTCCGTCATCCGGGGTCAGATCGGCTCCGGCGCAGAAGGCGCGGTCTCCGGCCCCGGTGAAGATCACTGCCCGCACGCTGTCATCCGCGTCGGTGCGGTCCATGGCAGCGATGATCTCGTTCATCATCGTGCCGGTAAAGGCGTTCATCTTTTCCGGGCGGTTCAGCGTGAGGGTGGCAATCCCTTCCGCAATATGAAGGTCGATCTGCGAATAGCCCATGCTGTCTCTCTCCCGGTCAGGTTTGGGGCGGGAGCGCCTCGACGGGCGCTCCCTGCACCGTGTTTGCTGTTCAACGGGGCGCCATGCGGATCGCACCGTCGAGGCGCACGTCCTCGCCGTTGAAATAGCCGTTCTCGATCATGCACAGGGCAAGATTGGCGTATTCCGTCGGATCGCCAAGCCGCTTGGGATAGGGCACCGAGGCACCCAGCGCGTCCTTGACCGGCTGCGGCGCAGCGGCCAGCAGCGGGGTGTTGAAAATACCCGGCAGGATGGTGTTGACGCGGATTGCCTCGCTGGAAAGGTCGCGGGCGATCGGCAGGGTCATGCCGACCACGCCGGCCTTCGAGGCCGAATAGGCCGCCTGGCCGATCTGGCCGTCCTCGGCCGCAACCGAAGCGGTGTTGATGATCACCCCGCGATCGCCGTCTTCCTGCGGATCGAGTGTCATCATGCCGGCGGCCGACTTGGCGATGCAGCGGAAGGTGCCGACCAGGTTGATCTGGATGATCCAGTTGAAGGCATCGAGCGGGAAGTGCTTGATGCTGCCGTCTTCCTTGCTGCGGCTGGCGGTCTTGATCGCGTTGCCGGTGCCAGCGCAGTTGACCAGGATCCGCTCCTGGCCGTGGGCTTCGCGGGCCTTGGCGAAACCGGCATCGACGCTGGCATCGTCCATCACGTTCACTTCGCAGAACACGCCGCCGATTTCCTTGGCCACGGCTTCGCCCTTTTCGGCCTGAAGATCGAAAATGGCGACCCTCACGCCTTTGGCGGCCAGCGCGCGGGCCGTGGCAGCGCCAAGGCCGGATGCCCCGCCGGTAACCACGGCGGCAACGGTGTTGTCGAGTTTCATTTCAGATTTCTCCGTTTGCAATCAGCACATTTCAACCGATGGGCCAAGCCGTGCTCAGACCATCTCAACAATCGTGACGTTGGCGACCCCGCCGCCTTCGCACATCGTTTGCAGACCATACTTGCCGCCGCGCGCCTTCAGCGCATGGAGCAGGGTCGCCATCAGCTTGGCCCCCGAAGCGCCCAGCGGATGGCCCAGCGCAATCGCCCCGCCATTGACGTTGAGCTTTTCCGGATCGGCCCCGGTGTGCTTGAGCCAGGCCAGAGGCACAGAGGCGAAGGCCTCGTTCACTTCATAAAGGTCGATGTCATTGATCGACAGGCCGGCCTTGGCCAGGGCCTTGTCGGTCGCGAACAGCGGCTCTTCCAGCATGATGACCGGATCACCCGCCGTGACGGTCAGGGTGTGGATGCGGGCCAGCGGGGCAAGGTTGTAACGCTTCAGCGCGTCCTCGGAAACGACCAGCGCGGCCGATGATCCATCGCAGATCTGGCTGGAAGTGGCCGCCGTCAGAGCGCCTTCGGGCGAGAGCAGCTTCACGCCCGCGATCCCTTCCAGCGTGGCATCGAAGCGGATCCCTTCATCCACCGTGTGCCACTGCTTGCCTTCGGGAGTCTCAATCTCGATCGGGACGATTTCGGCCTTGAAGGCCCCGGCTTCGGTCGCCGCCTTGGCGTTCTGGTGGCTTTTCAGGGCGAAGCGGTCGAGATCGTCCTTGGTGAAGCCGTGCTTCTTGACGATCATTTCCGCGCCCATGAACTGCGACCAGGTGATGCCGGGATACTTGGCCTCCAGCCCCGGCGACTTGTAATTGCCCAGGCCTTCCTTCATGTGGAACATCGCGGTCGAGCCCATCGGCACGCGGCTCATGCTCTCGATCCCGGCCGCGATAACCACGTCCTGAGTCCCGCTCATCACCGCCTGGGCGGCAAACTGGATCGCCTGCTGGGACGAACCGCACTGGCGGTCGATCGTCACTGCCGGCGTCGATTCCGGCAGCAGCCTGGATGCCAGCACCGCATTGCGGCCGACCTGGCCCGCCTGCTGGCCACCCTGGCTGACGCAGCCCATGATCACGTCGTCGACCCCGGCCGGATCAATTCCGGTGCGCTGGACCAGCGCATCAAGTGACGCGGCGGCAAGATCGACCGGGTGAACCCCGGCCAGGCGACCGCCACGGCGTCCACCGGCGGTCCTGACAGCATCAACGATATAGGCAGTGCCCATCAGCGATTCCTTCCTCTCAGGTTGTTTAATCGAGCGATTAAAGCCTGCCTGCCGGGTCGTCAAGGATTCCTCCGCTGTGGCATTTTCACAACAACAGCCGATGAAAAGTTTCGTTGCGCTTCGCGACAATTGCACCCGCGCGGCTCTTCCCGCAGGACTGTCCAATCCGGCTCTGATTGAGGGGCCAGTGGGCTGTTGGCGGCTTGCCGCCAAGGGTCAAACCTGATCAATCTTCCCGGCTATGGGACAGAGGACCAAGGGGCAAAAGCAATGAAATTCTTCCGAAAGTCTGCCTTCTCTACCACCACCTGCCTGGCAACCGCCGCCCTGGCGATGATGGGTACGGCCAGCGCCGCCCAGGCCCAGGATTCGGCGGCGGCCGATTCGGCCGAAGCCTGCGTCGATGCCAACAACAACGGTGTCTGCGACAAGGATGAAAAGGGGGACATTGTTGTCGTCGGCACCGGCTCGCGTCTGACCCGCCCGACCCTCTCCTCACCGGTTCCGCTGACCTCGGTCACGCCGGGTGAACTGTCGGACGGCGGCGACGTCTCGCTGGGCGATGCGCTGAATGACCTGCCCTCGCTGCGCTCGACCTACAGCGCCGGCAACTCGACCCGCTTTATCGGCACCGCCGGTCTCAACCTGCTCGACCTGCGCGGTCTGGGCCCCTCGCGCACCCTGGTGCTGGTCAACGGCAAGCGCCACGTTGCTGCCTTGCCGGGTGACTACCTGATTGACGTCAACGTGATCCCGGTCGACCTGCTGGAACGTGTCGATGTGGTGACCGGCGGCAACTCGGCAGTTTATGGTTCGGATGCCGTGGCGGGCGTGGTCAACTTCGTCCTCAAGCGCAATTACGACGGCATCGCTCTGCGCGCCCAGGGCGGCACCACCAAGAACGGTGACCGCGGCAACTACTTCATTTCCGGCGTTTTCGGGCGCAACTTCGCCGATGGCCGCGGCAACATCGCCGTTTCCGCCGAATATGCCAAGGCCGAGCCGCTGTACTTCCGCGACCGCGATGACCTGTCCGGGGCCTTTTCGGGCCGCTGCCAGATCAACACGATCGAGCCGACCGGCGGCGAGCCGAACGGCACCGACGGCATCTGGGATACGGCTTTCGTCTGCGGCGTGCGCAATGCCGCGATTTCGGACGCCGGCACGATCGGCGCGATCGACCCGGCTAGCAATCCGCAGCGGCGCTATCTGCGCTTCGACGATGCCGGGCAGCTGGTGCTCGACACGCCGATCCTGTCGTACGCCCCGATCGGTGGCGGCAACCAGATCGGCGGCTTTGGCTCCACCCTGCGCAACACCGGCATGATGGCCGCCGGGCTTGACCGTTACAGCATCAACGCCCTCACTCACTTCGATTTCAGCGACGGTCTGCGCTGGTTTGCCGAAGGCAAGTATGTCCGCGTGACCTCCAACCAGGAAGGGCAGCCGACCTTCATGGCCTCGGCCACTTTCAACCCGACCTGGCGCTGCGACAACGGCTTCCTTTCGGCCCAGAACCTCAACGTCATGCGCAGCTACGGACTGTGCCCCGCCACGGCGGCTGGTACGACCATCCCCGGCAGCGCCACCGATCGCGGTATCACCGGCCAGACCTTCCCGCTCAACCGCTTCAATGTTGACATGGGCGGCCGCGGCGAAACCCATGTGCGCGAAACCTATCGCATCGTCACCGGTTTCGAAGGCACTTTCAACGATGACTGGAAGTACGAAATCGCCGTCAACTATGGCGAACTGCGGACCAGCATGAACGCGATCAACGTGGCCCGCATCCGCGACGATGCCGGGACCGCGCCCGATGGTCTGGCCCTGGCGGTCGATGCGGTGATCGCGCCGGCCGGCTTCGCCGGCACCAACTTTGTGCTGAACGATGCCGGAGAGAAGGTGATCTGCCGCGTCAACGCCGTCACCAACACCCGTCCGGACTGCGTGCCGATCAACCTGTTCGGCCAGAACCGCTACAGCGCTGATGCCTATGCCTTCTCCAACGGGACGGCACAGCGCAAGGAAAAGGCCACCCAGTTCGTGGTCTCGGCCAACGTCGCGGGCGACCTGTCGCAGCTGTTTGAACTGCCGGGCGGCCCGATCGGCTTCGTGCTTGGCGCCGAATACCGCGAAGAAACCGCGTTCAGCCACTGGGATCAGGCATCGCAGAATGGCGCGTTCTTCTTCAACCGCTTCCAGAACTTCGATCCGCCGAAGTTCACGGTGAAGGAAGCCTATGGCGAAATCGACCTGCCGCTGGTCAAGGATCTGCCGTTCATCAAGGAACTGACCGTCCGCGGTGCGGGCCGGGTGTCGGATTACAACACCGCCACCGGCACCGTCTGGGCCTGGAACGTGGATGGCATCTACGCGCCGGTGGACGATGTCCGCTTCCGCGTGGCCTATGCCACCTCGGTCCGCGCCCCGACGCAGAGCAACCTGTTCTTCCCGCAGACCCAAAGCTTCGCGTTCATCGCCGACCCGTGCGACAGCGTGAACATCAGCAGCAACCCGAACCGCGCCGCCAACTGCGCCGCGGCCGGCGTTCCGGTGACCTACAACGCCGCCATGACCGCGCCCTGTTCGGCCACGCCCTACACCGGCACCCCGGGCGTTACCCCGTGGCGCAACTGCACCGCGCTGACCAGCTCAACCGGTTTCGTTCAGGGTGGCAACCCGACCCTGGTGGCCGAACGGGGCAAGTCGCTGACCATCGGCATGGTGCTTG
>JBKBSV010000079.1:0-10166 GCA_046291115.1 Novosphingobium sp. | reverse complement strand
GGCGCTGGCCATCACCGCAGCCGCCCTGGGGGCTTCGCAGGTCGCCCACGCGACCGACGGCTATTTCGTCAACGGCATGGGGGCCAAGTCCAAGGGCGCTGGCGGTGTCGCAATCGCCATGCCGGAAGATGCCGTTGCGATCGCGGCCAATCCGGCGGCCGCCACTACGCTCGACGAGCGGCTCGATATCGGGGTCGAGGTTTTTGTGCCTAGCCGCGGCGTGGACATTGCCGGAAATGGAGCCGGACTGAACGGAAACTGGTCCGGCAACGGTGCGAATCCCTTTGTCCTGCCGGAAATCGCCTATGTCAGGCCGCTGGGCGATTCTCTTGCGGCCGCGATCGTCATCACCGGTAACGGCGGCATGAACACCAATTACGATGCCAATCCGTTCACCAGCTTCGGCGCGCAGGGCGAAGCCGGCGTGAACCTTCGTCAGATCTTTGTCACGCCGACACTGGCCGCACGGCTGGGCGAAGGCCACAGCATCGGCGTTTCCCCGATCCTGCTGCTGCAAAGCTTCTCGATGAGCGGCATCCAGCCTTTTACCGCGGCCAGCAGCGCTCCGGCCCAGATGACCAACAATGGGGATGACTGGTCAACGGGCATCGGATTCCGGATCGGCTATCTTGGACAGATCGGCTCATCGGTATCGATCGGTGCATTCTACCAGTCCAAGGTCTGGGCAGGGTCCTTTGACAGGTACTCCGGTCTGTTCGCCGATGGAGGAGATTTTGACGTGCCGGCCTCGTGGGGCTTCGGCTTTTCGGTCAAAGCCACGGACCGACTGACCCTGGGCGCGGATTACAAGCGGATCGAATATTCGGACGTGGGCTCTGTCGGCAATTCCCTTGCCCCCTTGTCGGCCGGCGTGCCCTTTGGCGCGATTGGCGGGCCCGGCTTCGGCTGGCAGGACATCGACGTTGTCAAAGTCGGCGCGGTATTCAGGGCCAGTGACAAACTGACCCTGAGGGCCGGATACGGTCACTCGGACAACCCCGTTCCGCAGTCGCAGACCTTCCTCAACCTTCTGGCCCCGGGCGTTGTTACCGATCACTTCACGGCCGGGGCGACGGTCAAGCTCTCCGGCAAGCTGGAGCTGAGCGGATACGTGATGCACGCGCCCCGCAACCGGGTTCGCGGGGCGGGATCTATTCCGGCAGGCTACGGAGGCGGCGAAGCCGATATCTACCTTGCCGAAACGGCGACCGGCGTCTCGCTCGGTTTTCTGTTCTAGGAGCGCGCGCCTTGCCTGACGTCTGGCTTGCTGCCTTTGGGGGCGGCGTTTTGATCGGTCTTGCTTCTGGCGGGCTCTATCTCCTGTCCGGCGAGATTGCCGGGATCACGGGGATTGTCCGGCGGGCATTCGCTGGACCCGAACGCGGTTGGCGCATGGCGTTTCTGGTCGGCATGATTGCCGCCGCGCTGCTCTGGCTTGGGGTCGGTAATATCGAGACTGCGACCGCCGGGCTCGATCGGCTTTCACTGCCTGTGCTGGTGGGGGCCGGTCTGCTTGTCGGCGTCGGCACCGACCTGGGTAACGGCTGCACCAGCGGCCACGGGGTTTGCGGGCTGTCCCGCTTTTCGATCCGGTCGCTTGTCGCGGTCGGGACCTTCATGGCCGTGGCGGTGCTGACAGTCTGGCTGATGCGCCATGGAGGCCTGGCATGAGGACCCTGATCGCCTTCATCGCGGGGCTGGTGTTCGGGCTCGGGCTGCTCGTCTCGGGCATGAGCAGTCCTGACAAGGTTCTTGCCTTCCTTGACCTTGCCGGGGCCTGGGACCCAAGTCTGGCATTTGTGATGGGCGGTGCCGTGATGACCGCCACACCGCTGTTCTGGCTGGCGCGGCAGCGCCGGCAACCGCTGGCCGGCACGGCCTATGATCGGCCTGATACCCGGCGTATCGATGGGAAGCTGCTGGGCGGCGCTGTGCTGTTCGGGCTTGGCTGGGGCCTCGCGGGCATCTGCCCGGGCCCTGGAATCGTCGATCTCGTCCTGGCCCCTTCAGCAACCCTGCCATTCGTCCTGGCCATGATCGCGGGGATCTTGCTTTCGGCGCGGATGCGAGTGGCCCTGGCAAAGGATCGCTGAAGCAGCCTTCCCGCCGCGAAAGATCTGCGTGCAGCAGGGATAGCCGGGGCCAACAGGGCCTGGGAAGGTCCGGCCCGGTCAACCATTCCGCTGCAACTGGGCCGTAAAGAATGGCGGAGACGGAGGGATTCGAACCCTCGGTACCGGATTTACCAGTACGACGGTTTAGCAAACCGTTGGTTTCAGCCACTCACCCACGTCTCCGGATCGCAGCGGCGAAGCGCGGCCTATAGCGAGGGGGCTTCGGGGCGGCAAGGGGTTGCGGGCAAAGATTCTTGGCTTTGGTCATGCCTCGCCGGGGGACTCGTCTGATCGCAAAACCGACTCGCTTTGCCGACCGTTCATTGCCGGGCAAGCCGGGATCGATTCTGATGCGGCAAGATGGAAGGGAGCTGCCTGCGATGATCGTCGGCTTGAACGCAAGGGTGCGCGCGGCACTGGTTTCAGCACTGGGGGCCATGGCCCTGATTGGATCGGTGGCCGCCCCGGCCCAGATCCAGCCGGTCGATCCGGACCGGGCCATCGATGGCGACCTGTCGCGGCCTGCCGCGAGTGCTTCGCCCGCCCCCGGCGCCGTGCCGACTCCTTCGGCCGAGCCGGTGGCGGCCGATGCAGCGCCGCAAGCGGCCCCGAGCAATGCTGCTGCCGCGCCGCCGGCCAATCCCGCAACCTACCAGAAAGACGATCTGATCGGCGAGGCCGAGAAGGTCTTCGGCAAGGGTGCTGCCGGGCTTGGCGGCCTGATCGAGGACCTGCTTCGCAAGCAGGGTCAGCCCAACGCCTATATCACCGGGCGCGAAGGCGGCGGCGCGCTGATCGTCGGGTTGCGCTATGGCTCGGGCGTGCTGCATCACAAGATCGAGGGCGAGCGGAAGGTCTACTGGACCGGGCCTTCGGTGGGCTTCGATGCCGGAGCCAATGCCGGCAGCACATTCGTGCTGGTCTACAACCTCTACAACACCGAGGACATCTTCAAGCGTTATGGCGCCGGCGAGGGCCAGGCCTATCTGGTTGGCGGGTTCAACGTGTCCTACCTGCGCCGCGGCGATGTGGTGCTGATCCCGATCCGGATGGGTGTGGGGCTGCGCCTGGGGGTCAACGCGGGCTACATGAAGTTTTCCCGCAAGCAGAACTGGTTCCCGTTCTGAGATTCCAGATTGCCTGATGGCGCTGCGAACAGCCATCCGTCTGTCCCCGGCAGCATCGGGCGGCTCCCCTGGCCCAGCCAACCACCAGCCCACCCACAGGGCAGCCTTCACCCGGCCGTTGGGCCGGGGGAGCGGGCTGGTGGTGTCATGCTTCGGCCGCGCCGCAGCAGACGAACAAGTCAGCCCCAGGGACTGCCCGGCGCGCCTTTGGGCGGGGCGTTGAATTCGGCCCGGCCGCCGGGGACGAAATCGTGCATCCCCAGCCACCATTGCAGTGCGATCGTGCCGCCCTTGGCTGGTTGCAGGAAGGCCAGCATCAGCACCGCGGCCAGCACCACGGCGATCGCGATCTTGGCGGTCATCGACAAGGCATCGCTGCCGCCGATCGCGATCATCACCGGGGCCAGCAGGTGCCCGGTCAGGAATATCGAGATATAGGGCGGAAAATCGTCGGCCTGGTGGACCGACCAGTCCTGGTGGCAGGACGGGCAGTGATCGACCGGCTTCAGCCACGCGCGAAACAGCCTGGCCTGGCCGCAGCGCGGACATTCGCCCTTTACGCCGCGCAGGATCGCGGCGGTGGCGGTTTCGGGCAGGTTCGGGCGCGTGACAGGGGCAAGCATGCCAAACCTTTTCGCCTCGCGCGGCCCGGCTGGCAAGTGGCAATTGGTTCAGGCGCAGAGCCGCCAGAGCGTAAGCGCGGCAATGCCAAGCATAGTGGCCAAGCCGGCCATAGCCGCCAGAACCGCGCCCAGATTTAAACGATTGTGCATTATAATACAGGGATTTGTATCGATTCGTGGCGGCGTTCTTGAAAATTGCCGTAACCGTTTGGGCGGGCGGGGCAATCCTCCATTTGCAGGATTCTGCCCTTGCCCCCTTGGCCGCGCCGGGTTTAAACGCCGCGCCATCATGCTCAGCAACCTGCCACAACAGCCCGCCGATGCTCTGCTTGCGCTGATCAAGCTTTATGCGGCCGATACCCGCGCGGACAAGATCGACCTTGGCGTCGGGGTCTATCGCACCAATGACGGGGCGACTCCGGTGTTTGCCGCGATCAAGGCGGCCGAGGCGAAATTGCTCGAAGTGCAGGACTCCAAGGCCTATCTTGGCCCAGAGGGCGACATGGGCTTTGTCCACGCGCTGATGCCTTATGTGTTCGGCGCGGGTGATCCCAGCCTGGGCGGCCGGATCGAGGGGATGCAGGCCCCAGGCGGCACCGGCGCGGTGCGGTTGGCTGCGGGCCTGGCCAGGAAGGCCGGCGTGCCGCGGGTGTGGATGGGCGTGCCAAGCTGGCCCAATCACGCACAGATCCTGGCCGATCTCGGGCTTGAGCTGAAGACCTTTACCCATTCGACCAAGGCCGGGGTGACCGACATGGACGCCCTGCGCGCCGCGATTGCCGAAGCCGATCCCGGCGATGCGATCCTGCTGCACGGCTGCTGCCACAACCCCACCGGCATCGATTACAGCCCCGAACAGTGGGACGAGATTGCAACGCTGGTGGCGCAGGCAAAGCTGCTGCCGATCCTCGATCTGGCCTATCAGGGACTGGGGCAGGGCCTGGAACAAGATGCATATGGCCTGCGCCGCGTGCTGGCCAGTGTACCTGAAGCGCTGATCGCCTATTCCTGCGACAAGAACTTCGGCATGTACCGCGACCGGGTTGGCGCGCTTTATGTCATGGCTGAGACCGCCGAAGGGCTTGGCGCGATTCTTTCCAACGGCCATGCCCTGGCCCGCGCGGCCTGGTCGATGCCGCCCGATCACGGCGGCGCGGCGGTGCGGATCATCCTGGAAGATCCGGCGCTGACCAGGATGTGGCTGGACGAACTGGACGCGATGCGCGCCCGCATGCGCCAGGTCCGGGCAAGACTGGCCGAGGCCGGCATGGCCGGGTCGGTCGACCTCACTCCGCTGGGTGGGCAGAATGGCCTGTTCTCGATCCTGCCGCTGAGCGCGGAACAGATCCTCAAGCTGCGCACCGATCACGCGATCTACATGGCCGGTTCCGGCCGGATCAACGCGGCCGGGCTGACCATGGGCAATATCGACAAGTTCATTGGCGCTGTTGCTGCGGTCAGCGCCTGATCGGCGGCGCGGAACCTGACAGGGATCCGCGCAAGGCATAGTGTGACCTTTCATCGCGGCGGGGCCATGCGCAGCGGGCTCTGCCGGGTGAAGCGCTGCCGCGCCATCAGCTGCAAAAGCGCCGCATTGTCAGCCTGACGCCAGGCCCCGGCAAAGCGCCGGTCCGTGAAAATGACCTGCCACAGCCCGCTTTCGATCCGCCAGCGCAGCTCTTCGCTTGTGACTTTTCCCGCCATGGTCGCACTGCCTTGTGACCTCAGCCCCATGGCCGCGTCCCAGGCTGCGCAAAAGCCTTCGGCCCAGCGGCGGCGGCGCAGCCGGTAGGCGCTTTCGCGCGCCATCTCCACTCGCCGCGCCGCCTTGGTGACGCTGCGGGTTTCCGCCAGATGTCCGATGAACCGGGCCTGCCGTTCGGGCGTCCAGCCATCGGCGCGGGCGCGGCCGGGCACGGCATGGAACGGCGGGATGGCCAGAGGCGGCGCGCGCGGCCGGGGCGGGGCGGGCGGGGGATAGTGCTTCATGCGGCAGGTTAGGGCAGATTTTGGCGATGTAGGAAAGCATTCGCTGGCCCCAGCCCGGCTTTCCTCGCCCGCAGCCGCTGGGGCGGCCGCTTCAACTGCGAACAGGTCGATCTGCGGGTCGGTACAAGCAATTTCGTCTCGCGCTGCGCGAGGGAGCCGATCGGCGGCCGCGTGAGCGATCGCTCACCCGTGGAGGACCCCCCCAGCCGGCCCCTGCGCCAGGTGATCTGTCAAATCACCCGCGAGCGTTTCGCGAGCGGGCCGCTCAGCCTTTGAGGCTCTGCATCCGCTGGAGATAGCGGGCCAGCACGTCGATCTCCAGGTTCACCGCGTCGCCTGCGCCAAGTCTGCCCAGGGTGGTCACAGCGGCGGTGTGGGGGATGATGTTGAGATGGAAGGTGCAGGTGCCGTCGGCATGATCATCCACCGCGTTCACCGTCAGCGACACGCCATCGACCGTGACCGAGCCCTTCGGCGCAATGAACGGGGCAATCTGGGCCGGAGTGGTGACCGCCAGGTGCAGCGATCCGCCCACTTCCTCGCGCAGGGCAATCCGGCCGACCGCGTCGACATGGCCGGTGACGATATGCCCACCCAGCTCGTCACCCAGCTTCAGCGCCTGCTCCAGGTTGAGGCGGCGGCCGGGGCGCCACTGGTCCGGTGCGGTCTTGCTGACGGTTTCGCCAGAGACATCGACCGTGAACCAGGCATCGCCGGCGCTGCCGCCGCGCTCCACCACAGTCAGGCACACGCCCGAACAGGCAATCGAGGACCCGATCGCGATCGCGGCGGGGTCATAGGGGCAGGCGATCACGGCGCGCAGATCGCCCCGCTCGCTCACTTCGCGGATGGTGCCGATGGCGGTGACGATTCCGGTAAACATCAGATGGCCTCGTAAGTTTGCACGATGTCGTTACCAAGCTGGCGCGTATCTGCAAGGCGCCAGGCCGGATTGCGCGCGAGACTGGCCGCGGTCAGCTCAGGCAGGGCCGGGCCGGGCCCGCCCACTGCGCGGGGGCTGCGGTAAAGCAGCAGCCGGTCAACCAGCCCGGCGGCCAGGAACGCGCGGGCCGCCCCCGCGCCGCCTTCGACCATCAGGTATTGCACGCCGGCCATGGTCCCTATGGCTTCGGGCACGGGCAGGGCCTGCCAGCCGGCGGGGGCTGGCCGATGCGTCAGCAGCCAGCGCGCCGGGCTGCGGTTTTCGATTCCCGGCAGCCGCACATCGAGCCGGGGGGCGTCGGCTTCCAACGTGCCGCGCCCGACCAGAATCGCATCCATCCGCGCCCGCATGGCGTGGACATGGGCGCGGGCCACCTCGCCGGTCAGCCACTGGCCTTCGCCCGGCGGCGGGGCAAGGTATCCATCCGGGGAAAGCGCCAGCTTCAGCGTTACGTGCGGGCGGCGGTGGCGGCGCTGCATCAGGTATCCGGCCAGGCTGGCGGCGCAGGCCGGATCGTCGGCCTCCAGCACTTCGATTCCCGCGGCGCGCAGGCGGGCGGCTCCGGCCCCGGCCGTGCGCGGATCGGGATCGTGGCAGCCGATCACGACCCGCGTAACCCCGCTCGCCGCGACCAGTCCGGCGCAGTCCGGCCCGCGCGGGCTGGCGTGGGCGCAGGGCTCCAGCGAGACATAGAGCGTGGCGCCGCGGGCCTGCTGTCCGGCGGCGGCAAGGGCGACGGCCTCGGCGTGCGGGCGGCCGCCCGGCTGGGTCCAGCCGCGAGCGATGACCTTGCCGTCCTTGACCAGGATCGCGCCCACTGCGGGGTTGGGGCGGCTCAACGGCACGCCCCGCGCGGCCAGGCGCGCGCTCGCCGCAAGCCAGCGCGCGTCGGCGCTATTCGGCAACCGGTTCGACCCCGGCCTGCTTCAGCAGGGCCTCTGCCTTGGCCTTTTCGGCGGCCTTGGCGGCGGCGCGCTCGGCCTCGGCCTCTCGTTTGATCTTGTCGACATCCATGCCGGATGCGCGGCCCAGCGTGGCCCACAGTTCGCGCCCTTCGGCCTCATAGGCTTCGATCCGGGCCTGCTGCTCGTCCTTCTTCTTTTGGTTGGTTTCGATGAACGCGCGGGTTTCCTCCTCGGTCCGGTCCAGCGGCCAGGAGTTGATATAGGTCACCTCGGGCAGGGGGCGCGGTTTCTTCCAGCTTTCGGCGGCCATGATCGAGAAGATCCCGACCGTGATCGAGGCGGCGACAATCGCGATCGGCCAACGCTTCACTCCGGCATCGCGAAACACGGCGCGGAAATCGGCAATGGCCCCGGCGGGGTTGATCTTCTGCCAATAGGACATGGCCCCCAGATAGGGCCTGCGGCCGCGCGGCGCCAGTGCTCAGTTGTAATCGACCGAAATCGGAATGCGTCCGCGATAGTTGCCGCCGCGCCCGTGCTTCACCGTCATCCGCGCCCCGAAAGTGAATTCCAGCTCGCCATTGGCATCGAGCTGCGGATCGGCCGGCAGGTTGGTGGTGAAATCGCTGAGTTCGGCCACGGCTCCGTCGGGCGTGGTCATCGGCACCCGTTGGGGCAGATCGATCCGCACCCGGCGCAGCGGGATGCCGGTGATCCGGC
This sequence comes from Novosphingobium sp., assembly GCA_046291115.1. Taxonomy (GTDB): domain Bacteria; phylum Pseudomonadota; class Alphaproteobacteria; order Sphingomonadales; family Sphingomonadaceae; genus Novosphingobium. Next base: position 1,745 of record JBKBSV010000079.1, on the reverse strand, counting down.
CGCGTCCGCTTACCGCGCTGCCGCCCAGGTCGATCAGATCCCCCTGGGTGCTCTTGCCGCCGCTGTGGGCATCGACCGCCGCGCTGCCTCCATTGCGGCTGACCAGCGCCAGCCTGGCAAAGCTGAGGTCAGCCCAGATTTCGATCGTCAGCGGCCGCTCGCCCGGCTTGGCCATCGGATCGGCATAGCACAGCCGGCACGCCTGCTGCCCCAGTGCCGGGACGGCCGGCAGCAGCAGGGCCGTGATCAGCAGGGCCGTGTTGAGCAGGGCAGGGCTTCTTCCCATGCTGTCAGAATCGGCGCTTATGGTTAATTTTGGGCTAACCGCAATTACCCAAGCGGAACATAGAGTTGCCGTCCCTCGCGTTGCAGCCAGCGATCCGCCGCGCGGATATCGCCTTCATAGATCCGGTCCAGCAAGGCGTGGAAGGCCGGGCTGTGATTGAAGTGGACGAGGTGCGTGACCTCGTGCGCGACGACCGAACGGCGCACGAAGCAGGGCGCCATGATCAGCCGCCAGTTGATCCGGATCGTCCCATCAAGGGCGCAGGATCCCCAGCGCCGCCGCGCGCTGCTCAGCATCAGGCGCGGCACCGGCTGGCCGGCCACCGCGCAGTAATGGGCCAGATCCTCGGCCAGCAGCCGCTTGGCCTCGTCCTGGAGCCAGCGGGTCAGGCGCGGGCCAAGCGATTCGGCTGGACCGCCGACGTGGAAATGCTGCTCGCACAGGCGCACCCGGCGCAGCGCAGCAGGATCGTGGTGAATGGTCCGCACCTTGCCGAGATAGGCCAGCGCCGAACCATGGCCCAGCACCGTCCGTTCCGGCACGGCGGCCAGTTGCCCGGCCAGCCAGCCGGCGCGGCGCCGGGCAAAATCCAGCGCTTCGGCCGTGCGGCCCCAGGTCGGCAGCGTAATCCGCACTGCGCTGCCATCGGGGGCGAGGCGCATGGTCATCTGCTTGGCCCGGGCAGTGCGGCGCAGCACCACCGGCAGGATCCGCCCGGCTACTTCGACCTGCAGATCGGCCCGGCCACCGCGCAGCAGCCTGTCAATCATCAGCCAGCTCCATGCCCGGCGGCAGGATGATGTGCTGCGTAATCGGCCCGGCCATGGCTTCGGGGATGGCCTTGCCGCGCACCGAAATGCCGGCGCGGTGGACTTGTTCGGAATCGCCGCAGATCAGGTGATGCCAGGCGGGCAGCGGCGCGTCCTCGGCCCGCAGGCGATAGGCGCAGGTTTCCGGCAGCCAGCTGAGGCTGGCGGCGAGCTTTGGGGTCAGCCGCACGCAATCGGGCACCTGGGCCTTGCGGTGGGCATAGTCGCTGCACCGACAGGACTTGAGGTCCAGCAGCTTGCAGGCGACATTGGTGGGATAGACGATGCCGGTGTCCTCGTCCTCGGCCTTGTGCAGGCAGCACTGGCCGCAGCCGTCGCACAGCGCTTCCCATTCGGCGCGGGTCAGCGCCGCCAGCGGCAGGGTCCAGAACTGGTCCCTGAGGCGGCTCACTTGACCAGCTTGGCAAGATCTCCGGCGACGGCATCGGCATTGACGTCAACCGGCAGGGCGATGATCGGCTTGCCATCGGGGTCCATCAGATAGGCCATCCGGCTGTGGTCCATGAGGTAGCCGCCGGGGGTATCGCTGCCCCGCGCGGCGACCACCTTGAACGCCTTCACCGCCCCGTCGATTTCGGCCTGCGATCCGGTCAGCCCGATCAGCCTGGGGCTGAACGCGGCGGTGAATT
>JBKBSV010000078.1:0-10232 GCA_046291115.1 Novosphingobium sp. | reverse complement strand
CGCAATCACTCTCGCGCGCGGACCTGATCCAGCGCCTGATTTGGTGGCGATCCGGGCCTTGCTGATTGAACGGGTGCGGGCCGGGGGGCTGGCGCTGCTGCCTTTGTCGAAGGCCAGTCATTCCCTGCTGCGCCGCGCCCGCTATGCCGGGCTGGAGAAGCTTTGCGAAGCGACCCTGCTGGCAGAGGCGGAGGACTGGCTGGCGCCGCTGCTGGGCCGGCGGATCGACCAGATCGACCCGGCCCGGCTCCACGAGGCGCTGCGCGCCCGGATCGACTATGCCGCGCAACAGGCGCTTGACCGGCTGGTGCCCGCGCAGTTCACCAGCCCGGCCGGGACAGCCCACCCGATCGATTACGATGATCCCGGCGGTCCGGCGGTGGAACTGCGGGTCCAGGCCGTGTTCGGGCTCGATCGGCATCCCACTTTCGGTCAGCCGCCGCAGCCGCTGCTGCTCAAGCTGACCGATCCCGGCGGCAAGCCGCTTCAGACAACGCGCGATCTGCCTGCCTTCTGGCGCGGATCGTGGCGCGATGTGGTCAAGCAGATGAAGGGCCGCTACCCCAAGCATCGCTGGCCGGATCAGCCGTGGAACGAGGCGGCCAGCCTCAAGACCAAAAACGCCTTTAACCGGACTTGATTTCCGCTGCGATTCGACGCAATCGCGGCCCATGGCTGCCCGCATCTATCAACGCCCGAAAAACGCCATGCAGTCCGGCAAGGCCCGGACCGCGCAGTGGCTGCTCGAATTTGCCCCGGCCGAGGCGAAGAAGCCCGATCCCGTGATGGGTTGGGCCGGCAGCGGCGATACGCAGAGCCAGGTTATCCTGCGCTTTGCCAGTCAGGCCGATGCCCAGGCCTATGCCGACAGGCACGGGATCGAAGCCGAAGTCCACGCTCCGCCGCCGCGCCGACTGAAGATCCAGGCCTACGCCGACAATTTCCGCTGATCTGACTGGCGGGTATGGAAGCGGGCCCACTGAATGTCTGGGTCGCGCTGTGAGACAGCAGCAGAACCCGCTTCCCGGTGTCATCCTGCAGGGATGAACCCTCTGACTGCGCCGATCACAGCGAGTCATTCGCAATACTATCCCATTCGGCCGGGTCAGACTTGCGCAAACGCGACAGCAAGGCCATATGCGCCGCCGGGAGTCGGTCGGACGTTTGCGCCCGCCAACCTGGTCAGGTCCGGAAGGAAGCAGCCACAACGGGTTGCGGCGGGTCGGCCGGCTCCTTTTCTCCCTTCGACAAAATTGAGCGGCACGCCTAGTCTGGCGCATGATGTCCGATTCCCCCGATCCTTACGGCGACGAACCTGAAGCCGAAGCGCCGTCCGCTGCCGAGCTGGAGGCGGCCGGGCAGGAATCGATGTTTGGCGCACCTGCGCCTGCGGCCCCGCAGCCGCCCGTACCCGCTCCCGCCGTGCAGGCCTCTGCGGCGCAGCCCTATCGCGTGCTGGCGCGCAAGTATCGCTCGCAGACTTTTGCCGAGCTGATCGGGCAGGAAGCCATGGTCCAGACCCTGGCCAATGCGATCAAGCGCGACCGGCTGGCCCATGCTTTCCTGATGACCGGGATCCGCGGGGTCGGCAAGACCTCGACCGCACGGCTGATCGCCAAGGCCTTGAACTGCGTTGGTCCGGACGGGAAGGGCGGGCCGACGATTGATCCGTGCGGCCAGTGCGAGCCGTGCCAGGCAATTGCCGAAGGCCGGCACATTGACGTGATCGAAATGGACGCCGCCAGCCACACCGGCGTTGACGACGTGCGCGAGATTATCGAGGCGGTGCGTTATGCCGCGGTTTCGGCCCGCTACAAGATCTACATCATCGACGAAGTTCACATGCTCTCGCGCAACGCCTTCAACGCGCTGCTCAAGACGCTGGAAGAGCCGCCAGCCCATGTGAAATTCCTGTTCGCCACGACCGAAGTGGAAAAGCTGCCGGTGACGGTGCTGAGCCGCTGCCAGCGGTTTGACCTGCGGCGCATTCCCGCCCCGCTGCTCAAGGATCATTTCGCGATGATCTGCGGCAAGGAAGGGGTGGAGGCCGAGGACGAGGCGCTGGCAATGATCGCCGCTGCCGCCGAAGGTTCGGTCCGCGATGGCCTGTCGATCCTCGATCAGGCGATTGCCCACGCCGATCTTGGCGGGGAAGGACGGGTCACCGCTGCCCAGGTTCGTGACATGCTGGGCCTCGCTGACAAGAGCGCGCAGCGCCGGCTTTATGCCGCGCTGCTGGGCGGGGACGGAGCGGGCCTGCTCGATCTGATCGACCAGCAGTTCGCCCTGGGGGTAGAGCCGCTGGCGCTGCTGCGCACGGCGATGGAACTGACGCACCGGATCGCTCTGGCGCAGCTGGGCAAGGGTGCGGTCGATGCCGTGTCCGAAGAAGAGCGCGCGGCGCTTGCCGGCTGGGCCGAGCAGCTGACCGCTGCCCAGGTCCACCGGCTGTGGCAATTGCTGTTGAAAGGCCACGATGAAGTGCGCGGGGCGCCCGATCCGCTGGTCGCGGCCAAGATGGCGCTGCTGCGGGTCCAGCACGCGGCCGACCTGCCCGATCCGGGCTCGCTGGTAAGGAAGCTGGAAGAAATCGCCGCGCGCGGGCCGGCCGCGGCTCCGGCCGGGGACGGCGCGGCGGCGGCTCCGGCTCACGCTCCGCAGGCGCTCGACTGGGCGGGGTTGGTCGAGCGGGTGGAGCAATCTGGCCAATTGCGGCTGGCCCAGGTCATGCACGATTGGGTGCGGGTGATTGCGCTGGCACCTGGCGAACTGACCTATGCCCTGGCCCCCGGCTATCCCGGCGATGCCACGCCGGAACTGCGCGATGCGCTGCTCCGCGCCACCGGCGAGCGCTGGCAGGTGACGCGGGCCGAAGGCGATGCGGCGCCGAGCCTCAAGGAAGCCAAGGATGCGGCAAAGGATGCGGCCCGCGCGGCGCTGCTCCGGGACCCGCTGGTCAAGGCGGCCTTGGCTGCCTTTCCCGGCGCCGAACTGATTGAAGACAGCCCTGACGCCCGCGCGGCGCAGGGCGGCAGGAACTGGAGATAGGACGTGAAGTCGATGGAAGAGATGCTCAAGGCCGCGCAGCAAGCTGCCGAAACCATCAGCAAGCAGATGACCGAAATGCAGGGCAAGCTTGACGCGATGGAAGTCGAAGGTGTGGCCGGCGGCGGTCTGGTCAGGATCCGCGCCACGGCCAAGGGCCGGATCATCGGCGTCGCCATCGCTGACAGCCTGATGGACAAGGCCGAAAAGGGCATCCTGGAAGACCTGATCGCCGCCGCCTTCAACGATGCGCGGGCCAAGGCCGATCAGGTCAGCAACGCCGAAATTGCCAAGATGCAGGGCGGCATGGGTCTGCCTCCGGGCTTCAAGCTGCCGGGGATGTAAGGGGGGCGCTTAGCGTCCCCGTTCGATCACCACGCCGCCTTTGATAACCCCGTCAACGCTTTCCAGTTCACGCACGTTGGCCAGCGGATCGCCGTCCACGGCAACAAGATCGGCATAACGGCCAACCGCGATCTGGCCGACATGGGCTTCCCAGCCCAGCGCCTGCGCGGCATTGAGGGTTGCCGCGCGGATCGCGTCGAGCGGGGCCATACCGTAAGCCACCATCACCGCGAACTGGCGGCCGGCAAGGCCGTGCGGCATCACGCCGGCGTCCGATCCGAACACCATCCTGACCCCGGCCTTGAACGCCTTGCGGAAGTTGTCGCGCTGAATCTGGGCGACTTCGCGGTCCTTGCGCAGGTTGTCTTCCAGCACGCCGTTCTTCTTGCCTTCGGCCTGGGTGTAGTCGGTGTTGTAGATATCCATCGAAAACCACACCGGCTTGGCCCGCGCCGCGGCCAGCTTGATCCCTTCATCGTCGACCAGGCTGGCATGCTCGATCGTGTCGATTCCGGCACGGATCGCGGCCTTGATCCCTGCCGCGCCCTGGGCATGGGCGGCCACTTTCAGGCCCCACATCTCCGCTTCTCCGACAATCGCCCGCAATTCGTTCTCGGGCAGTTGCTGCTGGCCCGGTTCGGTGTGCCGGCTGAACACCCCGCCGGTGGCGCAGACCTTGATCACTTCGGCGCCGAACTTGCGCTGGCGGCGCACCTGGTATCGCAGCTCATCGGGCGTATCGCCGATCCCCTCTTCCTTGCCGGCCTTTTCCAGCGAAGGCGGCAGGAAGGTCGAATCGCAGTGGCCGCCGGTTGCACCCAGGGCATAGCCGGCCGGAACGATCCGCGGCCCCGTGACATAGCCAGCCGCAATCGCCTGGTTCAGGCCGATGTCGTTGCGATTGACCGAGCCCACATTGCGCACCGTGGTAAAGCCCGCGTCGAGCATGGCCCGGCCGTTGCTCACCGCCGTCATCGCGAAAAAGCTGTCGGTGAATTCCAGCCCCCGGTAGCCACCGATGTCAGCCGGGCTATCAAGGTGGACATGCATGTCGATCAGGCCGGGCAGCAGAGTCTTCCCGCCCAGGTCGATGTGCTTGGCGTCCGATCCCCATTTGACCGTGCGGGCATCGGCGATCGAGGTGATCCGCCCGTCAGCGCCGACGAAGATCGCCGGATGCTCGACATATTTGCCGGTTGCCACATCCAGATAGCGCGCCGCGGTGATTACCGTCAGCCTGGGCGCGGGGGCAGCGCCATCGCTCGCAGCCGAAATGGCCGGGCCACCAAGGGCCAGGGCTCCGGCAAGGGCGGCGATGGTCAGTTTGCGCATGATCGGCGAATCCCTGCTGCTGTTCCTGCGCCCACTGTGCGGACAGCGGCGTGGATTGGCAACCGGGCGGCCATCCACAGCCCAGAAGGGCAGGGGCCATTGCGCGGCGGGCAGGGCATGCCCATATCCCCGTCCGAAGGCGGGATTCACCCGCATGGTGGCACTATTGCTGCCGATTGGACGGATCTGATGACAAAACTGCTTCCCCTGCTGCCGCTGCGCGACATTGTCGTGTTTCCCGGCATGGTTGTTCCGCTGTTCGTGGGCCGCGACAAGTCCGTCGCGGCGCTTGAGGCGGCGATGGCAACAGCGGATGAGAAGGATATCTTCCTGCTCACTCAGCTTGATCCCGGCTGCGATGATCCGGCCGAGGACGATCTTTACGATATCGGCGTGATCGCCACCGTGCTCCAGCTGCTCAAGCTGCCTGATGGCACGGTCCGCGTGCTGGTCGAAGCGCGCCAGCGCGCCAGCCTTGAAAGCCTGCGTGTTGAACAGGCCGCCCAGGGCGAAATGGTGGTAGCGCAGGTCCGGCCGGTCGATCCGGTCAGCGTTTCGGGCAACGAGGTTGCCGCGATGATGCGCCAGGTGATCGAGACTTTTGGCGAATATGCCAAGCTCAACAAGAAGCTCCCGGCCGAGGCCGGAGAGAATCTGGCCGAGATCGTCGATGCGGCGGTGCTGGCCGATACGGTCGCGGCCCATATCCAGACCAAGGTGGCCGACAAGCAGGCCATGCTGAGCGAGGCCGATCCGCTGAAGCGGCTGGAAATGGCCTATTCCTTCATGGAAGGCGAACTGGGCGTGCTGCAGGTGGAGCGCCGGATTCGCGGCCGCGTCAAGCGGCAGATGGAGAAGGCCCAGCGCGAATATTATCTCAACGAACAGCTCAAGGCGATCCAGCAGGAGCTGGGCGGCGGCGAAGACGGAGAAGCGAACGAGATCGCTGAACTTCAGGAAAAGATCGACAAGCTCAAGCTGTCGAAGGAAGCCCGCGCCAAGGCCAATGCCGAGCTAAAGAAGCTGAAGTCGATGCAGCCGATGAGCGCGGAAGCAACCGTGATCCGCAATTACCTCGACGTGCTGCTGGGTTTGCCGTGGGGCAAGCGCAGCAAGCTGAAGAAGGACATCCACGCCGCCCAGGCCGTGCTCGATGCGGACCACTACGCGCTCGACAAGGTCAAGGACCGGATTGTTGAATACCTGGCCGTGCAAGCGCGCACCAACAAGCTGAAGGGGCCGATCCTGTGCCTCGTCGGCCCGCCGGGCGTGGGCAAGACTTCGCTGGGTAAGTCGATCGCCAAGGCTACGGGCCGGGAATTCATCCGCCAGTCGCTGGGCGGCGTGCGCGATGAAGCCGAAATTCGCGGCCATCGCCGCACCTATATCGGTTCGCTGCCGGGCAAGATCATTTCCAACCTCAAGAAGGCCGGGACCAGCAATCCGCTGTTCCTGCTGGACGAGATTGACAAGCTGGGCCAGGATTTCCGGGGCGATCCGGCCTCAGCGCTGCTTGAAGTGCTGGATCCGGAACAGAACGCCAAGTTCCAGGACCATTACCTGGAGCTGGATTACGATCTGTCCGACGTCATGTTCGTCTGCACGGCAAACAGCCTCAACCTGCCGCAGCCGCTGCGGGACCGCATGGAGATCATCCGGCTGGAAGGTTACACCGAAGACGAAAAGGTCGAGATTGCCGAACGCCACCTGATTGCCAAGCAGGTTGAGGCCCACGGGCTGAAGCCCAGCGAATTTACCCTGACCACCGAGGGGCTGCGCGATCTGATCCGCTATTATACCCGTGAAGCCGGGGTCCGCACGCTCGAGCGCGAGATTGCCAAGCTTGCCCGCAAGAGCTTGCGCCAGATTCTGGAAGGCAAGGCCACTTCGGTCACGATTACCCCGGAAAACCTGGGTGACTTCTCCGGGGTTCGCAAGTTCCGCTTCGGCGTGGCCGAGGAGGAGCATCAGGTGGGCGCGGTCACGGGCCTGGCCTGGACCTCGGTCGGCGGGGAGCTGCTGACGATCGAAAGCGTTACCGTGCCGGGCAAGGGCGGGATCAAGACCACCGGCAAGCTGGGCGAAGTGATGAACGAGAGCGTCCAGGCCGCTTTCAGCTTCGTCAAGGCGCGCAGCCCGTCCTATGGGATCAAGCCCAGCCTGATCGCCCGCAAGGATGTGCATATCCACTTGCCCGAAGGCGCTGTGCCCAAGGATGGGCCGAGCGCGGGGATCGGCATGGTCACTTCGATCGTTTCGACTCTGACCGGCATCCCGGTGCGCAAGGACGTTGCCATGACTGGCGAAGTCACGCTGCGCGGGCGGGTGCTGGCGATCGGCGGCCTCAAGGAAAAGCTGCTGGCGGCCCTGCGCGGCGGGATCAAGCTGGTGCTGATCCCGGAAGAGAACGTGAAGGACCTGGCCGAGATCCCGGACAATGTGAAGGAAGGGCTGGAGATCGTGCCGGTATCCCATGTCGATCAGGTGCTGGAGCTGGCGCTGACCCAGCCGCTGGAGCCGGTCGAATGGAGCGAGGCGGACGATCTGGCGAGCCAGCCGGCCGCACCCGCAACGGCTCCGGTGGGGTCGGCCACGGCCCATTGACCCCTGCTGCATTGCAGCGATTCGCGGCGGTTTTGCCGTTGCTGCATTGCGGCATCGGCAGGCCGACCCGAAAATCCCGGTTAATCGTGGATAATCTGCTGTTTCCGTAGCGGTTTGGCTTTGACACCCGCCGGGAAAACGGCTCAATTCCGCCGATCTTAAGAGGCGAATCACAAGTTTCCCAAACACGAGAAAGGTAGGGGGTTCCCAAGATGAACAAGAACGATCTGATCAGCGCCGTTGCCGACGCCAGCGGTCTCACCAAGAATGATGCCACCAAGGCTGTCGAAGGCGTGTTTGACGCCATCACCGGCGCTCTCAAGAAGGGCGACGAAGTGCGCCTCGTCGGCTTCGGCACCTTCTCGGTTGCCAAGCGCAAGGCTTCGACCGGCCGCAACCCGCGCACCGGCGAACCGATGAAGATCAAGGCTTCGTCGCAGCCGAAGTTCAAGGCCGGCAAGGGCCTCAAGGACGCCGTCAACTAAGCAGACCCCCTGGCCGTATCGCCTCGCGGCCTGGTCGCAGGAATTGCCGCGCTTGCCTTGGGGCAGGCGCGGCTTACTTGTATTGGCGCTGCTTGGCCCGTGTTAGCCTTTGGCTACGATCGGCTTGCTGGCAAAGGACACCACTTTCGAGAAGAACCACGAGAGCAGGCAGGCGGCAACTACGGCCGAGATCCAGACCGGCATGGTCCGCCCGAAAATCTCGCTCATCCACACCAGCACGGTCAGGTGAACGCAGTAAAGCGGCAGCGAAAAATTGCCGAGCCATTCCATTGGCGCTTTCATGAAGGCCGGCGGCTGGGCCATGGCGACGAGCCACAGCACCGGCGGCATGAACAGCATCACGAACACCAGATCGCCTGCCACCTTGCCCAGCGGCAGGTAAGGCACCGCCATGATTCCCAGCACCGGGATGATCGACATGGCCCACCACGGCAGGCTGGGGGTGCGCAGGCCTTTGCGGTATGTGCGGCCCAGCCAGACGCCCAGCACATAGGAAAAGCCGACGCGGGGCAAGGCCTGCCACCAGGTGTCCCAGGTCGGTGCGTTGACACCCATCGTGTCCGAACCATGGAGGTTCACGGTATGGATCAGCCAGCCGCCCATAACCGCAGCCAGCGCCAGCATCGTCGCAGTCGAAACCCGCTTGAGCGCCAGCGCGTGAACGAAATTGGCCAGGAGTTCATAGAACAGCGTCCACTGCGGCCCGTTGAAGCGGTAGAACGGCCCCGCTCCGGCCAGGCTGGGGATCATCAGCAGGTCCAGCAGCAGCCACCACAGCAGCGTCACCGGATCGGCGAGGCCAATCACGAAAGCCCGGATTACCGCCACGCCCGCGCCCACTGCCACCAGCGGCCAGAGCCGGACAAACCGGACGCGGGTAAATTCGAACGGACCGATCCCGGTGTTGAGCTTCTGTTCGGTCGAAACCGCCAGGACGAAGCCCGACAGCAGGAAGAACAGGTCGACGAACAGGTAGCCGCGCTGGAACGGGCCGCCGATCCGGTAGACGATGTCGAGGTGGTAGAACACGATCATGAAGGCCGCCACGCCGCGCAGGCCATCAAGCTGGAACATGCGCGGATGGTGCGCCGTCGGCGCTGCCGTCTCACTCCTCATTATCGAAGACCCCTCCCTGTTTGCCTCGTTACAACAGGTTGCCAGGGCGAGATCAACACCGTCCACTGGACGTTAAGGCAGGCGCGGCATATATGCGCCAGGCAATGCACCGGATTGTCCTTGCCATCCTCGCCCTGTTTGCAGGGATCGCCGCGCAGGTTGCCCCTGCCGAGGCGCGGATGCGCGGCAATACGGAAATCGGTTCGGTTGTCACCCAGCGCGCCGCCGAGCGCGTTGCCGCGGCAGTGGAAGTGGCCGCAGACCACGCCGCCGCGCCGCAAGCCTCGCGCCGCGATGCGCCGCTGCCGCTGCGCCTTGCGCTTGGCACTGCTCTTGCCGTGCCGACTGTCCGGTTCGGTCCTGATCGCGCACTCGAATAGCCCCGGCTGACGGACCGCCTTTTGGCGGCCCCCCGCGCGGGCGGATCACGTCTGCGCCCAGTCTAGCCATAAACTCAAGACAAGTCAGGAATTTGCTATGTTCGGCGCCATTGCCAAGAGCCTGTTCGGCTCGTCCAACGACCGTTACGTCAAGTCGCTCGACAAGATCGTCAAGCAGATCGCGGCTTACGAGCCGGTGCTCGAAGCGCTGAGCGACGAGGAGCTTCAGGCCCAGACCCCCAAGTTTCGCCGCATGCTGGAAGAGGGCAAGACCCTCGACGATCTGTTGCCCGAAGCCTTCGCCACCGTGCGCGAGGCTTCGAAACGCGTGCTGGGGATGCGCCACTTCGACGTGCAGATGATCGGCGGTATCGTGCTTCATCGCGGCGAAATCGCCGAAATGCGGACCGGCGAAGGCAAGACCCTGGTTGCCACTCTGGCGGTCTATCTCAACGCGCTGGAAGGTAAGGGCGTCCATGTCGTTACTGTCAACGACTACCTCGCCCGCCGCGACGCGGAATGGATGGGGCAGATCTATCGCTGGCTGGGGCTGACCGTGGGCGTGATCGTGCCCAACCTGTCGGAGTACGAACGCCGCGAGGCCTATGGCTGTGACATCACCTATGCCACCAACAACGAGCTGGGCTTTGATTACCTGCGCGACAACATGAAGCACGAGCGCAGCCAGATGGTCCACCGGCCATTCAACTTTGCGATCGTCGACGAAGTGGACTCGATCCTGATCGACGAGGCCCGGACCCCGCTGATTATCTCCGGTCCGACCGACGACAAGAGCGAGCTTTACATCCAGGTCGACGCGATCGTGAAGCAGATCAGCGAAGAACACTACGAGAAGGACGAAAAGACCAAGAACATCACTCTGACCGAAGAAGGGGTGGAATGG
>JBKBSV010000077.1:0-10240 GCA_046291115.1 Novosphingobium sp. | reverse complement strand
TGTTGTTCATCCGCGGGAAGGCCATGTCCGGCGCGCCGATCATGATCGGCACGAACCAGTTGCCGAAGCCGCCGATGATCGCCGGCATGACCAGGAAGAACACCATGATCAGACCGTGCGCGGTGATCAGCACGTTCCACAGGTGCAGCTGCGCATCAAAGCTGGCATTGCTCTCACCCAGCAGGGCGGCAACCTTGCCCAACACCTGGATACCAGGCTGTGCCAGTTCCCAGCGCATGATGCCGGAAATGGCACCGCCGATCACGCCGGCCGTGATCGCAAAGATCAGGTAAAGCGTGCCGATGTCCTTGTGGTTGGTGGACATGAACCAGCGGGCGAAGAAGCCCGGCTTGTGATCGTGATCATGCTCCGCGTGGTCGACGTGAGCCTGGAACTGTTCGGCGGTGGTAGCCATTGTCTGCTGACCTTTTCTTCTGATTCTTGTTCGGGCTCAGGCGGCGGGCTCGGCAGTCGGCGCTTCAGCAGCGGCCGCAGCCGGCGCTTCGGGCATCCCGTCGATCTTGCCGCCCTGCTCCAACACCCAGCGGTTGAATTCGGGCCGCGGCAGCGCTTCGATCGCGATCGGCATATAGCCATGGCGGGCACCGCACAGTTCCGAGCACTGGCCATAATAGACGCCCGGTTCGTTGATGATCAGCTGCTTTTCATTCAGCTTGCCGGGAACCGCGTCGATCTTGAACCACAGCGAAGGCACGGCGAACGAATGGATCACGTCGGCGCCGGTGGTCTGGAGACGGATCGGTTCACCCACCGGCACGACCATGCGGTAATCCGCGGCCAGCTTGCGCGGCTCGCCGTTGGCGTCAGCCTTCTCGTCCGGCAGCATGTTCGAAATCACTTCAATGTCACCGTTATCGGGATACTTGTAGGTCCAGTACCACTGGTTGCCGGTGGCCTTGATGGTGATGGCCTTTTCCGGTGCGGGCGTGAACTGCTTGTTGATCAGCGCCACCGACGGAACCGAAATGCCGACCAGGATCAGGATCGGGATGCCGGTCCAGGCCACTTCCAGCGCGGTGTTGTGGCCGGTCTTTGACGGGACCGGGTTGGCCCGACGGTTGTAGCGCGCGATTACGAAAAGCAGCAGGAACAGCACCAGCAAGGAATGCCGATGATCACCGGCAGCAAAAAGGCCTGGTGCATGTGCAGGGCCTGCTTGCCGGTTTCGGAATACTGGTCCTGGAACAGGATGCCGCGGTCGACCGGCTGGCCCTTGCCCGCGGTGGGCTTCATCGGTTCGTACTTGCCAGGGGCAGCCTGGAACCTCGGATCGCTGGGATCAATCTGGGGCGCGGCCGGAGCCGGAGCCGCCGTGACCGGAGCGGCTGCAGCCGCTGCATCGGTTGCCGTCGCGGCAGCAGCATCAGCCGCTTCAGAAGCCTGAGCGGCCGCCGGGGTGGCCGTGGCAAAGGTCGGCGCGGCGACCAGCGCCAGCGACAGTCCGATTGCCTTGCCGATTGCCTTGATCGCGCGACCCGCGTTGCGGGCAGTCTTGCCGAATGTCATCGTCCCTCTTGCTCTTGCTTTATGTCCCGGCCGGTGGAAGCCTGAATAGTGCCCCGTTCCGCCCCCATGGGAGTTTCGGTTCCTCCGGCCTATACGCCCGCTTTACGGGCACCTCAAGCGCCTCTAGGGGAAATTTTGACATATCTCATGGACGGCGATTTGCCTGTTCCCCGGAATGTGACGAAAGGCTCGATTCGCAATGCAGAATGAAGAGGTTCTGGCTGAATTCCGCGCCAGCAAGGCTCTGCTGGAAGGCCACTTCCTGCTGTCTTCCGGCCGCCACAGCGCCCATTACCTGCAATGCGCCCGGGTTTTGATGGATCCGATGCGGGCCAGTCGGCTGGCCGCCGCCCTGGCCGCGCGAATCCCCCGCGATCTCAGGAAGGACATTGCCAAGGTGGTCTCCCCGGCGATGGGCGGGGTGATCATCGGCCACGAAATGGGCCGTGCGCTGGGGGTCGAGGCGATGTTCGTCGAGCGCCCCAGCGGCACTTTCGAGCTGCGCCGCGGCTTTGCGCTGGCACCGGGCGAGAAGGTCCTGATGGTCGAAGACGTGGTCACCACGGGCCTGTCCGGCAAGGAAGCGATGGTCGCCATCCGCGAGGCCGGCGGCGATGTGATCGCGGCCGCGGCGTTGGTCGACCGTTCCGGCGGGTCAGTCGACATGGGCGTGCCATTCTTCCCGCTGATCGCCATCAACTTTCCCACCTATGCGCCCGACGAACTGCCCCCCGAACTGGCCGGAACCGAAGCGGTGAAGCCGGGAAGCCGAGCCAAGCCATGATGCCGCAGCGCCTCAGACTGGGCGTGAACATCGATCACGTCGCAACGATCCGCAACGCGCGCGGCGGGGATCATCCCGATCCGGTCCGAGCAGCACAAATCGTTGCGCAGTGCGGCGGCGACGGCATCACCGCGCACCTGCGCGAAGACCGCCGCCACATCCGCGACGAGGATCTGGCCCGGATCCAGGCGGCAACCAGCCTGCCGCTCAACCTGGAAATGGCCGCGACCGAGGAGATGCTGGCCATCGCGCTGCGCCGCACGCCGCACGCTGCCTGCATCGTCCCCGAACGGCGCGAGGAGCGCACCACCGAGGGCGGGCTGGATGCCGCCGGGCACTTCGACCGGCTCTATCCGATGGTCCAGCGCCTGCTCGATGCCGGCATCCGCGTCAGCCTGTTCATCGCTCCGGACGAGCGCCAGATCGAAGCCGCCATGCGGCTCCACGCCCCGGTGGTGGAGCTGCACACCGGCGAATATGCCAACGCTGCTGGCGAGGCCCGCGCGGCCGAGCTGAAGCGGCTGGCCGACATGGCCGCGCTCGCCGCCAGGAACGGGATCGAGCCCCACGCCGGCCACGGCCTGACCTATGACAACGTCGTCCCCATCGCCGCGATCCCGCAGCTGGCCGAACTCAACATCGGCCACTACCTGATCGGCGAGGCGATCTTCTGCGGGCTGGAACCGGCCGTGCTGAAGATGCGCGAACTGATGGATGCAGCGCGGTGAGCAAGGCCGAGCCGAAACGTTTCGGGCGACTTGGGCGCGGGTTCGCCCCGGAGCGCTGGAGCGCTGCTGCACGAAGGACGCAAACACCATGATCCTCGCGATCGGTTCCGACCTGTGCAACATCGACCGCATCCAGAACTCGCTCAATCGCTGGGGCGAGCGGTTCGAGAAGCGGGTGTTCACCGAGATTGAACGCGCCAAGGGCAATTCGCGCCCGTTCACCAAGGCCGGGACCCTGGCCAAGCGGTTTGCCGCCAAGGAGGCCTTCTCGAAAGCGGTCGGCACCGGGTTCAAGCGCGGGGTGTTCATGAAGGACATCGGCGTGGTCAATGCCCGCTCCGGCGCGCCGACCCTCCACCTGACCGGCGGGGCCGCCGCCCGCCTTGCCGCGATCACGCCCGAAGGGCATGAAGCGGTGATCCATCTGACGTTAACGGACGACCACCCATGGGCCCAGGCCTTCGTCGTCATCGAGGCCCGCAAACTGTGACCAATCCGGATAGCGCGAATACTCCCCTGCCCCAGCCCGAAGCCGAAGCCCCGCCCCCACCCGCCGACGCGGAACCGGCGGAGGGTTCGGTAAAGAAACAGGCAAACCAGGCTGCGAGCGAGAACAACTCGGTCGACTGGCTGGGCGAGATCCGCGGGCTGGTGCTGATGCTGCTGGCGGTGCTGGCTTTCCACAGCATCATCGCCAAGCCGTTCTACATCCCCTCGATCTCGATGATGCCAAACCTCCTGGTGGGGGACCGGCTGGTCGTATCCAAGTTCCCCTATGGCTGGAACTGGGCCTCGGTCAGCTTTCACCTGCTGCCGCGCGATAGCTGGCGGATGCTTCCGGGCACACCCGACTATGGCGATATTGTCATTGCCGTGCCAAAGAACCGCAAGGACGATCTGATCAAGCGGGTCGTTGCCCTGCCGGGAGACCGGATCGCGGTGGTCAACGGCCAGATCGTGCTGAACGGCAAGCCGGTGCCGCAGGAAGTGGAACCGCCGGTCCAGCTTCCCGCCGATCCCAAGCTGTCCTGTTCCGACCGGGAGCCGGCCTATCACTGTTATGCCGATTTCATGCAGTATCGCACCCGCCTGCCCT
Organism: Novosphingobium sp.; assembly: GCA_046291115.1. Lineage (GTDB taxonomy): Bacteria > Pseudomonadota > Alphaproteobacteria > Sphingomonadales > Sphingomonadaceae > Novosphingobium. The sequence continues at coordinate 6,105 of JBKBSV010000077.1, read as the reverse complement.
CGGGCCGCGAGGTGTTCGAGCTGCCGACCATGCGCGAGACCATGCCCAACGGCGCAAGCTATCTGATCATCAAGGACCGGGCCGATTTCGTGGTCGACAACTATCCCGAAATCACCGTGCCCGACGGCCACGTATTCCTGATGGGCGACAACCGCAATCATTCGGCCGACAGCCGGGTCTCGATCCTGGCCGATGGGCTGGGCGGACCGGTGCCGCTGTCGGACGTGGGCGGGCGCGCGGAATTCGTCACCTTCTCGCTTGACGGCAGCCAGACCTGGAACCCGCTGAGCTGGTGGCATGCCTTGCGTTCCGGGCGATCCTGGACCAGCCTGCGGCCTGTTCACCTGACCAAGGAGCAGTGATGGCCGAAACCGCTGCCAAGCCGCGCCGACCGCGCCGCGCCGCCAAGCCGGCACCGGTCCTGCCTCCGGCCGCCCCGGTGACCGGACCGACCGACATTTCCGACACCCTGATCCGCACCGAGGCGAAAAAGGCCGCAGTCTGGATCGGCATGGCCGCGCTGCTGGCGCTGTCTATCTATCTGGCCGATGCCCTGCTGGTGATTTTCGGAGGCATGGTCTTTGCCGCGATGATCGATGGCGGCGCGCGGCTGCTGGGCCGGGTCCTGCCGATCGGGCGCGGCTGGCGGATCACCATCGTGCTGCTGGCCGCCCTCGCCTTCCTGATGTGGGTGGCGGTTATCGCCGGCAACCAGATCGCCGCCCAGGCCGCGCAGCTGCCGGGGATCATCGAAGCGCAGGCACTCAAGATCATGGCCTGGCTGAAAGGCCATGGCATCGCGCTTGAATTGCAGAACGTCCAGGGGCTGATCGACAAGGCGATCGGTGGGGTGGCCCAGATCACCAGCGCGGTCGGCGGGGTGATCGGCGGGCTGACCACGGCCTTTCTGATCACCGTCATGGCGATCTATTTCGCGGTCGAACCGCAGCTATACCGGCGCGGTTTCGCCTGGTTGCTGCCAGCCGGCCAGAGAGAGCACTTCGAGGGCACCGCCACCATCATGGGCCGCACGCTGCGGCACTTGCTGGCCGGACGACTGCTTGGCATGCTCGTCGAAGGTTTCGCCACCTGGGCCGCACTGGCGATCTATGGCGTGCCGATGGCCGCGCTGCTGGGCCTCTTGACCGGCCTGCTGGCCTTTTTGCCCAACATCGGCGCGCCGATATCCGGTGCGCTGATGATCATGGTCGGCTTTTCCGGCGGGGTCGAAATGGGCATCTTCTGCATCGTGGTCTACATCGTGGTGCAGACGGTTGACGGCAACATCATCGTGCCGATGGTCGCCAGGAAGACCGCCGATCTTGCGCCTGCACTGGTGCTGGGTGCGCAGCTGATCATGGGGGCGCTGTTCGGCCTGCTGGGGTTGATGCTGGCCGATCCGCTGGTCGCCATATTGAAAGTCGCGCTGGAGCGGCAGTCCGAAAAGAACGAAAGCACCTGATCCTTGGCCCGCAAGTTTCTCTATTTCATTGCCTTCTGCATTGTCCTGTTCCTGGCTGGGCGGCTTGCCCTGGCATTTTATCCAGAGCAGCTGACCCGGCTCAGTTTTACCCCTCGCGGCACGTTCGAAGCGCAGCCGCCGCTGGCCGAAAACGCCTATGCCGATCCGCACCTGTGGTATGCCCGCCCGGGGATGACCGGTCCCAACCCGGTGCAGTGGAAGCCGGACGGCTTTGCCGCAGCTGACGCGCCGGTCGATGCGGCGGTGTTCTTCATCCACCCGACCAGCTACCTCAAGAAAGATCACTGGAACGCCCCGCTCGACGATGCCGATGCCAGGCAGATCGGCGAAACGATGGTCCGGGCCAATGCCAGCGTGTTCAGCGCCAGTGCCGATGTCTGGGCGCCGCGGTATCGCCAGGCGACCTTTGGCGCTTTCGTGACCGACGCGCCCGAAGCGCGCCAGGCCCACGACCTGGCCTATGGCGACATCGCCCGGGCCTTCGACGCCTTCATCGCCGCCCAGCCCGAAGGCCGCCCGATCGTGCTGGCCGGACACAGCCAGGGTGCCTTCATCCTCAAGCGCCTGCTGGCCGAGAAGATTGCCGGAACCGCGCTGGCAAAGCGGATTGCGGCTGCCTACATCATTGGCTGGCTGGTCGATCAGGAGACCGAACTCGCCGTCATGGGCCTGCCCGCCTGCGCTGCGCCGGACCAGTCTGGCTGCGTGATCAGCTATCTCTCCTTTGCCGATCAGGCCGACACGGCGATGATGCGATCCAGCTATGAACGCTTTGCCGGGGCGCGCCCGGCCGGTGCCCCTGCGCCGCGCTATCTGTGTTCCAACCCGCTGACCGGCGGGATCGGCGGCGCGGCCCCGGCCAGCGCCAATCCCGGCACGATCGTTCCGGACGAGAAGCTGGAACAGGGCAAGCTGACCCCGGCGCTGGCCGCTGCCGCCTGCGCCCCGGACGGCACCCTGCGGATCGGCGAAGGGCCGGATCTTGGCCCCTTCGTGCTGCCCGGCGGCAATTACCACGTTTACGATTACGTGCTGTTCTGGTCCGCGCTGCGGCAGGACTTTGCGCGCCGGGTGGGGGCATGGCGGAAGGCGCGCTGATCACCACCAGCGCGATCGACTACCGCGCCGCGCTGCCACACGGCGGGGCGCTGATCGGGCTGGACCTTGGCACCCAGACCATCGGCACCGCCTTCTGCGACGCCGGCTGGCGTTTCGCCTCGCCCGGCAAGACGCTGAAGCGCGGCAAGTTCGGCGCGGACCGCGAATTGCTCCGCGCGCTGGTGGCAGAGCGCGGCATCAAGGGCGCGGTGATCGGCCTGCCGCTCAACATGGACGGCAGCGAAGGGCCGCGCAGCCAGTCCAGCCGGGCCTATGCCCGGAACCTTGCCGCCGCGCTCGATCTGCCGGTGCTGCTGTGGGACGAACGCTGGTCCAGCGCCTCGGCCGAAGGCGCGCTGATCGCCCAGGACATGAGCCGGGCCAAGCGCGCCGAACGGATCGATTCCCACGCGGCCGCCGTGATCCTGCAAGCCGCGATCGATGCACTGGCCGGCGGGTTTGCCTAGGCCGCCCCTAGGCCGCCCCTAGGCCGCCCTAGGCCGCCAGCGCCGCGCGCCGCGCCTTTGCCTCCATCGCCACCAGCAGGCTGCCGGCCCCTTCCGCCTCGCGCCACAGCGCGTCGCGGGCCGCCGCATCGCTCTCCCGCGCCGCCAGCGCATCCCACGCGGCGAGCCGGGCGCGGTCGCTGGGGTGGCGCCGGGCAAAGCGGTGGGCCAGATCAAGCGCTTCCTCGCTGCCCAGCCCGACCGCGACTTTCAGCAGCGCCTCGCTCGGCCCGGGCGAAATGATCGCGCCGATCTCGCGCCGTTCCAGATCGAAGCGGTACTGATCAAGCCAGCCCTGCGCCCCGGTGGTGTGCATCACGTTGAGCGAGACCGAAAGCGAATCCGCCGCGCCCTGGGCATGGACATCAAGGTGCGCGCGGTAGAGCATGATCTTGCCCTCCTCCAGCCGCGAACGCTCGACAAACCGCAGCGATGGCACCGCCTCGCCGCGATAACCGGTGACTGCTTCGAAATCGTACTCGTAATAGTCGCTCCAGTATCCGGGGCCGAAATAGCCCAGCGTCAGGAAGCTGAAATTATGATCGTGCGGCAGCCCCAGGACAAAGGCATCGCCGCCGCTGGCCCGGACCATGTGCTCGTCCAGCGAAGGCCAGATGTTGGCGCGGATGAAAAACCGGCCATTGGGCGGCGCCAGCATCAACACCTGCGGGCTGTAAGCGCTGTCGAGCAGGTCCTCGCGGTGGCGGCAAGAGAGTTGCTCGATCAGCAGGTCACCAAGGAACATGCGGTCGTTGCCGAGCCGCCGCAGCCAGCGGGCGGCATGGTCAATGCTGCCTTCATCGGTTGGATCGAACCCGGTCCGATCCAGCGCCTCGACACATTCCGCCAGCGAACAGACGGCCTCATCAACCAGGGAAATCACGCGGGGCATGGGCAGACTCTCGACAGTTGCGGATGGGCTTCAAGCAGCTGCGCGCGCAGCGCCCCGGCGGGAACGGCCAGCGGATCATCCGGCGCGCGGGCGATCCGGCACAGCGCCGCAAATCCTGCGGCGCTATCCAGCGCGAGGCATTCGCGCAAAGCCTGCCAGCGCAGCGCCGGGCTGCCCTGTTCCTCGGCCATGGCGGCCAGCAATGGCGCGGCATCGCTGCGCCCCATCCGCCCGAGCAGCGCAGCGGCCAGTTCCAGCCGGCTATCGCGCGGGCATCCGGCGGCCTGGTGGAGCAAGGTGCCATCGGCCAGGGCATATTCGCGGGTCACTTCCCCGGTTTCGCAGCGCCGCTGCAACCGCAGCGAGACCAGGATGCCTTCTACCCGCCGCAAGAGCCGCGCTTCGCGATGGCCGATCCGGCAGGACCGGTCACCCGGCCAGACCGGCTGCTGATCCACTGCCAGCCGGGCCTTGCCGCCCTCGCTGCCGAGCAGCGTCACCAGCCAGGCCTCGGCCGATCCGCGCAGGATCCGCTCAAAGGTCTCGGCGGGCGGAAAGCTGACAGAAGCCGGCGCCGGCCGCCGGGCCAGCGCTGTGCCGTCGATGGCGTGAAGCGTCAGCACCGCAGTTCCGGAGCGGGCCAGAACCAGCGTGGTCGCGGCCTCGTCGCTGGAAAAGCGCAGCGGCGACTGGGTCAGCGGATCATCGGCCAGCCGGGCCAGCAACCGCGCGATCAGATCACCGACAAAACGGTCTGCCGCATCGTCATCCGGCGCAAACAGGGCCGCAAGCAGCGGCAGGTCATCAAGATTTGCACCTTGACCGAAGCGTGCCAGCTCGCGCTCTGCCTGCCCGCCGGGGCCGGCGCGCCACACCTCGTAAACATCGTGCACTGCCGCCTGGGCCTGACGCTGGGGGGCATCCTTGCCCCGCAGCGCTTGCAGTTCCGGTCTGACAATCATCCGGAACCTCCCGCCTTACGGATGCAGCGCATCGTAGATGAAGACCATGATTACCACGATGGTATCATCATCCCCCATCGCGCGGATCGGGTTGGCGAGGCTTCCGAACACACCCGTCAGCTGGTCCAGGTCGGGCAGGGTGGAAATGTCTAGCTTTGGCAGGTTCATGGCATCTCCTTTGATGCCGCAGGGCCCCATGCCCCCCGGCCCGGTCAGTCCGCCCGAAACTGCCGCCAACGAGAAATTAAAAGATTGTAATCGGCCCGCGCCCACAGCAGAGAAATGCCCATGAGCGCGCCCAAGAGCCTGCATGATCTGCCCGCCGATTTCGTGTTCGATCCGTCAAGGGCGGCCCGGTTGATGACCCGCCATGGCCACGGCGGCTGGCTGGGGCTGACCTATCATGCCCATGGCACCGATTGGGTCGAGCTGGCCCTGCCCTGGCGCGAGGAGCTGGTCGGTGTGGCCGAAACCGGCGTGCTGGCCTCTGGCCCGATCATCAGCCTGATGGACAATGCCACTTCGATGTCGGTCTGGACCCTGTGCCGCCGCTTCGTCCCCCACGCCACACTGGACCTGCGGGTCGATTACATGCGAGCGGCCGTGCCGGGGCGGACGGTGATCGGCCACGGCGAATGCTACAAGCTGACCCGGACGATCAGCTTCATCCGCGGCATTGCCCACGATGGCGATCCCGACGATCCGATCGCCCATGTCACTGGCACTTTCATGGCAACCCACGGAACCTACCTGTGATCGGCACCGACCTGCCCCCCTATGCCGAAGGGATCGGCATCGCGATCGACCACGACGAGGATGGCCTGCCGGTGCTGTTCATGGACTTTGGCGAGCGGGTCATGGGCCGCCCGGGCTTTCTGCACGGCGGCGCGATCAGCGGGCTGATGGAAATGGCCGCGATTGCCGCGCTGCGGGCCGAGCTGGAGCGCCGGGGCGAGACGATGAAGCTGAAGCCGGTCAACGTCCAGGTGGAATTCATGCGCGGCGGCACCGAACAGCGCACCTTTGCCATGGGTCAGGTCACCCGGGCCGGCCGCCGCGTGGCGCTGGTCAATGCCAAGGCCTGGCAGGAAGACCGGAGCAAGCCGATCGCCCTGGCGCAAATGAAAGTGCTGCTCAGCCCCGCCGGATGATCACGGTCAGGCC
>JBKBSV010000076.1:0-10363 GCA_046291115.1 Novosphingobium sp. | reverse complement strand
GTTCGTTGTTGGCGACGTTCTCGATCCGGCCGAACAGGGTGTTGGCCTGGTCAAGGTTCCAGTTCACTTCGCCCAGCCAGGCGGTCAGCGCGCCGCCGTGGTGCTTCTTCTTGCTGGAAAAAGCGCCCATCGCCGAGACTGGTCCGCCGGAATAGTGGAGCGAAGCCGTGAACCGTTCTTCGTCGTCACCCGGGTGAGTTGCTTCGGGTTCTTTCAGCTTGGCAAAGCTGGCCTGCACGGCCCAGTTCGGCGTCGGGGTCAGCGCCGCGCGGACCGACCAGCTATCCAGCTTGGGCGTCTCGATCCCCCAGCGCGCCTCGTCCGGTTCCCGTCCGCGAAAGGCGCTGGCTTCCAGTTGCCATTTCGGGGCCGAGTAGCCGACCGTCACCACGCCATACGTGATGTGGGTCGAATCGAACCAGTGATGCGTGATCGGCGGCTCCGGATTATACTTGGCCGAGCCGCGATGCATGAACGCCGCAGGGCCGACGGCGGGTTCACCAACCGGGCCGCCATAGACGAACAGCGTGCCCGCCCCGGCGGCGATGTCGACCCGTGCGGCGAGTTCCATGAAGAAGTCATGCGGATGCTGACGATCAACAATCGGTTCGCCGAAGGCGGTTTCTCCAGTGGCGAACAGGTTGGGGTGGCCGGGCGGATCCATCAGCGGTTCAAGGCTCAGCATCGATTTGAACTGGAGCCGGCCCCAGCCGGTCTTGCGCTCGGCGGTGAGCATCAGCATCGAAGTGACATAGACCATGTCAGCTCCGCGCGGTCCCTTGTGGTCGGTGTACTGCAGCGAGGCGTTGCCATGGGTCATCACCATCCAGTCGCCGGTGCCGAGGTGCAGGCCATGCATGCCGCCTTCCGCTGCGGGCAGGCGGGCCGTGCCGGAGCCTTCGGTGAAAGGTGCGGGCGGAACATTGGATGTCGTGCCGGGCATCTTGTGACCCGAATGGTTCGCATGCCCCGCGTGGCCGGAGTGATCCTCAGCCTGTGCGGGCCGGGGATGATGACCCGCGTGACCCGAATGGTCGTGTGGTTCAGGTTCGGCCGGACTGGCCGGCTGTTCCTGATGTCCAGCGTGGCCCGAATGGTCCTGGGCCGCTGCGGGAAGGGCAAAGGCGGTCGATCCCAGCAAGGCCGGGACAAGCAGATATTTCATGGTAGAATGCTCCGTTGATACGCTTGGCAAGGCGGCGAAGCGCACTTCGCCGATTGCGACCTCAGGAGCGGGGCGGGGGCGTGTCCGGGCCGGAACGGGTTTGTGGAACCTGAACGGCAAGCCTGCTTACTGGGAGGGCTTCTCCCAGAAAAATCGCCACTTCTGCATCGGGCAGTCCATCATAGCGGGCAATACAGCCAATGCATTCGTGCTTTTGCGCATGATCGCCCTTTGTCGGTTCGGGCTTTGCGGGCTTGTGGCAATCATGCGCGCTGCTGGCGGTTACTTCATGCCGCGTCAACGGCGCACCATGACCAATCGGCATCGCCAGGGCCGGCAACGCCAGGCAAAAGGACAACACGATCAGGAACAGGCGTTGAGCCATGAGGATACCTTAGGTCCGCATTGCCCTGCAATCAATCACACGTTGAACTTGAAGTGCATCACGTCGCCGTCCTGGACCACGTATTCCTTGCCTTCCTGGCGCAGCTTGCCGGCTTCCTTGGCGCCCGTTTCCCCGCCAAGGGTGACGTAGTCGTGATAGGCAATGGTCTCGGCCCGGATGAAGCCGCGCTGCATGTCGGAGTGGATCTCACCGGCGGCTTCGGGGGCCTTGGCGCCCTGATGCACCGTCCAGGCCCGAGCTTCCTTGGGGCCGACGGTGAAGAAGGTGATCAGGTGCAGCAGATCGTAACCGGCGCGGATCACCCGGGCGAGGCCGGTTTCGTGGAGGCCCATTTCCTTGAGGAAGACCAGCCGGTCCTCCGGCTCCATGGTGATCAGATCGGCCTCGATCGCGGCCGAGACGATTACCGCGTTTGCGCCTTCAGCCTTGGCCTTTTCGAAGACCCTGGCAGAGTGGGCGTTGCCCTTGGCGGCGCTCTCTTCCTCGACATTGCAGACATAAAGGACCGGCTTGGCGGTAAGCAGCTGGGCCTGATTGAACACCCGCAGTTCGTCCTCGCCATCGGGGCGGGCGAGACGCGCCGGCTTGCCTTCGCGCAGCAGATCAAGGGCGGGCTGCAGCACGGAGACCAAAAGCTTGGCGTCCTTGTCCCCTTGCGCGGCCTTTTTCTGCGCAGCGGGAACGCGCTTTTCCAGGCTTTCCAGATCGGACAGCATCAGTTCGGTCTCGACCGTTTCGGCGTCGGAAATAGGATCGACCTTGTTGTCGACGTGCTGGATGTCGTCGTTCTCAAAGCAGCGTAGCACGTGAACGATCGCGTCGACCTCGCGGATGTTGCCGAGGAACTGATTGCCCAGACCCTCGCCCTTCGACGCACCGCGCACCAGCCCGGCGATATCGACGAAGCCGAGCTGGGTCGGGATGATCTTCTGGCTCCCGGCAACCCGGGCCAGTTCATCCAGCCGGGGATCGGGCACACCGACATTGCCGACGTTCGGCTCGATCGTGCAGAACGGGTAGTTCGCCGCCTGCGCCGCCTGCGTTTCGGTCAGCGCATTGAACAGGGTGCTTTTGCCGACATTCGGCAGGCCCACGATACCGCAACGAAATCCCATTATCTGCTCCGAAAGTCTGTCAGCGCGCGCCCATAGCGGGGCCGGCGCCGTTTGACCAGTTGGCGCAGGGCCATGCGCGGTTTTCACCCAATTTTCAGGGGAAGGGGATAGGATGCCTGGCATGAGATCTCTCCGTCACGCCCCTTTGGCCCTGGCCCTGCTGCTCGCTGCCTGCGCCGCCTCGCCGCAAGAGCGCCTTGCCGAGGCGCAGGCGAGCATGGCCGCGCATGACTATTCCGCCGCGCAAACTGGCCTTGCTGCGCTGCTGAAGGAGGATCCGGGCAACCGGGCGGCCGCGCTGCTGCTGGCGGCGGCACAAGTCCGGCTCAATGACGCCGATGGGGCGCTGGGCACGCTGGACCGGCTTGGCCCTGCAGCGAAGGACGCTCCCGGGGCCGTGCATCTGCGGGCCGAAGCCCTGCTGATCAAGGGGCAGCCGCGAGCAACGCTGGCCTTGCTGGGTGCCGACGCCTCTGCAGAAGGCTTGCGGATCAGGGCCAATGCGCTGGTCCGGGATGGCCGCGCGGCCGAGGCGATTGACCTGTTCGAGCAAGGCCTGCGTGATGCCCCGTCCGTCCGGCTCGCCTTCGATTACGGGCGCTTGCAGGTGCTCGCCGGCAACCCGGTCGGTGCCGCTCGGGTGCTGGAGGCGCTGCGCAAGGTGGCGCCCGGCAGCTATGAAGCGCTTCTGCTGGAGGGTGATCTGGCGGTCATGACCGGCCAGAGCGCGGCCGCACTCGAGGCCTTTGCCGCTGCGGCGGCCAAGGCGCCAAGCCGACCAGAACCGCTGCTGGCCCAGGCCCAGGTGCTTGAACTTGCAGACCGTCCGGCCGAGGCGGTGACGCTGGTCGACAAGGCTGCCGAGCTGCCCGTGATCGGCAGTGCCGTCGGGGCCACGCGTCTGCGGCTTGCCGCGGTGCAAGGGCAATGGGACAAGGTTGTTGCCCAGTTACAGTCCCAGGAAAGCATGCTGGCCCCGGAATCCGCCGATGGCCTGCTTTACGCCGAAGCGCTGCTGCGCGTCGGGCGGCCGGAACAGGCCCGCGCGATGCTGGTCCGGGTGCTGCAATTGCAGCCGGGCAATCTTCATGTGCGCCGGCTGGCGGCCGAGGCCGAACTCGCCACCGGGGACGCTGCGCGCGCGCTTGAGCAGCTTGGGCCATTGCTGGAGGTGCGCTATCCCGAACGGCCGGTGCTCGAACTGGCAGTGAAAGCGGCGCAGAATGCGGGTGATCCCGCTGCCGGGCAGTTTGCGGCGCGGCTGGGTTCGGCCGACTATCGCGCTTACGAAAGCCACGCCAAGGCGGCCGACGCCGCGGCGCTGAAGGATGATTGGGCAACTGTTGCAGCCAGCCTGCGGGCCATGCTGGCGCTGGATGGTGATGCCCGGGGACAGGCCGCGCTGGCCGATGCCCTGCTGCGCGCCGGGGACATGGCCGGGGCGATTGTGGCCGCCGATGCGGCGCTGGCATTGGCGCCGCAGGATCCGGGGCTGTTGCACCTGGCCGCAATGGCCCGGTTGCGCGCCGGGCGAGAGGCGAACGCGGCCGCTGATCTGCTGCGCCGGGGGCTGGTGCTGGATCCGCGCAACCTGGACCTGATTGTCGCGCTCAAGACGGCAGAAGCCGCCGCCGGATGACCGGCGACGGCTTCTGCTGGACCAACCGATGGGGTGAAATCAGGCTGCAGCGTGCTTGCGGCGTCGGGCAGCGCCGATGCCGAGCAAGGCAATGCCCATCAGGCCCAGCATGCCCGGTTCCGGAACCGAGGTGCCGCCCGAGCTGGTGCTGGTCGAACCACCCGAAGTGGTTGTGGTGGTGCCACCAGAAGTGGTCGTGGTGGTGCCACCTGAAGTGGTCGAAGTGCTGGTCGAACCGCCGGTAGTGGTCGAAGTGGTGGTCGAGCCGCCAGACGTGGTGCTGGTGGTCGAAGTGTAGCCGCCGGTGGTGGTGCTGCCGGTGCTGGTCGTCGAAGTCGACGACGTGGTGCCGCTGTGTCCGCAGCCGGAATAGTGCTTGTGCTTGGTGCTGCCGCTCCACCAACTGCTCCAGGTGGCATGCGCCGGAGCGGAAACGGTCAGCAGGCTGAGCGCTGCGGCAGCGACGAGTGACTTGCGGATCATGGCGTGTATCCTTGTTGCCTTGGTTATCAACCACCAACGCAACAGGCGTGCCAATTTCGTAATTCCCGGCAAGACGCTGGTTAACGGAAAAAATCCCGGCTGCGATTTGTCAGAAATTCCGACAGGTCAATCGTGCGCGGCCTTGATCCACGGACCGAACGGAGAGTTGCCGAGCGAGGCCAACCGGGGCTCGGTGCTGACCCTGTTGATTGCTTCCTGTGGTTTGGCGCGGGGGCTGACTGCGCGGCATTGCGGTCAATCCTGCATCCGCAGCGCCAGATCGCTCATGAACCGGGCATCGTCACCCTTGGCCAGCCACTCGGCCTCGGCGGCGATGGCGCCCAGCATGTCAGCCAGCGGCTCCATCTCTGCCTTGGCATAGTTGCCCAGGACGTACCCGGTCACCCGGTCCTTGTGGCCGGGGTGGCCGATTCCGATCCGCACCCGACGAAAATCGGGGCCAAGGTGCTGGTCGATCGAGCGCAGCCCGTTGTGCCCGGCCGTGCCGCCGCCCTGCTTCACCTTGACCTTGAAGGGCGGCAGGTCGAGCTCGTCATGGAACACGGTGAGGGCATCGGTGCCCAGCTTGTAGAAGCGCAGCGCCTCGCCCACGGCGCGGCCGCTCTCGTTCATGAATGTGGCCGGTTTCAGCAGCAGGATCTTCTGCCCGCCGATCCGTCCTTCCTGGACCCAGCCGAGGAACTTCTTCTGGATCGGGCCAAACCCGTGCACCTCGGCCAGGGTATCGCAGACCATGAAGCCGACGTTGTGGCGGTGGAAGGTATATTGAGGCCCCGGATTGCCAAGGCCGACCCAGACTTGCATGTGCGTCCCCTGCGTGGATTGGGGCAAAACAAAACCGGACCGCATCGCTGCGGTCCGGCTTGTGATGGGGCAGCAGGGCTGTCCCGGTCAACCGCGGGTTCAGGAAGCCGCTTCGGTCTTGCTGTTGTCGCCTTCTTCGCTGCGCAGGCCCGAAGGGGCAACGATGGTCGCGATAGTGAAATCGCGGTCGGTGATCGCGCTGTTCACGCCGGCCGGCAGGGTCACGTGGCTGATGTGGATCGCATCGCCGACGTCGAAACCGGTCACGTCGATCGCGATATTATCGGGGATCTTGTCCGCTTCGCAGACCAGTTCCAGCTCGTGACGGACGATGTTCAGAACACCGCCGCGCTTCAGGCCCGGGCTGGCGGCTTCGTTGACGAAGACCACCGGCACTTCGACGTGGATGGTTGAGTTGGCCGACAGGCGCAGGAAATCGGCATGGATTGGACGATCGCTGACCGGGTGGAAGGCAACATCCTTGGGCAGGGTGCGGACGGTCTTGCCGCCGACTTCCACTTCGACGATCGAGTTGAAGAAGTGGCCGGAGCCCAGCAGCTTGACCAGCAGCTTTTCTTCGACGTGGATCGAAAGGGGATCTTCGTTGCCGCCATAGACGACGGCGGGAATACGGCCTTCGCGACGCAGGGCACGGGAGGCTCCCTTGCCAGCCCGTTCGCGCGTCTCGGCCGGCAGGTGCAGCGTATCGCTCATTGCAATGCCTTTCAAAACTCAGGTTCATACAATTCCGCCGTCACGCCTCCAGGGATGACCATGACGGGGAAGCGCGGGCCGTTAGCGACAATGACCGCCAAAAGCAAGCATACAAGCAGTCTATTGCAGCCGGGTGACTTTCCACCCGCGCGCGGCCAGCAGCGCGGGAAGGCCGTCCCTGCCGGCCAGATGCGCCGCGCCAACGGCCACGAACGGCCGCGCGCCGGATCGCAGCATGGCTTCCAGCCGGTCCGTCCAGGCGCGGTTGCGGGCTACCAGCAGCGCCTCCAGCAGGATCGGCTGACCGGCAAATCCTTCGCTGGTCAGTCGGTCAATCAGCGCCATGTCGCCGCGCGACCAGGCCTGTTCCAGCTCGCGCAGGGTGGCGGTGCGCTTTTCGCCCTCGCGCAGCACGGCGTTCAGCATGGCGCGCTGGGCCGCCTCTGGCAGGCGGTCAAACATGGCGAGCTGGGCGGCGGCCCCTTCAAATTCCTCGATCGGCCCGTTCCACGCCCGGGCCACGGCGCGGTCGATTCCGTTGGCGGCATCGCTCCGGTCGGTGTGTCTCAGCGCCTGCTGCAACATCAGGGCGGCAGCCCAGGTTTCATAAGGGTCCAGTTGAGCCGGAGGGATGCCGCTGCTGGCCAGATCCTCGGCCAGATCGTCGCGCAGATCGGGGGCCACTCGCATTGCCAGAGGGGGCTGGCCGGGGCTTTGCGCCAGAGCGGCAAAGGCGCGGGCGGTCCCGGCATCGTCCTCTATCGCCGCTACTTCCAGCACCAGCCGATCAGCCTGATCCAGCGCTGCGTCGATCCGCGGCGAACGCCAATCGGCTTTTTCCGGCAGGGCGTGGATCGTGCCGAACAGCCAGGCCTGTTCGCCCTTTGGCCCTTCGACCAGCCACAAGGCCGGATGGACCGGCTCTGGCCTGGCGCAACCGCTCAGCGCCAGCAGGCCGAACAGGAACGCCAGCAGCCTATTGAACACGGACCGCCTTGATCTTCTGCTTTCGCAGCAGTTCCTGCACGCTGTCCTTGCCGGCCAGGTGCCCGGCGCCCACGGCGATGAACACCACGCCGGGCTGGTCGAGGCGGTTGTCGATCCACACGGCCCAGTTCTCGTTCCGCCTGGTCAGCAGGGCTTCATAAAGCGCCGGATCGTCGGTTTCGGAATTGAGCAGCACCGCCAACTGTTCGGCATCGCCCTTGACCCAGGCATCAACCATCTTGCCGATTTCCTGCGGGATGGTGGGCACCGCGTCGATGACGTCGAACAGGTACTTGCGCTGCACAGGTTCTGGCAGGCCATCGAACAGGCTCAGCTGGTATTCGAGCGTTTCAAGACCAAGGCGCGGGCGTCCCAGTTCCTTGTTGCGCCTGTCGAGCTGGGCTTCGATCCCGTTGTCCATCGAGTATCCGGCCTTCTGCAGCGGCAAGGTGGCCATGGCCACTGCGGCGAACCACGGTTTCAACCGGTCGAACGCACTGACCGGCAAACCCAGGCTTTTCATTGCGCCTTCGTACTTGGCCAGCTGGTCTGCAGTCATACCGCTGCGCAGGCTTTGTCCCGGCGGCAGAGTGCCCATCCGCAGCGACAGCGCGGCGGCCTCGCCCGGCGGGATATCCGGAATCTCGGTTACCAGTTCCTGGGTGCTTTCAAACGCGCTAGCCAGCTTGCCGTTGTACCAGTCGATCCCTTCGGGCAGCAGGTGGATCGTGCCGAACAGGTAGATCGTGGTGTCCTTGTCCGACACCTTCCACAGCGCCGGAGTGGCGACCCGCTGCCCCGGCGCAGCGGCGAGGGCCGGGGCGGCGGGCTGGGCCTGCCGGGCCTGTGTTGCGGGGCCAAGCAGAGCGAGGAGGGCGGCGGCGCTGCCAAGGGCAAGGGTTTTGATTCTCATGCATACTGTCCCTAACCGGCCTCTCCTTGCCCGTCGATGACCATTCGCGTGCGGTGGGCGAAGCTTGACCGGGCAAGGCCCATCCGCCAAAGGCCCGCAATCATGGCAGATACCTTGGCAAACGCGGCAAAACCGCTCAGCTTTCAGCAGATGATCCTGCGGCTTCACGCCTTCTGGGCGGCGCAGGGCTGCGTGATCCTTCAGCCTTATGACATGCGGATGGGCGCAGGCACCTTTCACCCGGCGACCACGCTGCGCGCGCTGGGTCCGGAAACCTGGAACGCCGCCTATGTCCAGCCGAGCCGCCGCCCGACCGACGGCCGCTATGGCGAGAACCCGAACCGCCTGCAGCACTATTACCAGTATCAGGTGATCCTGAAGCCGAACCCTGCCAACCTGCAGGAGCTTTACCTGCAATCGCTGGCCGAGATCGGGGTCGATCCGCTGGCCCACGACATCCGCTTTGTCGAGGACGACTGGGAAAGCCCGACGCTTGGCGCCTGGGGGCTGGGCTGGGAAGTGTGGTGCGACGGAATGGAGGTGACCCAGTTCACCTATTTCCAGCAGGTTGGCGGGTTCGATTGCAAGCCGGTAGCAGGCGAGATCACTTACGGCCTCGAACGCCTCGCCATGTATATCCAGGGCGTCGACAACGTTTACGATCTGGCCTTCAACGATGCTGGGGTCAGCTATGGCCAGGTGTTCCTGAAGAACGAGCAGGAAATGTCGAAATACAACTTCGAAGTGGCCGATACCGAGCAGCTGTTCGCCGGCTTCCGCCATGCCGAACGGGAATGCCAGCGCTGCATCGAGGCCAAGGTGCCGCTCGCCGCCTATGACCAGGCGATCGAAGCCAGCCACCTGTTCAACCTGCTGCAGGCGCGCGGCGTGATTTCCGTGCAGGAACGCGCCAGCTACATCGGCCGTGTGCGCGATCTGGCCAAGGGTAGCTGCCAGGCCTGGATTGAGAAGAACAAGGACGAATGGGCCGCCCAGTATCCGGAGTGGAGCCTGTGAGCGACAGTCTTGATGCAGGGGCGACCAGGGTGACGCGCGACTTTCTTCTCGAACTCCGCTCGGAGGAAATCCCCGCCAGGATGCAGGCCGGCGCGCGCGCCGATCTGGAAAGGCTGTTCCGCAAGACGATGGACGAGGCCGGCGTTGGCCTGGGTGAAGTCACCGTCTGGTCCACCCCGCGCCGACTGGCGCTGATTGCCCGCGATCTGCCTGCGGCTACGGCTGCTGTCAGCGAGGAAATCAAAGGCCCGCGCGTTGGTGCGCCGCGCCAGGCGCTCGAAGGCTTCCTGCGCAAGACCGGCCTTGCCGAAACCGACCTCGTCGCGCGCGACGGCGTGCTGTTCGCCGTGATCGACAGGCCGGGCCGCCCGACTGCCGACGTGCTGGCCGAAGCGATCCCGGCGATCATCCGCGCCTTCCCCTGGCCCAAGAGCCAGCGCTGGGGTGCGGCCTCGATCAGCACGGAGTCCTTGCGCTGGGTGCGGCCGCTCTCCGCTATCGTCGCGCTGCTTGGCGGCGAAGTGGTGCCGTTCGAAATCGACGGCATTGCCTCTGGCCGTCTGACCCGCGGCCATCGCTTCCATTCTGACGGCGAGATCGCGATTGGCGGGGCCGATGACTATGCGGCCAGGCTGCGCGCCGCCCACGTGATCGTGAACCACGAGGAACGCCAGGACCTGATCCGGCAGCAGGCCGCCGCCGTCGCCGCTGCCGAAGGGCTGGTGCTGGTGGCCGACGAAGGCCTGGTGGTCGAGAATGCGGGCCTTGCCGAATGGCCGGTGCCGCTGCTTGGCCGGTTCGACGAGGCGTTTCTCGCGGTTCCGCCCGAAGTGATCCAGCTGACCGCGCGGACCAACCAGAAATACTTCATCTGCCGCGAACCGTCGGGCGAGGGCGAGGAGCAGGGGCGGCTGGCTAATGCCTTCGTCTGCACCGCCAATATCGCCGCGCTGGATGGCGGAGCACAGATCGTTGCCGGCAACCGCAAGGTCCTTGCCGCGCGGCTATCCGACGCGCGGTTCTTCTGGGAACAGGATCAGAAGAAGCGGCTGTCTGACCATGCCGAGAAGCTCTCGCGGATCACCTTCCACGAGAAGCT
>JBKBSV010000075.1:0-11065 GCA_046291115.1 Novosphingobium sp. | reverse complement strand
AATCCACCCTGTTCAAGATCATCACCGGCAAGGAACAGCCCGACAGCGGCACGATCGAGATCGGTTCGACCGTTCACCTGGGCTATGTCGACCAGAGCCGCGACCACCTTGATCCGTCCAAGAATGTCTGGGAGGAAATTTCCGACGGGCTCGATTACATGAAGGTCAACGGCCAGGACATGAGCACGCGGGCCTATGTCGGCGCGTTCAACTTCAAGGGCCAGGACCAGCAGAAGAACGTCGGCAAGCTGTCAGGCGGTGAACGCAACCGCGTACACATGGCCAAGATGCTGAAGCAGGGCGGCAACGTGCTGCTGCTCGACGAACCGACCAACGACCTCGATGTCGAAACCCTTGCCGCGCTGGAAGACGCGATCGAGAATTTCGCCGGCTGCGCCGTGGTCATTTCGCACGACCGCTTCTTCCTTGACCGTCTGGCCACGCACATACTGGCCTTTGAAGGCAACAGCCACGTCGAATGGTTCGAAGGCAACTTCGCCGCCTATGAAGAAGACAAGCGCCGCCGTCTGGGCGATGCGGCGGATCGTCCGACCCGGCTGGCCTATAAGAAACTGACGCGCTGAGGTTAACGGCTCAGGGGACCACCCAGGTCCCCTGCCAGCCTTTGGCCCCCCGTGTGAACTGCGCGCGGCGATGGCCGTCATGGGCCAGGTAGAGCCAATCGAGGTGCTGCAACTCGATCAGCAGCACCGCAAAATTGTCGCGCGCCGCCAGCAATTGCTCCTCACTTGGCATCAGGCCCTCGACCGCTTCCGGCAGGCCGGACAAGGCATGATCGGCGGGCGTGCCGGGGGCAGCTTCGGCCAGGTAGCAGCGCCGGGCAAAGGCCGTGGCGGCGGCCCAGGCGGCATCGGCATCCGGACCGCGCCGCTCGATCCGGCCGGTGCCGCGCAGGCGCAGCTGGACCTTGGCTTGGGCATCGAAGGCCAGCACGCTGACCGGGCTGCCGCTGCCGATGATCAAGGCCTTGGGGCTGCGCGCATCCGTGTGGAACCGCAAGCGCGAGAGGCCCCCATCGCAGGCGCGCAGGACCATCATCCTGAGATCGCCGTCCGCAGTGCCAACCACCGGGACATGCATCGCGCTGCGCCGATCACGCGCGGCGCGTTCCAGCCGCGCAGCAGCATCAGCCAGCACGCAATCCAGCGTTTCGCCCATTTCGTTCATTCAATCCCTCACGAACCTGAACGCGAACCTTGCCAAGTCATTCACCCTGCCGTCAGCACGAATCGCCTAGCAACCTGTTCATAGGGGCCGCGAGAGGTGCGGCACATAGCGATGGAGATGCGGCCATGGCCGTGAAGTCGAACACCACCGGAATGCGCGCCAGCCTGATCGCCCTGACGATTGCGGCGCTTGCGATCCCTGCCATGGCCGAGGCCGCGCCCGAACGGGATCGCGGCTGGAACGACGGGCGCAGCACCCGCGCCGAGAGCGCTCCGCCCGACCGGCCGACCCCGCCGCAGCAAGGCCAGCGTAGCTGGTCACCCCCGCCCCAGGCACAGCCGCCGCAGCAGAGCCAGCTCCCGCAAGCCATGCCGCGGAGCTGGTCGCCCCCGGCCCGCGGTGAAGCACCGCAGCCCATGCCGCCGGTCCAGTCCCGCCGGGGCAACTGGAATGGCGGTGACCGTCAGGGCGGCAATGGCGAACGCGCAGACCGCGGCTGGCGCGGCAACGGAGCCGCGACCGGACGGGTCGAACCGCCGCCGCAGCAAGGCGGCTGGAACGGCGGCGGTCGCTCGTGGTCTGGCACCGGTGGTCAGACCGGCACCCCGGCCCCGCCGCCGGTTCAGCCGCCCCGGCAGGTCGAGGGCGGCTGGAATGGCGAGCGGCGCGGCGACCGGACCGGTCAGGGCGATGGCTGGCGCAACCGCAGCGGGGAAGACTGGCGCAGCCGCAATGGCCGGGGCAATCCCGCCGCCGGATCGCGCGACGGGAATGACAGCGACCGCGCCCGTCATCGCGATGGTGACTGGCGGGATGGCAACTGGCGCCAGCGTGATGGCAGCCGCGGCTGGAACGGCAACGACCGCCGCAGCAGCAACGATGGTGACTGGCGCAGCCGGGTTGAAAGGAACGATCGCCACTACGGCGGCAATCGCGATTACTGGAGCCGGCGCAACTGGTCGAACCACTGGGACCGCTCGCGCCGAAACAATTGGTCGGGCTGGAACAGCAGCTGGAACTGGACCTGGGGCCAGCACTATCACCGCTGGGACCGCAACTGGCGCAGCCGCAACCAGTATGACTGGTATGGCTGGCGAAACCGCTATCCCAGCTATTACCAGGTCGGCTATTACTATGCCCCCTACCGCGGCTATTCCTCTCGCCGGCTGAACATCGGCTTCTTTCTGGATGCGCTGTTCTTTGGAGAGGATTACTGGATCGCCGATCCGTCCTTCTATCGCCTGCCCCAGGCTTACGGTCCCTATCGCTGGGTGCGGTACTATGACGATGCGGTATTGGTGAACATCTACACCGGCGAAGTGGTGGACGTGATCTACGATTTCTTCTGGTAAAGGCCCGCCGCTTGAACAGAACGCGTCCCGGCATCGCTGCCGGGGCCCGTCTTGTCAGCAGGGCTGATTGATTACCGCCTCGCTGGCCTAGGGCAGCATCCGCCGCACGGTTCCATCCTTGTCGATGAACTGGTGCTTCAGCGCCGCACCAACGTGGAGCAGGAACAGCACGAACATCAGCTTGGCTGCGGTCTCATGAATGTCGCCGAACAGGCCGGCCGCTTCCTTGCCATGCTCGACCGGCAAGGCCGGCATCGCAAGGATCCCGAACATGTTGATCGGCGCGCCGTTGCCCCAGGCCGAAGACGCCGCCCAGCCAGCCAGCGGAATCGCCAGCATCAGGACATAGAACAGGCCATGCACCACTTTCGAAAGCGCCGCATCCCACGCCTTCACCGTTGCAAGCGGCGGCGGTGCCGGGTGGGCCAGCCGCCAGCCGATACGAACCAGCGTCAGCAGCAGGATGGTAATGCCGATCGCCTTGTGATTGCCCATCAGGATCGAACGCTCGGCCTTGGAAGCATCCTCGGCAATTTCGGCCAGGACAAAGTTCAGCACGATCAAGGCGGCCATGATCCAGTGCAAGGCGATGGCACCGCGCGAATAGCGGGCAGCAGCAGATGTGTCGCTCATGGCCGCAAGCTAACGCAATCCGCCGCCTTGAGCAAACCTCTAATGGTTTGCCTTGGCCCCGCAATCGGTTAGGCATTCGGGCCATGAGTGTGTTCCAGGATGCCCCCGCCCCCGATCGCGCCGCCTTGCGCAAGGTCGGAGACCATGTCCGCAAGCAACTGGATGCCAATCCGGCCGCCGTCCGGCTTGCCACCGATCAGGCCGAGATCTGGGCGATCGGCGGTTTCCTGGATGAACAGGAATGCGCGCAGCTGATCGCCATGGTCGATCGCACTGCCAAGCCGTCCGAAGTGCTCTCGCACGATAAGGTTGAAGCCTGGCGGACCAGCAGTTCCGGCAATGTCGATCCCTATGATCCCTTCATCCAGCGGATCGAGGAGCGGATCGACACCCTGCTGGGCCTGCCCCACGCCTATGGCGAGACGATGCAGGGCCAGCGATATGAGGTCGGTCAGGAATTCAAGTATCACCTCGACCTGTTCTGGACCCGTGCCGACTACTGGAAGGCCGAGGCCAAACGTGGTGGCCAGCGGACCATCACCGCGATGGCCTATCTCAACGATGTCGAGGAAGGCGGCGACACCTGCTTCACCCAGATCGGCCTGTCGGTGAAACCGCGTCGCGGCGCGCTGCTGGTGTGGAACAACAACCGGCCCGACGGCAGGCCCAACGAGAACACGATGCATGCGGGCACCCCGGTCATCAAGGGCATCAAGTACGTGCTGACCAAATGGTATCGGTCGCGGACATGGGGCTGACCGGCATGGCATTTCCGCTCAGCCGACGGCGCTTTATTGGCGCGATGGCCGCATCGGGCGCGTTGACCGCGCTTCCCGCATACGCCGCTGCCGCGCCGGCCGGCGACGAGGACGCACGGCTGATGGCCCTGTTTCGGGAAACCGCCCGGCGCGAAGATGCGCTCGATCCGCTTAGCGTGGCCTATCGTGACGGCCGGGTTGATGCGGCTGCCTTCCGCCTGCTGTTCAGCGATACCCAGCTGCGCGAACGGCGCGAGGTGGTACGCTGGAGCCTGGCCGCACTGCGCAGGATCGATCGCGCCCGGCTCAGCCCGGCGCGCCAGATCTCCTACGACATCTTCAGCCGGGACAAGCGCGAAGCGGCGATGTGGCTCCAACCCGACATGGTGACGCTGACCGCAGTGCGGCCCTTCACCCATTTCGGCGGCTTTCATGTCGAGTTCCCCTCGCTGGTCGCGCAGGGCGGTCCGCTGCGCTATGCCAGCGAGGCCGACTATGCCGCCAACCTGGAACTGCTGCGCGCCTTTCCGCAGGTGATCGACAATGCCATCGCCCGGTTCCGCGAAGGCCTGGACAGTGGCGTGGTTGAAACGGCGATGACCACCCGCAACATGGTGGCGCAAATCGACAGCATCGTGACCGAACCGCTCAGCAGTTCCCCGCTGGCTTCCCAGATCCGGGCCTTTCCAGACACGCTCTCGGCAGCTGCGCGCGCTGCGCTGAGCAAGGCCTATCTCTTTGCCATCGGTGCCGAGGTCCTCCCCGCCTACCACCGCCTGCGGGCCTTCCTGAATGACGAATACCTGCCTGCCGCGCGCCAGCAGGTCGGGATTTCGGCCATGAAGGGCGGCGCGGGTCTTTATCTGAAGGCGATCGAGAGCCAGACCACGCTGCGGCTGGATCCGGATTATATCCACCGCCTGGGCCTGGCCGAAGTGGCGCGGATACAGCGCGGGATGGACGAGGTGCGCCAGCGGCTGGGCTTTGCCGGGAGCTTGCGCGAATTCTTCGACGAAATTCGCACCAACCCGCGCTATCATCCCAAGACCAAAGAGGAATACGCCAAGGCCTTTGCCGATGCGGCCAGCGCGGTCGATGCCCAGATCCCGCGGTTCTTCAACAAGGTGCCAAGGACCCGGCTGGTGATCCAGCCCTATCCGGCCTGGCGCGAACAGTACGAGGCGGGTGGATCCTACAATCAGGGCAGCCCCGATGGCAGCCGGCCAGGGGTGTTCTTCTACAACACCTATGATCTGCCCAACCGGTTCCTGACCGGAGTGGTCACGCTCTACCTGCATGAAGCCGCGCCGGGGCACCATTTCCAGATCAGTCTGGCCCAAGAGGATGAAAGCCTGCCCGATTTCCAGAGGTTCGGCGGCAACAACGCCTTCGTCGAAGGCTGGGCGCTCTATGCCGAGACGCTGGGCTATGAAATGGGCCTGTTTGAAGACCCGATGAACCATTGGGGCACGCTCGATGACGAAATGCTTCGGGCAATGCGGCTGGTGGTCGATACCGGGCTTCACGCCAAGGGCTGGAGCCGCGAACAGGCGATTGATTACATGCTGGCCAATTCCGGCATGGGCCGCAGCGATGCGACTGCGGAAGTCGAACGCTACATCGTCTGGCCGGGTCAGGCGCTGGGTTACAAGATCGGTGCGCTGACCATCCAGAGGCTGCGCCGCAAGGCCGAAACCGCGCTCGGCACGCGGTTCGACATCCGTTCGTTTCACGATCAGGTGCTGGAATCGGGCGCACTGCCGCTTCCGGTGCTGGAAGCCAAGATCGATCGCTGGATCGCTGCCCAGACGCTCAAGGATAACCCCTAGGCGGCCGGTAGCGCCGCCTTGGCCACAAGCGGGCCTGATCGCGGCATGGCCACTTCGGCCGTTCCGTCACTCCCCGCAGCGGCAAGCGCAGCCACGCGCGGCTTCGTTTGCGGCTGCCGGCCAGGCTGATCACGCTCGATGGCAATTACCCGGTGGTGCTGTGCGACCTGTCGTGATCGGGGGCACGGATCGGCCGGGTCTGATCGCCCGGGTCTGACCGCCCGGCCCTGACCTCTACCGGCCTAGGTGCAGCGCACCATGCCCTTGGCCGCCATCCATGCCGTGCCGGTGCCTTCGTAAACCGCGGCAAAGGTCGCGTCCGGCCAGTCCTTGTCGATCGCGATGTGACCCTTCAGCGAATAGCGGGTCGCATCGTAACCCGCCGTCGTCATGCCGATGTTGGTCAGGTAATAGTAGCCATGCGGCGGCTCAGGCTGCACCGTGCCCTTGTCGGCCCCATAGGAATACCAGGTCACGCCGCCATGATCCCATTTGACCGAGAGAACCTCGCCCGATTTGAGGTTCCAGGTGATCGCCAGAAATTCCGGCGGCCCGCCAGCATAAATCGCGCTCTTGGTTTCGAATGTGCAGGTGTCTCCACTGAGGGTCTTGGCGGCGGATACCGGGGACAGCGGCAGCACCGCGAGGGCAAGGCCAAGCACAGCGCCGCACAGCGAACGAGTTCGGATCATGATCAGCTCCTTGCTTACCGACCCGGAGAGGGATCGTGCGGCAAGGCATAGCGCCAGCAGCAGCGGCTGGCGCTATTCAAACGGATAGCCCCTGGCGGCGTTATTGCAGCGCCTCGGCAATCAGCTTGCGGGTATTGGCAATGCCGTAAAGCGCAATGAAACTGCCCATGCGCGGCCCCTGGCTTGAGCCGAGCAGCGTTTCATACAGGCACTTGAACCAGTCGCGCAGCTGTTCGAACCCGTAGTGCGGATCCTTGCCGATCTCATAGACAAGGTTCTGCAATTCCTCGGCAGTGGCATCATCGCTGGTCGCGGCCAGTTCCTCGTCCAGCGCCGCCAGCGCCGCCGCTTCCCCGGCTTCCGGCTTGCGCCGCTTGAGCGTGGGAGCGATCAGGTCGCGGTTATAGGCCAGCGCATTGGTGACCAGCTTGTCGAGTTCCGGATGCTGCGCCGGATCGGCATCGGGCACATAGTTGGCAAGGTAGGACCAGACCTGCTCGCGCGAGGCGTGCGGCCCCAGCACGCCGACCAGGTTGAGCAGCAGGCCATAGGTAACCGGCAGCCTGCCTCCATCCCCGCCGTGATAGCCATTGGCGCGCAGCAGGTGCCAGACGGGATTGCCCAGTTGCTGCTCGATCGGCTGGCTGGGCAACTTTTCGCGGAACTGCCAGTATTCATCGACGTTCCTGGCAATGATCCCGGTGTGCAGGCTCTTGGCGCTTTTCGGCTCGCGGTAAAGGAACAGCCCAAGGCTTTCCTCGCTGCCATAGGTCAGCCACTGATCGATGGTCAGGCCGTTGCCCTTGGACTTGGAGATCTTCTCGCCGTTTTCATCCAGGAACAGCTCATAAATCATGCCTTCCGGCGGCCGCCCACCCAGTGCGCGGGTGATCCGCCCGCTTTCGCGCACGGAATCGGTCAGGTCCTTGCCGCACATCTCGTAATCGACGCCAAGGGCAACCCAGCGCATCGCCCAGTCAACCTTCCATTGCAGCTTGGAAGCGCCGCCCAGGATGCAGCTTTCGACCATTTCGCCATGATCTTCGAACCGGACCAGCCCGGCCTCGGCATCGACCACCGTCACCGCCACCTGCAGCACCTGCCCGGTCTTGGGGCTGATCGGCAGGACCGGCGAATAGGTCTGCCGGCGTTCTTCGCGCAAGGTCGGCAGCATGATGTCCATGATCGCCTGCCAGTGGCGCAGCACGCCGCGCAGCGCCTCGTCAAAAGCACCGGAATTGTAGCGGTCGCTCGATGAGACAAACTCGTAATCGAACCCGAAGCGGTCCAGAAACTCGCGCAGCATCGCGTTGTTGTGATGGGCAAAGCTTTCGTACTTGCCGAAAGGATCAGGGATGCGGCTCAGCGGATGGCCGAGATAAGCGGTCAGCAGCCCTTGGTTCGGCACATTGTCCGGCACCTTGCGCAGGCCGTCCATATCGTCGCTGAAGGCGACCAGCCGGGTCGGTGCGCCGCCGGTCAGCACTTCATAGGCGCGGCGCACCAGCGTGGTGCGCAGCACTTCCTGGAAAGTGCCGATATGCGGCAGGCCGGATGGGCCATATCCCGTTTCGAACAGCACCGGCTCCCCGCCCGGTTTGCCGTCCGGATACCGCTTCAGCAGCTTGCGCGCTTCCTCGAAGGGCCAAGCCTTGGAAACCTGTGCGGCGGAAAGGAGTGCTTGATCGGTCATAGTGCCCGCGCCTTTGCGCGAATGGGCCGGTTTCGCAAGCGCGAAGTCATCCCGGGGCGCGGGCGATGACGCCTGGTCATCGGGCAGGGATAGTCAAACGTTCAGGCGCGGCGCCGGTCGCTTCAGGGGCCAACCGCATGACCCGGAAGGCAGAGCTAACCGCCAAGGATCAGCTTCGCCCCCGGCTTGTGGGCACGGATCTCGTCCTCGGTCAGCCCGCAGATCTCGTGCGGGAAGACCAGCCATTCCTCGGTCTGGTGAACATAGAAGTCCGGCTTCAGCGCGGTCTGGTTGCGGCTCGGCTTGTAATAGGCCGTGGCGATGCGGATCGTATCAGGGGTGTTGTGGCGGCAGCGGGCCTTCAGTTCGGCCAGGAGCGCCTCGATCGAGCGGCCCGTATCGAACACGTCGTCGATCACCAGCAGCCGGTCTTCCGGGTTCAGCACGTCGATCAGATAGCCCAGCGCATAGACGCGGACTTCCCGCGCCTGCTGGTCGATCCCGGTGTAGCTGGCGGTGCGGATCGCGATGTGATCGGTTTCCACACCGCGAAAGGCCAGCAGTTCCTGCACCGCGATTCCGACCGGCGCCCCGCCGCGCCAGACCCCGACAATATGCGTCGGCCGAAAGCCCGATTCGAGCACCAGATTGGCCAGCGCGAAGCTGTCTTCCAGCAGGCGGTCGGCGGTAAGATAGACCTTATTGACCACCGGCCACCTCGGCGATTTCGGCAAGGTGGCGGATCTGGTCGGCCATCGGCAGGAACGATCCGGTAAAGCTGTTCTCGGCCAGCCGCACGATCTCTGCCTCGGTCAGGTCCAGCGCCTCGGCCACGGCGTGGAAATTGGCCCCGACATAGCCGCCGAAATAGGCCGGATCATCAGAGTTGACCGTAGCCTTGAGGCCCAGCTCAAGCATTCGCCGGACCGGGCTTTCGGCAAGATCCCTGATCACGCAGAGCCGCAGGTTGGAAAGCGGGCAGACCGTCAGGGTCATCCCTTCGCGCGCCAGTTGCTGGACCAGCGCCGGGTCTTCCAGCGCGCGGTTACCGTGGTCGATCCGCTCGACATGCAACAGATCCAGCGCCTCGCGCACGTATTCCGGCGGGCCTTCCTCGCCGGCATGGGCGGTGACATGCAGGCCCAGCTCGCGCGCCCTGGCAAAGACGCGCTGGAACTTCGACGGCGGATGGCCGACTTCGGATGAATCGAGCCCGACCCCGTGGATTCGCTCCAGATGCGGCAGGGCCTGGTCCAGGGTGGCGAAGGCATCTTCCTCGCTGAGGTGGCGCAGGAAGCACATGATCAGGCGGTAGCTGATCCCCAGCCGCGCCTCGCCATCCTTCAGCGCCCGCTCGATCCCGTTCAGCACCGTCTCGAAGGCCACCCCCCGCTCGGTATGGCCCTGCGGGTCAAAGAAGATTTCGACATGGCGGACCGTATCGGCATGGGCCCGCTCCAGATAGGCCCAGGTCAGATCGTAAAAGTCCTGCTCGGTCAGCAGCACCGACATGCCCTGGTAATAAATGTCGAGGAAATCCTGCAGGTTGGAGAACGAATAGGCGGCCCGCACTTCCTCGACACTGGCGAAGGGAATGGCCACCGCGTTGCGTTCGGCCAGGGCAAACAGCAACTCCGGCTCAAGCGAGCCTTCGATGTGGAGGTGAAGCTCGGCCTTGGGCAGGCGGTCGATCAGCGCGGCGCGGGACGGATTCGGCATGGGCGGAGGCTGGCGCAGGGCAAAGGCGCGGTCAACCGCTTGCACCGTGTTCCATTTGCGTTCTAACTGCGCCGGTGATCAACGCCCTGCCCCTTCCCGCCCTGCACGCCAGTCACGGTGGCTGCTGGCTGCGCGACGGGCATGGCGCGACCCGCACGGTGGCCAAGGGCGATGCGATCGTCGCGGCGGCCGATACGCCGTTGCTGCTGCTTAACGCGCCGCTGGTGGCCGCCCGCCTGGGCTATCCCGACCTGTCGGGGCTGGACCTGCTGGAGCTTTTCGCCTTCGTCCACCCGGCCCGCTTCGTCGTGCCGACCGCCAAGGGCCTGGCCCATGCGCTGGACCTGCCCGAACCGGGCGGCGACGACGGGGTTCCCGCCCTGCTGCAACAGGCCGCCGAAGCGCTGCTTTCCACCTGCCAGCAGAACGATTGGGCCGAGCGCGAAGGGGCATGGTCTTCGCTCCAGAATCTGACCCGGTTGCGCTGGGCCTGGGCGCCGCTGCTGGCGGCGCGGATCGCTGCCCCGGCCAGGGCCGAACGCTGGCTGTTCGCGCGCCTGCCGGAATGGGAAGAAGCGCCCGAACGGCCGCAACCCCGGCAGGTTTCGCTCCACCCCGATGATGTCAATGCCCGGCTCGCGCAGCTGACCGGAGCGGGTGCCGAAGTGCGCCGCGCCCAGGCCGCCTATGCGCAGGAAGCCGCCCACCTGTTCGAACCGCGCCGTCAGGAAGGACTGCCGCACCTGCTGCTGGCCCAGGCCGGGACCGGGATCGGCAAGACGCTGGGCTATCTTGCCCCGGCCTCGCTGTGGGCAGAGCAATCGGGCGGCACGGTCTGGGTCTCCACTTATACCAAGGCGCTGCAACGCCAGCTGCGCCGCGAAAGCCGCCGCGCCTGGCCCGCTGCCCGTGCCGATGGCAGCCAGCCAGTGGTGGTACGCAAGGGGCGGGAAAATTATCTCTGCCTGCTCAACCTGGAAGACGCGTTGCAAGGCGGCTTTACCGGGCGGCCCGCAATCCTCGCGCAGCTGGTGGCGCGCTGGGCGGCCTATAGCCAGGACGGCGACATGATCGGCGGCGACCTGCCCGGCTGGCTTGGCACCCTGTTCCGCCAGCGCGGGATCAAGGCGCTGACCGACCAGCGCGGCGAATGCATCTATGCCGGTTGCCCACATTACCGCAAATGCTTCATCGAACGCGC
>JBKBSV010000074.1:0-11705 GCA_046291115.1 Novosphingobium sp. | reverse complement strand
TCACTGCCAGCGGGGATCCGGCTTGCATCACGGGGTCTGTCAGATCAGATCCCTGAACTCGTCCAGCACCGCGCGGTAGACCTGTTTCTTGAACGGCACGATCAGGTCCGGCAGCAGCAGCGGATCGATCCAGCGCCATTCGGCAAATTCGGGCGGATCGTGGCGTTCCAGGTCGATATCGGCATCATCGCCCGAAAAGCGCGCCAGGAACCAGTGCTGGCGCTGGCCGCGATAGCGTCCTTTCCACAGCTTGCCGATCAGGTCGTCGGGCAGGTCATAGCGCACTTCCGCGCGTGTCTGGGCGATCAGCTTGACGTGGCGTTCCTCCACCCCGGTTTCTTCCCACAGCTCGCGCAGTGCGGCTGCGCGCAGGTCCTCGCCATCGTCGACCCCGCCCTGCGGCATCTGCCAGTAGACGCCGCCCTCGTCGGGCTGGCCGCGGGTGTCGATCCGGCGGCCGACAAAGGCCTGGCCGGCCGGATTGAGCATCATCACGCCAACGCAGGGTCGATAGGGCAGGTGGGCAAAGGGATCGTTCATCGCCGCGCCCTTAGCTCCAAAGCCCGCCGATCTCAAACCTTCATCAGCATCAACTTCATCGCCGCGATCACCTTGGCGGTGGCGGCGGCCGCGCTGGGCAGGGCCTTGCGGGTGGTGGAAAAATCGTGGGTCAGGCCAAGCATGTGCAGGAACACCGTATCGACCCCGGCATCGACCAGCTTGGCGGCCATCCGCCGGCCCTGGTCCTGCAAGGGATCGAGACCGGCCGTAACCACGATCGAGGGGCACATGCCCTTGGCATCGGCATGCAGCGGAAAGGCGCGGGGATCGCCGCTGACCGGCTGGTAGAGCGAATAGAACCAGTCCATCGCCAGCTTGGTCAGGAAGTGCCCCTCGGCAAAGCGCTCCATCGATCCATCCTGGCTTTCATCCGTGGCGGGATAGAGCAGCACCTGCAGCAGCATCGGCGCCGCGGCGGGCCGGTCGATCAGCGCGCGGGCGGTAACGGTGGCGAGGTTGCCCCCGGCGCTGCCACCGATGGTCACCAGGCCGGTAACGGTCCGCTCAAGTTCCCTGGGGCTTGCGGCCAGCCAGCGCGCCGCCGCCTCGCAATCGTCAGGTGCGGCCGGGAAGGGGTGTTCCGGGGCAAGCCGGTAGTCAACCGCCAGCACCGGCAGGTCGAGCTCGGCCGACAGTTCGGTGCACAGCGAATTGTGGGTATCAAGATCCCCGATCACGAAGCCGCCGCCGTGGAAGAACAGGATCACCGGCGAAGGATCGCGGCTTTCCCGCACGTCGTAAAAGCGCACCGGAATGTCGCCGGCCGGGCCGGGGCAGGTCAGGTCCTTGATCACCGCCAGGGGGCGCGGATCAGCCTCGGTCATGGCTTTCAGGCCAAGATAGCCAGCGCGCTGCTCAACCGGATCGAGCCGTTCTGGTGCGGGCAGGCTGTTTACCAGGGCAAGAAACCCTTGCACGTCTTCGCGGATCAGGGGGGCGTCATCGCTCATCGGGGAATCCTCTCTCGTCTCGTTTAATCGACAGGTTAAGTCGCCTTTTGCCACTTGACTAGCGGCCTTCGCAGTCCTCTTGTCGATTTGCGCAAAGGACAGTTTTTCTTGATTGCGCGTCGATGCGTGAGGGGACTAGGGCGCGCCTTGAAGAAGGCGATCCTGTCCGCCTGACAAGGAAGAAGCATGGCAACGCAAACCGCCGAACCGGAAGGTCTTACCAAGAACAGTCCCGAATCCGTCGTCGTCCGTTTCGCAGGCGATTCGGGTGATGGCATGCAGCTTACGGGTGGTCAGTTCACCCTGTCGAGCGCGCTGGCCGGCAACGATTTCGCCACTTTCCCGGACTTTCCGGCTGAAATCCGTGCGCCGCAAGGCACGCTGTTCGGTGTCTCCGCGTTTCAGATCAACTTCGGCTCGACCGAGATCGACACCGCCGGGGACGCCCCCGACGTGCTGGTGGCGATGAACCCGGCAGCGCTGAAGACCAATGTCGGCGCGCTCAAGCCCGGCGGCCTGATCATCGCCGACACGGGTGAGTTCACCAAGCGCAACCTGGAAAAGGCCAAGTATGAAGCCAACCCGCTGGAGGACGGTTCGCTGTCGAGGTGGCAGGTGCTGGCCTTCGATATCTCGGCGCTGACGGTCGAGGCGGTGAGGCCCTTCGGTCTTGGCAACAAGGACGCGCTGCGCTGCAAGAACATGTGGACGCTGGGCCTGGCGCTGTGGATGTTCGACCGTGACCGTGCGCCGTTGATCGAGTGGCTGAAGGGCAAGTTCCGCAAGAACCCGGTGCTGGCCGAAGCCAATATTGCCGCGCTCAATGCGGGTCATGCCTATGGCGAAACGGCCGAGCTGGGCGGGCAGCTGCACAAGCAGCACCTTGATGCCGTGCCGGTGCCGGCAGGCCTTTACCGCACCATTACCGGCGCGGAAGCGGTGGCGCTCGGCCTGGTCGCAGGGGCCAACCTTGCGCACCTGCCGATGTTCTTCGGCGGCTATCCGATCACGCCGGCCAGCTCGATCCTGCATTACCTTGCCGGCCTCAAGGAATTCGGCGTCACCACCTTCCAGGCCGAGGACGAGATCGCCGCGATCGCTTCGGCCATCGGCGCCAGCTATGCCGGGCAGCTGGGCGTCACCTCCTCGTCCGGTCCGGGAATCGCGCTCAAGACCGAGGCGATGGGCCTGGCGGTGATGACCGAACTGCCGCTGGTGATTGTCAATTCGCAGCGCGGCGGGCCGTCGACGGGGCTGCCGACCAAGACCGAGCAGAGCGACCTCTATCAGGCGGTCTATGGCCGCAACGGCGATACGCCGATGCCGGTAATTGCCGCGCGCAGCCCCAGCGACGCGTTCGAGTGCGCGATCGAGGCCTGCCGAATCGCGACGCAGTACATGACCCCGGTGATCCTGCTGACCGATGGCTACATCGCCAACGCGGCCGAGCCGTGGAAAGTGCCGGATCCGGCCAGCTATGAGGCATTCCCGGTTTCGTTCCTTCAGGAGCGCAACGGCCCGGACGGCACCCTGCTGCCCTATGCCCGCGACGAGAAGGGCGCGCGGCCGTGGATCAAGCCGGGCACACCGGGCCTGACCCACCGGATCGGCGGGATCGAGAAGCATCCCGGCACCGGCAATCTCGATTACAGCCCGGCCGCCCACCAGGCGATGACCGACGCGCGCAAGGCCAAGGTCGATGGTGTGGCACGGTCGATCCCGGCGCAGGAAGTGGCGCTGGGCAAGGAAGGCGGCAAACTGGCCGTGGTCGGCTGGGGCAGCACCTATGGCCCGATCCACCAGGCGGTCCGCCGGGCGCGGGCCAAGGGGCTGGACGTGAGCCACATCCACGTTCGCCACATCTGGCCGCTGCCGGAAAATCTGGGCGATCTTCTGCGCAGTTATGATCGGATCCTCGTGCCGGAAATGAACACCGGCCAGTTCAAGACCGTGCTGCGCGACCAGTTGCTGGTTGACGCCAAACCCTACAACAAGGTGAGCGGTCAGCCGTTCACCATTGCGGAAATCGAAGCGGCGATCGAGAGAGTGCTGGCATGAACGAGATGACATCTATCGCTGTCCAGACCACCCTGAAGGACTGGGAATCGGATCAGGAAGTCCGCTGGTGCCCCGGCTGCGGGGACTATGCGATTCTGAAAGCGGTGCAGCGCACCCTGCCGGAACTGGGCGCGGATCCGGCCAAGACGGTGTTCGTATCCGGCATCGGCTGCTCCAGCCGGTTCCCCTATTACGTGGAAAGCTATGGCTTCCACACCATCCACGGCCGCGCTCCGGCGGTGGCGACGGGAATCAAGCTGGCCAATCCGGAACTGGATATCTGGCTGATTACCGGCGATGGCGACGGGATGAGCATTGGCGGCAACCACACCATGCACCTGCTGCGCCGCAACCTGAACTGCCAGGTGCTGCTGTTCAACAACGAGATCTACGGTCTGACCAAGGGTCAGTACTCGCCGACCAGCCGCGAAGGCACCCACAGCCCAAGCACGCCGCTCGGCTCGGTCGATCACCCGGCGCTGCCTTGCGCTTTTGCGCTGGGTGCGGGCGCGCGGTTTGTCGCGCGCGGGTTCGACGTGTCGAAGCACCTGCCTGAAGTGCTGAAGGCCGCCCATGCCCACAAGGGCGCGGCCTTCGTCGAAATCTTCCAGAACTGCATCGTTTACAACAAGGACCGCTTCGATGATTTCGCCGCCCCCAAGGGCGCGGAAGACCGGCAGCTGTGGCTGAAGAACGGCGAGCCGATGCTGTTTGGCAGCGACAAGACCGGCGGGCAGAAGGGCATTGCCCTGGACCGCGAGAAGCTGACGCTGAAGGTTGTCGATGTGCAGGACGGCGATTGGCAGGCGGCGGGGGTGATCGTCCACGATGTCACCAACCGCTCGATCGCGCACATGCTGGTCGAAATGCCGTTCGGCCCGTTCCCGATGGCGCTCGGCGTGATCTACGATGATCCCCGCCCGACCTATGAGGATGCAGTGCTGGGTCAGGACGCGAAGGCCCGCGAAGGCAAGAGCACCGACCTCGCCCGCCTGTTTGCCAAGGGCCAGACCTGGACGGTGAGCGCGGACGGGCCGGCGCTTTAGGGCGAGGGGGGCGGTTCGAAGGCTAGGAGCGCGGGGATTTCGGTTGAACGATTTCCTCGCGCTGTCCTTATGGCGGGCAGTCCACCTTTCCTACCCGCCCGTCTTCTGCCATGCTTCGCAGGCCGTTGAGGTGCAGGGTTTTTTCTTGCCCTGAACCCTGTGAACTTTGTCAGGTCAGATCGCTCTTCATGGACAATATCACCCATTCCCTGATCGGAGCCGCACTGGGGCAGGCGGGGCTGAAGCGGCGGACCGGGCTGGGGATGCCGGCGCTGATCATCGGGGCGAACATTCCCGATGTGGACGCGGCCTGTTTCTTCTGGCTGGAAGGGACCGAGCACCTCGGCTTCCGGCGCGGGATCACCCACGGGCCGATCGCCTGGCTGGTCCTGCCGCTGCTGCTGGCAGCAGGCCTGTGGGGATACGATCGCTGGCAGGACCGGCGCGGCAAGCGGCCGGAAGGGCGGCTGCCGGTCCAGTTCGGATGGCTGTTCCTGCTCGGCCTGATCGGCACGCTCAGCCACCCGCTGTTCGACTGGTTCAACAACTATGGAATCCGCTTGCTGGAGCCGTTCTCCAGCGAATGGTTCTATGGCGACACGCTGTTCATCATTGACCTGTGGATCCTGCTGGGTCTCGGCCTGGCGGTGTGGCTGTCACGCCGGCGCGAGCGGGCCGGGCAGGGGCATTGGGCGCGTCCTGCGGTTACCGCTCTGGCGGTGCTGGCGGGTTACAGCGGCGTCAACACTGCGATCAGCCTCGCCTCGGTCCGTGCCGTGCGGGCCGATCTTCCGGGCCTGACGCTGGCCATGGCCAACCCGATGCCGGCGGCCTTCTGGCAGCGCGAGGTGCTGTGGCGATCGGCCGACGGGCACTATGGCAAGGTGCCGTGTGCATTCGCCCGATGCGCTGCGCCTGCACCGCCCCTGGGCCGCACCGGCATGGCCGATCCGCGCATCGCCGAATGGGCCAGGGGTGATCCCCAGGCCGAAGCGTTCCTGTTCTGGAGCCGGATGCCGATTGCCGCACCGGGCCCAAAGGGCATCTTGCTGACTGACCAGCGTTTCATGGATGTGCCGACCAGAGGTAATTTCACCGTCGAACTGAAACCGCGCTGATGAGCAATCCCGTTATCGTCTGGCTGCGCCGCGATCTGCGGCTGGCCGATCAGGCCGCCTTGACGGCCGCGGCCGCGCGCGGGCCGGTCGTGCCCGTCTATGTGCTGGACGATGAAACGCCCGCACACCGCCGGATGGGCGGGGCCAGCCGGTGGTGGCTGCACCATTCGCTGGCGGCACTGGACCGGGCGCTGCGCGGCAAGGGCTCGCGCCTGATCCTGCGGCGCGGGAAAAGCGAGGAGGTGCTGGCCGCGCTGGCGGGGGAATGCGGTGCGGGCGAAGTCCACGCGCTGCATCACTATGAGCCGTGGTGGCGCAATGCCGAGCGCGCCGTGGCCAAGCGGCTGGAGCTGCACTTGCATCACGGCAACTACCTGGCCCCGCCAGGGTCGGTAGTGACGGGATCGGGCAGCCCCTTCAAGATCTACACCCCGTTCTGGCGCGCGCTGTGCCAGCAGATGCCGCCGCCGCTGCCGCTGCCGGAACCTGTGCAGATTACCGCGCCGCAGGTCTGGCCGGATAGCGATCGGCTGGACAGCTGGGGCCTGCTGCCCAGCCGCCCGGACTGGGCCGGCGGCCTGCGCGAGGAATGGACGCCCGGAGAGGCCGGAGCCCTGGCGCGGCTGGATGCGTTCCTGAGCCGCGCGCCGAAGTATGAGCAGCGCCGCAACCTGCCGGCGGTGGAGGGCACCTCGCGCCTTTCCCCGCACCTCGCCTTCGGCGAAATCTCGCCCGCGACGATCTGGCACGCGGCGGCCGGGCAGGGCGGCAGCACCGAGACCTTTCTGGGCGAGCTTGGCTGGCGCGACTACGCCCAGAATGTCATCCTGCAACTTCCGGCCTATGGCAGCACCAGCGCCAAGCCGGAGTTCGAGCGCTTTGCCTGGCGCGAGGGGCCGGAGGCCGAAGCCGATCTTGCTGCCTGGCAGCAGGGCCGCACCGGCTATCCGATCGTTGATGCCGGGATGCGCCAGTTATGGCACAGCGGCTGGATGCATAACCGGGTGCGGATGATCGTCGCCAGCTTTCTGATCAAGCACCTGCTGATCGACTGGCGGCGCGGCGAGCAATGGTTCTGGGATACGCTGGTCGATGCCGATTATGGCCAGAACGCGGTCAACTGGCAGTGGAGCGCGGGGTCGGGCGTCGATGCCAACATGTTCGTGCGGATCATGGCCCCGCTCAGCCAGTCGGAAAAGTTCGATGCGGGCGAGTATATCCGGCGCTGGGTGCCGGAACTGGCGCACTTGCCGGAGGCCGCCATTCACAATCCGCCGCTGCCGGTGCGCGGCTACCCGCAGAAGGTGATCGGCCATGCCGAAGGCCGTACGCGGGCGCTGGCGGCGTGGGCGGCGTTGAAAAACTGATTTGCCATTGCCGATCAGTGGACCACACTAATGCTGGCAGCGGCCATTGATCAGGCTCTGGCGAAAAGCGGTAACCTGGCCCCGCCGATGGCGCAGATCAATCAGACCATAATGGTCTGCGTCCCAAGTTCGCAAAGCCGGTTGCCGAACCAAAGGTTCGCAGTCCAGAAAAGCAGGTGCTTGCGCCGCTGCTTTTGCCTCGACAGGCGCGCTGCGTCGCTATCACCAAAGAAACGGAGTGGACGAACCACGCACAAGCCGGGCTCGATCGTCTTGCTTCAACAAGCTGGAAATGGTGCCCGGAGGCGGATTCGAACCACCGACACGCGGATTTTCAATCCGCTGCTCTACCAACTGAGCTATCCGGGCATCGTCTCAAGCACGGTCCTGGTGGGCCGGCCGGCGACTGGAAGCGCGCCTATGGCGAAGCAAAGCGCGCTTGGCAAGAGGCTTTCAGGCCTTTCCTTCTTCTTCGTCAAGGGCAGGCGGGCCGGGGATGGCATAGCCATCGTCCAGCCAGCGGACCAGGTCACGGTCCTTGCAGCGGGTGGAGCAGAACGGATAGTGGGCCTTGCTGCGGGGCTTGCCGCAGATCGGGCACTTGCGGATCGGCGTGGTCATGGCGCAATCGCCTGCGCGAAAGCAGCGTGTGGCGCAAGAGCCGGGTCAAGCTGCCACCGGATCTGCCGCCCGGTGCGGCGGGCCAGCTCCGCTTCCCACGCCGGCACCAGGGCAGCCCGGACAGCGGGCGAAGCGGTGAGCAGCAGCGCGCCGGGTTCGCCTACCCGCTCGGCCTGGCGCAGCAGCAGCCGCGCTGCCATGCCAAGCGGATCGAGCATCGCCCGGTGGAGCAGCGAGGGGCGTTCCAGCCGCGCCACCAGTTGCACCAGCCCGAACCCGTTCATCGCGGTGCGCTCGTGCGGCCAGTCGGCCAGGGCCGCAGCCAGAGCCTCGTCCACCGCCTTGCGGTCGGCCTTGGTAGACAGGCTGGGAAAGTCGATCCCGATCGACCCGCCAAGGTCCAGCCGCCGGATTGCCGCCGCCAGCACCGGAACGGCGGCAAGGGACAGCGCGCGGGGCGGCAAGTCGCCGTCGATGTCGATCACGGTCAGGGCCGGGGTGGGGGTCATGGTCAAGGCGCCGCCGGGAAAAGCCAACTCGCCGCCGGCTGCATCGGCGATCAGGTCTTCCCACAGGCCCGCCGGGAACTGCGCGACCGGCCGGGCCCCCAGCGCTTCGGCAAGGGTCGGGGCAGGGCGCGGAGCCTCGTTCGTGGGCCGGGCTTGCGCCCGCTTGAACCGGCCGCGTTCGGCCATGGCAGCGCGGGTCACCTTGAGCCGCAGCGGCGCACCCTCGCTGGCCTCGCGCGGGAGGCCGTCAACCAGGGCCTCCTCGCCATTGGGAAAGCGGGCGGTGCCGCGCTGCGATCCGGCCCGGCGCGATATCAGCACGGCATCGGTGACCAGCCCGGCCTCCAGCCGGCCCGGCCAGCGCAGCCGCGCGGCAATCACCTTGCCATTGCTGATCAGGATCGCCCGCTCTTCGCCGATCCCCGTCTCGACCAGCCACTCAACCAAGGGGATAGCCTGCTGCCTTGAGCAGTGCGCGCGTTTCGAACAGGGGCAGGCCGATCACGCCGGAGTGGCTACCTGCGACATGGCGGATCAATGCCTCGGCCCGGCCCTGGATAGCATAGCCGCCGGCCTTGCCCAGACCTTCGCCGCTGGCGACATAGGCATCGATCTCGGCCTCGCTCAGGCGCTTGAAGATGACGACAGTTTCAACCACGCGGGTGCGCACCGTGCCAACCGGGTCGATCACGCAAACCGCAGAGATACAGCGGTGGCGGCGGCCAGAGATCAGTTGCAGCAAGCGGCGCTGGATCGTCTCGCTCTCGGCCGGGGGCAGGATCCGGCGGCCCAGTGCCACGGTGGTATCACCGGCCAGCACGATTTCGCCATCATGGCGGTCAACCGCCGCTGCCTTGGCCTGGGCCAGCCGCAGGGCATAGGCTCTGGGCAGTTCCCCCGTGAGCGGGCTTTCATCGATATCGGGAGCGCAGATCCGGTCCGGCATGGCCCCGATCCGCGCCAGCAGATCGCGCCTGCGCGGGGACGAGCTGGCGAGGACGAGCGCGGGGGCGGCCAAATCAGCCGAACTGGCCAGGGCCACCACGGCCGGGCATGAAGCGATAGGTGATGCGGCCCTTGGTCAGGTCATAGGGAGTCAGCTCAACCAGCACTTCATCGCCTACCAGCACGCGGATGCGGTTCTTGCGCATCTTGCCGGCGGTATGGCCAAGGATCTCGTGATCGTTTTCCAGGCGGACGCGGAACATGGCATTGGGCAGCAGTTCCACCACCGTGCCACGCATTTCGAGCAGTTCTTCCTTCGCCATTCGCGCCTGTATTCCGTGGTCAGTTTCGGTTGAAGTGCCGCGCCCATAGACCCGCAAAGCGAAAAAGGAAAGCCTCTGGCGCAGACCCGTTGCCCGCCCGGGCCTTCTACGAAGCGACAATTTGATACGACGGGGGTTGTTGTCATGCAGCGATCGCCGGGTCAAAGGCAACCGCGGGGGGTCCGTCCTGAAATACCGCCTCTTTCCGGAGCAGACCGCAAGATCATGCGTACTTTCACCACGATGACGTTCCTGCTCGCCGCCAGTCCGGCCTTCGCTGCCGAGACCGAGGCCGTACCCGCCGATGCAGTTGCTGCGGGGGCAGAAGTGGATGCGGACGATCAGGACGAGGCGCTGGAAAGCGACGAGATTCTGGTCGTCGCCACCCGCATCAGTGGCCAGATCGAGGCGCCCCAGGCCCCGATCGCGGTCCTGAACGAGGATGACATCCAGGCCCTTGGCGCATCGTCGGTGACCGAGCTTCTGGCCCGGGTCAGTCCGCAGACCGGGTCAGGCCGCGGGCGTGGCAGTGGCGGGCCGCCGGTGGTTCTGGTCAATGGTCAGCGCATCACCAATTTCCGCGAAATGCGCAATTACCCGCCCGAAGCGATCAAGCGGGTTGAGATCCTGCCCGAAGAAGTGGGCCTGCGGTATGGTTTCCCGCCCAATTCGCGGGTGGTGAACCTGATCCTGAAAGACAATTTCTCCAGCCGCCGGGTGGAGATTGACTATGCGATCCCGACGCGCGGCGGCTTTTCCGAATGGGAACTGGCAGGGACCCTGCTGAAGATCAGCAAGCTGAACCGTTTCACTGCCACGCTCAAGGCCGGTGATACCAGCCCGCTGTTCGAGAGCGAGCGGCCGCTGATCCAGCCTTCCGGCAATATCCCGACCGTTTCGACCGATCCGCTGCCGGCAGAGAACCGTTCGCTGATTGCGGATTCGCGCAGTTTCCAGATGGACCTGGCCTGGACCAGGGGCTTTGGCCAGGGCGGCACGGGCGGCTCGTTCAGCCTCAACGGTTCGCTCACGCACACCGACAGCCACGCCTATTCCGGCCTCAACACCGTGCTGTTGACTGCGCCGGGCGGGGCCACTGCGGTGCGGGCGCTGCCCGATCCGCTCGACCGGATCAGCCACAGCACCACGGCGCAGGGCGGGGCGAGCTTCAACAAGGCATTCGGCCGCTGGCAGTTCACCGCGACGCTGGATGCCAGTCACGTTGAAAGCCGGGCGCGGATTGATCGCCGGGCCGATCTTTCGGGTCTGGTCGTTCAGGCTCTGGCCGGAACCCTGCCGATCACCTGGCCGCTGCCCGCCGTGGCGGATCCCGGGTTTGACCGGACCAAGACCAATACCGATACGCTTGCCTCGCTCGTCACGCTGGTCGGCCGGCCGGTCCGCTTGCCGGGTGGAGAGATCAGCACGACCTTGCGAACCGGCTATGGCTGGTCCTCGATCGACAGCAGCGACACCCGCAGCCTGACCGGCCCGGTCAGCCTCAGCCGCGGGGATTTTACTCTGGGAGTGAATGTCGCGATCCCGCTGACCAGTCGGCGCGAGAATTTTGGTGCCGGGCTGGGCGATCTGACGCTTAACGTCAGCGGCGGCTGGAACGAATTGTCGGACTTCGGTTCGCTGACTGACTGGAGCGCGGGCCTGACCTGGGGGGTGACCGAAAAGCTCAATCTCCAGGCCAGCTATATCTCGAACCAGGCCGCACCGGGCCTTGCCCAGCTGGGCAATCCCCAGGCGGTGACCTTCAACGTGCCGGTTTACGATTTCTCGCGCGGGGAAACGGTGCTGGTTGCCGTTACCGGCGGCGGCAATCCGCTGCTGCGCCGCGAGCAACAGCGCGACTGGAAACTTTCGGCCAACTGGACCCTGCCGATCTCCAATTCCAACTTGATCGTGGAATGGTTCTCCAACCGCTCCAACGATGTCACCGCCAGCTTCCCGTTGCTCACGCCGGAAATCGAAGCGGCGTTCCCTGGCCGGGTGACCCGCGATGCCAGCGGCCGGTTGGTCGCGATCGATCAGCGGCCGATCACCTTTGCCCGGCAGGAAAGCTCTCGCTTGCGCTGGGGCGTCAATACCTCTGGCGGAATCGGCAAGGCGCCGGAAGGCGGCGGGGGCGGCATGATGGGGATGGGCGGGCCGCGCCCCGCAAGTGCCGCTGCCGGCGGTCCGCGTCCGCCAGGCGCTGC
>JBKBSV010000162.1:0-2429 GCA_046291115.1 Novosphingobium sp. | reverse complement strand
GCGGCCGCAAGCCCAAGGCATAATTGCCGGTTTGACCAGGCCTTCCAGCCCGGTCAGACTTCACCGGCCGGCGCCCCCGGCCCCACCAACCCAAGGGTGCCATATAACGGGTGGTTGGGCCGGGGGTGCGGGCCAGTGATGCGGGCCAACTGCGGATGCAGTTGGCTCGACCCGAAACACCTCATTGAAGAATCGCCCTGCCGGTCTATGTTCGGCAGGCTTTTCTCTATCCGGACGGACATTTCGTGCATCAAGCCATCGACATAGAAGCCCTGTGCGCCGAACGCGGCCTGCGGATTACCGAGCAGCGCCGGGTGATTGCCAAGGTCCTGTCCGAAGCGACCGACCACCCGGATGTGGAAATGCTGCACGAGCGCGCCTCGGCGATCGATCCGAAGATCTCGATCGCCACGGTCTATCGCACGGTGCGCCTGTTCGAAGAAGCCGGGATCCTCGATCGCCATGACTTCGGCGATGGCCGCGCCCGTTATGAAGCCGCACCGGAAGCCCATCATGACCATCTCATCGACGTTGAAACGGGCAAGGTGATCGAATTCGTCGATCCCGAACTGGAAGCCCTGCAGCGCCAGATTGCCGAAAAACTGGGCTACCGGCTGGTCGATCACCGCATGGAACTGTTCGGGGTACGCATTGGCCGTGACGGCTGACAGTGCCGCTGACAGTGCCGTCGCCGGCCGCGTCGCGATTGCCGCGGGGCATGCCAAACCGCTATCGCTGATCGGCTGGCTGCGGATCGCCCGCCGCGCCGCGCTACTGATCCTGTCGCTGATCGTGCTGGTGCCGCTGCACTATGTCTATCGCTCGGTCCATTACGGATCGCCTTTCCCGATGCTGTTCCTGCGCTGGGCAACCTGGGTGGTCGGCGCGCGGGTGGTGCGCCACGGCACGGCGCTGCGGCGCGACGTGTTCTTCATTTCCAACCACGTCTCGTGGGTGGATATCCTGGCGATTGCCGGGGCCAGCGGCACGGCCTTTGTCGCCAAGGCCGAGGCCGCTGATGTGCCGGTGATCGGCTGGCTATGTCGGCTGAACCGCACGGTCTTTGTCCGGCGCGAGAACCGCAACGGCGTGGCCGGCCAGATCAACGCCCTGCGCGAGGCATTGGCTGACAACTGGTCGATCACCGTCTTCCCCGAAGGCACGACCACTGACGGCCAGTCGCTGCTGCCGTTCAAGACCGCGCTGCTGCGGGTGCTGGAGCCGCCTCCGCCGGGCGTGCTGGTTCAGCCGGTGATGCTCGATTACGGCCCGATTGCGGAATGGATCGGCTGGATCGGCGAAGAGCACGGGCTCGACAATGCCAAGCGGATCCTCGCCCGGCGTGGCACATTTGCGCTGCATCTCCATTTCCTTGAGCCGTTCGATCCGGGTCTATACCCCGGACGCAAGGCGATCGCGGCGGAAAGCCGCCGCCGGATCGAGATTGCGCTGGAAGCCGCACTGGGCAAGCCGCTCAGGCCGTTTGCCTTGGATGTCGGCCCGGTCCGCTACGTTGCCGGGCCAAACGGCAATCCCGATGCGCCGGACTTGGATTCACCGGACGAGAGGCTATAGGCCCCTTCCCATGCGCCCAACCCCGCCCCCCAGGACCTACCGGGTCAAAAGCTTCGGCTGCCAGATGAACGTCTATGATGGCGAGCGGATGGCAGAACTGTTGGCCCAGCAGGGCATCACCCCCGCACCGGACGGCGAGGAAGCCGACTTGGTCGTGCTCAATACCTGCCATATCCGTGAAAAAGCGGCGGAAAAGGTATATTCCGATATCGGCCGGCTGCGGCGCGAGGATGGCACTTCGCCGCTGATCGCGGTGGCGGGCTGTGTGGCCCAGGCCGAGGGCGAGGAGATCATGAAACGCGCGCCGGCCGTATCAATGGTGGTCGGACCGCAGGCATATCACAGACTTCCGGGGATGATTTCGGACGCGGTCGAGGGGCGCAGGTCGG
This sequence comes from Novosphingobium sp., assembly GCA_046291115.1. Classification (GTDB taxonomy): domain Bacteria; phylum Pseudomonadota; class Alphaproteobacteria; order Sphingomonadales; family Sphingomonadaceae; genus Novosphingobium. Next base: position 465 of record JBKBSV010000162.1, on the reverse strand, counting down.
TCGATACCGAGATGCCGGCCGAGACCAAGTTCGATGCCCTGCCCGCCCGCCGCAAAGTGGGGCCAAGCGCGTTCCTGACCGTCCAGGAAGGCTGCGACAAATTCTGCACCTATTGCGTCGTGCCCTATACCCGAGGTGCGGAAATATCCCGCCCATTCAACGATCTGGTGGCCGAAGCGCACCGGCTGGTCGAAGCCGGCGCGCGCGAGATCACGCTGCTCGGCCAGAACGTCAACGCCTGGCGGGATGACAGCAATCGCGGCCTTGAAAAGCTGATCGAGGCGCTGGCCGCGATCCCCGAACTGGCCCGCATCCGCTATACCACAAGCCACCCGGCCGATATGACACAAGGGCTGCTTGAGGCACACCGCGATGTATCCAAACTGATGCCATTCCTGCACTTGCCGGTTCAGGCCGGCAGCGGGGCCGGATGGCGCCTCGGCGCGACCAGGCCGATCGCCACGC